>NZ_JALXBJ010000025.1 GCF_026991495.1 Thermococcus sp. | reverse complement strand
TGAGGCCGTCCATCAGGGTGAGCAGTTGCGAGACGACGCGCTTCTCGACCTCCCCCACAACCTCCTCCCTCTTGGGGGCTATCGCGTCTATCTCGTCAATGAAGATTATGCTCGGCGCGTTCTCCTCTGCCTCTTTGAAGACCTCCCTCAGGCGTTCTTCGCTCTCCCCGTAGAACTTGCTCATTATCTCGGGTCCGTTTATGGCTATGAAGTGCGCGTTTGCCTCGTTCGCGACCGCCTTCGCGAGTAGGGTCTTACCTGTTCCGGGCGGGCCGTAGAGGAGGACTCCCTTCGGCGGTTCTATGCCGAGCTTCTCGAATATCTCCGGATGTTTGAGCGGGAGCTCAATCATCTCCCTTATCTTCTGGATGACGTCCTTTAGGCCGCCTATGTCCTCGTAGGTGACGCCAAGGGCGGTTGTCTTGGCTACCTCTTTAACTGGCTTCTCGCTTATCTGGAAGTCTGTGAAGTCGGTTATCTGGACTATGCCAGCCGGAGTGGTCGCGGTTACCACGAAGGTCAGCTCCTGGCCGAGTATGCCGACCTTGACGTAGTCCCCCCTGACCACGGGCCTTCCGACGAGCCTGTTGTGGAGCCACTCGACGAAATCTCCTCCAAAGCGTATCGGCTCTGTGGGTGCAACGATGACCCTCCTGGCCTCCTTAACCTCGGCCTTCCTCAGGGTCACCTCGTCTCCGAGGCTAACACCGGCGTTCTTCCTTATGGTCCCGTCCATCCGTATTATGCCCAGTCCCTCGTCCTCCGGGTAGGCCGGCCAGACGACAGCGGCCGTGTTCTTGGTGCCTATGATCTCAACTATATCCCCTGTCTGGACGCCTATCTCGCGCATCGCCCTCCTGTCGATCCTAACTATTCCCCTACCAACGTCGCGCTGGTAAGCGGAAGCGACCTTAAGTTTAATCTCCCTCTTCTCACTCATTCCTCACCACCTCCAAACTTTTCGTGATCGGTTACCGTAATTGAAGCCAACCCCTCGGGAAATTAAAAAAGAGGGCAGATCACTCAATCTTGACCTCAAAACCCTCCTTCTCGGGCTTTGAGGGGTTCTTCTTCGGGAGCTCGATTTCGAGGACGCCGTTGTTGTAGCGGGCCTTGGCCTTCTCTGGAACGACCGCCTCCGGAAGCTGGATGACCCTGCGGTAGCCGCTGTAGTAGCGCTCGATCCTCAGAGCCCCCTCCTCCTCAAGCTCCTTCTCGCGCCTTATCTGGGCCTCTATGTAGACCGTGTCCTCAGTGACGCGGAGCTTGATGTCCTCCTTGCGGACTCCGGGGAGCTCGACGGTTATGACGAACCTGTCGCCGCGGTCGAAGATGTCTGCAAAGGGCTCCCTCCAGTTCCCTGCAGTTTCAAAGCGCTCTCCTGGGCCATGCCAGCTCCAGAGCCTCGGCCCGCGCATTACGTCTCTGAATATGGCGTCGATCTCATCCTGAATCTCCCTCATCAGGTCAAAGGGGTCCCAGTAGCGGTCCCTCCTCCAGACCATGCTCTCACCCCCTTTTGGTTACCAATAGTTATTAAAACAGAGGAGCTTAAAAATCTTTGTGTCATAAAATGTACATCAGGGGATCTTTAAAAGCACTGCAAAGGGCGCTCAGAACGCAGAAAAAACGCAAAGAAAAAGGTTAAACATTGCTCAAAACCTTCATCAGGCCGTAGTAGACGTCGTCAACGCTCTCGGTGCCCTTCAGGGGGTACGCGAACTCGACGAGGTTCCCCTCGACGTCAACACTCGGCCTCTTAACGCTGGCCTTCACAACGCTGACTTTAGTCACCTGCACCATATCCCGGAGGATTTTAGCCCGTCCTATGAGGATCCCCTTTCTTCCTCCGGCCATCACCTCCTCCAGCTTTGGCCTGAGTCCGGTAACCCACTTCGGTCTTCTCCTGAGGGTTTCCATTGCACCACCCCCGGCTATCACCTCCCTACCGCTGCGGTTGGGCACCGCCCTTCCTTTAGTGCTCCGGGAGGGCTCCAACTCCACACTACTCTCTCGATGTTTATTAGGTTTTCCCAAGATATTTTGAAAATTTTACGAGAATAGACTTAGATTTCAGCAATATTTTCGACACTCTTCAGGGTAACCTCAGCACGCTGTTTGGCGAAATGGCAGTGGCCTCGTATCCTAATCCCCTCAGTGCCCTTGCGAACTCCCTTGCAAAACCGTAGACCGTGAACACCCTCTC
Organism: Thermococcus sp.; assembly: GCF_026991495.1. Lineage (GTDB taxonomy): Archaea > Methanobacteriota_B > Thermococci > Thermococcales > Thermococcaceae > Thermococcus. The sequence goes on along the minus strand of NZ_JALXBJ010000025.1, from coordinate 74,823 downwards.
GGGCCTAACCCTCTCGACTATTTTCATAAGCTCCCAGAAGTCGGCGTGGTTGCTGAGCTTGAGCTCCCCGAAGCCAGAAACTGTCAGCTCCCAGGGTGAGAGCGAGTTCCCCACCTCCGGCGAGCGGTAGGAGCGCAGGACAACGTCGCCGTTCCTTGAGATGTTCCCGAAATCGATCCCGAACTTGGAGTAGACCCTCGCGACCTTCAGCATCCTTCCGCTCGGCTTAACTGTGTAGCCGTGGACGTCGAGTACCTTCATGACCTCCTGGGCCTTCCCCGTCTGGTTGACGTAGAGGACGGGCCTCTTCCCCCTATCGAGGGCCTCCTCGACGAAGGCAATGAGCTTCTTCTCGGCTTCCCGCGGGGATGGAAAGGTAAAGCTCGGGATCCCAAAGGTCGCCTCGATCACCAGGAAGTCCGCCCTTGGGAACCTGCTCTTCTCAGCAGTCCTGAGCTTGAACCACTTCGTGTCGCCCGTGTAGAAGAGCGTTCCGTTCTCAAGCCAGAGCTTTATTCCGGAGGAGCCGAGCATGTGGCCGGCTGGATAGAGCCTCGCCCTGAAGTCCCCGATGTAAAACTCCTCCCCAAACTCGACTGTTCTGTAGAAACCGCCCTTTCTCAGGTGACTGAGGAACTTCGTCGCCTTGGTCGCGAATATTGTTTCTCCACTAACGAAATGATCGGCGTGGGCGTGGCTTTGGAATGCAACCCTTGAGGAGCTGTCGAGACCTACGTTTCCTATTATCATCACAGGGGATTTTTCATGGTGGATAATAAGTTATCCCCGAAACCCTTAATTACCAGCGTTTCGATAGACCTCTTGGTGTTAAGATGGGAACCTACATTATGAAGACCCGGGAACTAACGAAATTCTTCGGCAGGAGAAACGTCGTTTACCACCTCGATCTTAGGGTTCCCAAGGGGGCCGTCTACGGCTTACTTGGACCAAATGGAGCTGGAAAGACCACCACCATAAAAATGCTCACCGGTGCGTTGAAACCCACCTACGGCGAGATAAAAATCTTTGACATGGAGATGCCGCGCGAGAGGATTGGGATCATGGGAAGAGTCGGCTACATGCCGGAGAAGCCAATAGCCTACGAGGACATGACCATCTTCGAGTTTCTTACCTACATGGGGCGCCTCCTCGGGCTTCCGAAGGCGGAGGCAGTAAAGCAGGCGAGGAGCCTCATGGCTTACACGGGTGTTGGAAGGCTCGCGTTCAACAGAATTAGGGAGCTTTCAAGCGGGCAGAGGCAGAGAACCATATTCGCCGCCTCCCTCCTCGGTGATCCAGAGCTTCTCATCTTAGACGAGCCAACCAGCAACCTCGACCCCCTCGGTAGGATAGAGTTCATTGGGAAGATCCTTGAGCTCGCCAAGGAGGGCAAGACGGTGTTCATGAGCTCCCACATAGTGAGCGAGGTCGAGAGGACGTGCAACTACGTTGGCTTGATAAAGGACGGTCAGCTCGTTGAGCAGGGCAGGATGAGAGATTTGGCCAAGATCGAGAGCACTGACTACGATGTACTTGTTTCGGACAACGAAAAGCTCTTGGCCTTTCTCCGGGACAAGGTTTACGTCAGGGAAGCGTGGGAAGAGGAGGGCGTTCTGCGGGTTAAGCTCGACGAGAGGTTCTTGGAGCGGTTCTTCTTTGAAGTCCCCGCGTTTATAGCTGCTGAAAAGCTCGCCCTCAGACTCTTCAAGCCCCACACAAGTCCGCTGGAGAGGATCCTGATGGAGCGCTTCAACGTGGGGTGGGAGGAATGAAGTCTCCCTTTGAAACGGGCCTCTGGGTGGTGTTCGAAAGCGACTCGAGGAGGCTCCTCCGATCTAAGAGGTTCAAGATTCTCTTTGCCGTGACCTTCTTCCCGTCGCTCATATACCTCCTGAACCCGAGTCCCTCCGGTGAAGGCATCGGTCCGATGCTGAAGTCCTTTGAGGCCCTAATGCTCGACCTGCTCTCCAACTACTGGCTTGGGATAATAGGCCAGCTCATAGCAATAATCATAATGTGCGACCTCCTTGCGAGCGAGGTGGAGAGGGGAACTATAAGACTGCTCTTGGCGAAACCTCTCAGGCTGAGCACGCTCATAGCCGCAAAATTCCTGGCCGGCATCTCAGTCCTCACACTCCTCTTCGGCGTCCCCTACACAGTTATCTGGCTTTACAACCCTCTTGTCTACAAAACCGGCCTCAGCGGTCTCTGGAGGGACCTCCCCGATCTGCTCATCGTCCTCGGTGTAAGCGTCCTTATATTGGGGCTTCTCGGGGCGCTCTCGATGCTCGTCTCCGTCTTGATCAACAGGCCGCTCTATGCTTCGCTAACGACGTTTGGAGTAGCCTTCATCTTCCAGTTCCTCGTCCCACAGATACCCTACCTCCAGAATGCTGAACGCTACACACTCCCCTATCAGACGGCAGTCCTCCTCAAGGCCGGTTTCGATAGGATTGACCTCTCCCGCTTCAGGGGGGTTCCATCCCATTCTGCCATCGCCCTCTCCGTTTTGATCCCCGTGTTGCTCTTTCCTGCGTGGGCCATCCTCGTGAGGCGCGACTTTCCGGACTGATGGACAATTTATCCAACATCAAACCCGACCTTTCATTATGTAAAAGCTTTTTATAGTTCGGGGCCCAAATAGAGAGAGGTGATGGTTGTGACCTTTGATAGGGAAAAGCTCGCGAAGATCAGGGAGGAGGAGAGGCGCTGGGATGAGACCACCGTTAAGAAGTTCATAGAGAGGCGCCCGGAGAGAAAGGAGAAGTTCATGACTGACGACGGCTTCGAGATAAAGCGCATTTACACCCCCGCTGACCTCGGTGAGGACTGGGACTACCTTGAGAAGCTCGGCTTCCCCGGTGAGTACCCATTTACGAGGGGAGTTTACGCGACCATGTACAGGGGAAGGTTCTGGACGATGAGGCAGTACGCGGGCTTCGGGACCGCTGAAGAGAGCAACAGACGCTACAAGTACCTCCTCAGCCAGGGGCAGACGGGACTGAGCGTCGCCTTTGATCTGCCCACCCAGATAGGCTACGACTCCGACCACCCGATGGCGGAGGGAGAGGTCGGCAAGGTCGGCGTTGCAATAGATTCGCTCTGGGATATGAAAATCCTCTTCGACGGTATTCCGCTCGACAAGGTTTCCACCTCAATGACCATCAACTCCACGGCGGCAAACCTGCTCGCCATGTACATCCTCGTCGCCGAGGAGCAGGGAGTTACCCCCGAGAAGCTCCGCGGTACGGTTCAAAACGACATCCTCAAGGAGTACATAGCCAGGGGCACCTACATATTCCCCCCCGGGCCGAGCATGAGGCTTACCACCGACATAATCATGTACTGCGCCGAGAACGTCCCCAAGTGGAACTCGATAAGCATAAGCGGCTACCACATCCGCGAGGCCGGTGCCAACGCCGTTCAAGAAGTTGCATTCACCTTAGCGGACGGGATAGAGTACGTCAGGGCTGTCATAGAGAGAGGAATGGACGTCGACAAGTTCGCCCCGAGGCTCAGCTTCTTCTTTAACGCCCACAACAACTTCCTGGAGGAAATAGCCAAGTTCAGGGCCGCGAGAAGGCTCTGGGCCTACATAATGAGGGAGTGGTTCAACGCCAAGAACCCGCGCTCGATGCTCCTCCGCTTCCACACCCAGACCGCCGGCTCAACGCTTACGGCCCAGCAGCCGGAGAACAACATAGTCCGCGTTGCAATCCAGGCCCTCGCGGCAGTTCTCGGTGGAACCCAGAGCCTGCACACAAACAGCTATGACGAGGCGCTGAGCCTCCCGACGGAGAAGAGCGTCAGGATAGCCCTGAGGACGCAGCAGATCATCGCCTACGAGAGCGGCGTCACCGACACCGTCGATCCCCTCGGTGGGAGCTACTACATCGAGTGGCTGACAGATCACATCTACGAGGAGGCTTTGAAGTACATCGAGAAGATCCAGAAGATGGGGGGCATGATGCGCGCCATAGAGCGGGGCTACATCCAGAAGGAGATAGCCGACGCCGCTTACAAGTACCAGAAGGAGGTTGAGGAGAAGAAGCGCATCATCGTCGGCGTCAACGAGTTCGTCGCAGAGGAGCCCCTGGACGTGGACATACTCAAGGTCGACCCGAGCATAAGGGAGAAGCAGATCGAGCGTCTTAAGAAACTGAGGAGCGAACGCGATAGCAGGAAGGTCGAGGAAGCCTTGGATAAGCTCAGGAAGGCCGCCGAAACCGAGGACGAGAACCTTATTCCCTACATCATCGAGGCCCACCGCCACTTAGCCACGCTCGGAGAGGTCACCGATGTCCTTAGGGAGGTTTGGGGCGAGTACCGCGCTCCCCTGATATTCTGATCCTCCATATCCTCCGCGGGAGAAATGGGGGAGGGCAGTCCCCTTCACCTTTTTCCCATAACAGTCAATTCGGGGGAATAGGGTGCAGAGCGGGCAGAAAACGAGCCAAGGGCTCCCAGTAGGCTCATTCCATGGTATAGGCTGTCTCCGCAAAGCCCGGTTCGAGGGCGCAGTGGGCTGTACGACAACTGATACGCCCCACGAAAAAGCTTAAAAAAGGGTGGCGGAAGGAACCTTAGGCATTCCTGCTGATTGAGGAGGTGTTAACATGGCAAGGAACAAGGCGCTCGCAAAGAAGCTCAGGTTAGCGAAGGCCAACAAGCAGAACAGGCGCATTCCCGTCTGGGTTATAGTCAGAACCAACAGGAAGGTTATGACGCACCCGAAGCGGAGAATGTGGAGGAGAACCAAGCTCAAGGAGTGAGGTGGTGAGTATGCCCATAAAAGTCGGTCAGGAAGTCGTGTTCGTTATCCCGATAAGGAAGGTAAAGAAGAGGGTTCCGAGGTGGAAGAGGGCCCCCAGGGCAGCCCACTTCGTCCGCGAGTGGATAAGAAGGCACGCCAAGGCTGATAAGATCATCATAGGAACCGACGTAAACGAGAAGATATGGGGGAGGGGAATAGAGAAGCCCCCAAACAAGCTCCGCGTCAAAGTGACCGTTGAAGAGGAGGAGGGAAGGAGGATAGCGAAGGTCTCCCTCGCTTGATTCTTACCGATGAGGTGACGAGATGCACATAGAACGGCTCGATTTTGAGAATTCCCCATACCTCGGCGTATACGGCCTCGCAACGGACAGAGTAGTGCTCATCAGGGAGGGCCTGGAAGAGAGAAAGCTCTCGGTCATCCGGGAAGTCCTGAAGGTTCCCTCGGTTGAGACGAGCGTGATGAAGTCCCGCATAATCGGGATATTCGCCGCCGGCAATTCCAACGCGATCATCGTACCCTGGTACATCTGGGACACCGAGTTGGAGGGCATAAAGCGGTCGCTTGAAGAGCTCGGCATCGACATGGAGGTGGTACCATTCAGGAGCAGGCTGACCGCCCTCGGGAACCTGATACTCAGCAACGACCGGGCAGCCCTTGTGAGCGTTAAGTTCAGCCGCGAGGAGGCGGACGAGCTCGAAGGCATCTTAGGCGTCGAGGTCGAGAGGGGGATGATAGGCGACTATCACGCGGTGGGCAGTGTGGGGGTCGTTACGAACAGGGGGGGCATAGTCCACCCGGAGGCCACCGACGAGGAGATCGAGTGGCTGAGGGATCTCTTCGGGGTTAAAATCTACGTCGGGACCGCCAACATGGGGGTTCCATTCGTCGGGTCGTGCATGCTCGCCAACTCCAACGGCGTCGTAGTGGGGAACCCGACAACGGGCCCCGAGATGGTTAAGATCGAAGAGGCCTTGGGCTTCCTTGACTGAACCGGAGGTGTTGATGATGGAGGTTAAGGTCTTCCGCGTTAAAGGCGTCTTTGAGAGGAACGGAAAGAAGGAGAGGTTCACAAAGGAGTACAGGGGACTTAGGGTAGAGGACGTCACCGAGCTCGTTTACTCTGAGGTCGGCAGCAAGCACAGGGTTCCAAGGAACAAAATCTGGATCGAGGGGATAGAGGAGATCAGCCCCGAGGAGGCAAGGGATCCGATAGTTAGGAAGCTCAGCCTTGAGCTCTGATTTTTACCCTTTCCGTGATGCCCATGGACGGCGGACTCCTGTACTCCTTAGGGAGGGTTCTCTGGGTCGTTAAAAAAGGGGACAGGCTCTTTGGAAAGGTGCTGGACGGCTATCCCTATTTTCAGGAGGTAGACCTCTCCGGCGGTTCGTCCATCTGCACCTGTCCGAAGGGCGGGGACTGCGAGCACGTTGAGGCCGTTCTTGAGGCATTCAGAAGGGGGTTCTACTTCGAGTGTGCGGGGATTGAGGCGCCTGAAGCCTGCGCCATCGAGATGCTGAAGAGCGTCCCGGAGCTCGGCCTCAGGACGGTTCTCCTGGAGCTGAAGGCCAAGCTGGAGAGCGATGAGAGCGGCAGCGAAAGCGCGCGCCTTTTCTTAGAGGCCCTTGAGCTCGCGGAGAAAACTGGAGACCCATCGGGCATCGCTAAGATAGAGGCGCTTTTTGAAGAATACGCCCTAACATTCCCGGATTACCGGCTCACAGAAAGGCTTAAATCCAGGATTGAGCTCACTAAAAGGAGATTGATGAAGGGATGATGGGCCATGAAAGCTCTCTACAGGGGGATGTGCCCCAACTGTTCGGGCAGGATTTCAGACGAGAGGCTCATCGCGAAGAACCCCTGCACTTCCTGCCTTTCCGAGCCCGTTCACGCCGACTCCTATTTTGAACTGGTGGAGACCGTAAGGAGGACCCTGAAAGAGGCCGGAACCCTAAAGCAGTGGGAGGAGATATACCGCCTCGAAAGCGGGCTCAAAGAAGTTGAGGGGCTCTTTGAGAGGGCAACGGGTTTCAGGTTCTGGAGCGCCCAGAGGACGTGGGTGAAGAGGCTCCTCAAGGGAAGGAGCTTCTCGATAATAGCCCCGACCGGAATGGGCAAGAGCACCTTTGGGGCGTTCATGAGCCTCTGGCATGCAAAGAAGGGAAAGAAGAGCTACATAGTCGTTCCCACAACCCCCCTCGTCATCCAGACGGTTAAGAAGATAGGGGCGATGCGCGAGAGGCTCGGACTCGACGTCAAGCTGGCCTATTACCACGGCAACCTCAGGAAGAAGGAAAAAGAGGAGATGCTCGCCCTCATAGACTCTGGTGAGTACGACATCCTTGTAACGAGCGCCCAGTGGCTGGCGAGGAACTTCGACGACAGGCTGAAGGGGAGGCACTTCGACTTCATGTTCGTGGACGACGTTGACGCTTTTCTGAAGGCGAGCAAGAACATAGACCGCTCCCTCTATTTGCTCGGCTTCAACGAAGAAACCCTACAGAAGGCCTGGGAGATAATCAGGCTTAAGAAGGGGATGGCGCGCTACCTGAACGGAAGGAGTGAGGACAGAAACGAGAGGCTTAAGGAGCTCAACGAGCAAATAGAGAAGCTCCAGCGCGAGATCGAGGGGTTTAAGTCGGGGAGAGGCATAGGGATCATGATCATCGCCTCCGCCACGGGGAGTGCGAGGGGGGACAGGATAAAGCTCTACCGCGAGCTGCTCGGCTTTGAGGTCGGAAGCGGGAGGAGCGCCCTCAGAAACGTCGTTGACAGCTATCTGAAGCCGAGTAAGGACGTTAAAGAACACGTGGAAGAGCTCCTAACGATGTTAGGAAGGGGCGGCCTTGTCTTCGTCCCCACTGACCAGGGGCTCGGCTACGCGGAGGGGCTCGTGAACTACCTCCGGGAGCGCGGATTTAAGGTCGAACTCGTAAGCTCAAAGAACAGGAAGTCCATCGAGCGCTTTGAGAACGGCGAGGCTGATTACCTCGTTGGCTCGGCGACCTACTACGGCTCCCTCGTCAGGGGGCTCGACCTACCGCACCTCATACGCTATGCCGTCTTCACGGGCGTGCCCAAGTTCCGCTTTTCCATAGACCTTGAGAGGCCGACCATCTACCGGGCCTTAGGGCTCCTCAGCGAGGTTATGGACTTCCTGAGCGATGAGGACAGAAAAACGGCCGAGAGGCTTCATGCGAGGCTCAGAAGGCTCATAAGGAACATCCCCCAGTTCGAGCTGATGAAGATCGAGGAGGCCCTGGCCGAAGGCGTCCCAATCGAGAACGAGTTCCACAACCACGTCCTCAACGTCTTCCGCGAGCTTGTGGAGTTTCTCAGGAGGGTTCTCCACGATGGGGAGGTTTTGAGGAAGTTAGCGGAGGATCCGTTCGTTAGCCTGACGAAGGAAGGGGGGAAGTGGTACATTGAGATCCCCGACGTGAGAACCTACATTCAAGCAACGGGGAGAACGAGCAGGCTCTTCGCCGGCGGGATAACCAAGGGCCTAAGCGTCCTCCTGATCGACAACGAGAAGGTCTTCAACGGTTTGGTAAGGCAGATGCGCTGGCGCTTCACCGAGTTCAGGATGGTGCCCTTTGAGGAGCTCGACCTCAAGGAGGTGCTCAGGGAGATAGACGGGGACAGGGAGAAGGTAAAGCTGGTCATGGAGGGCAAGATAAGCGCCAGGGTGAAAGATCTCGTGAAGTCCTCGCTTATGATCGTTGAGAGCCCCAACAAAGCCCGGACGATAGCGAACTTCTTCGGCCAGCCGAGCAAAACGAGGATAGGCGATCTGGTTGCCTACGAGGTGAGCATAGGGAACAGGATGCTGACGATTTTAGCCAGCGGAGGGCACATGTTCGACCTCGTGACGAACGAGGGCTACCACGGGGTCATGGTTGAGGGAAATGGAGACACCCTGAAGTTCATACCGGTTTACGATACCGTGAAACGCTGTCGGGACTGCGGGCACCAGTTCGTTGACTGGGAGAAAAAAGGCGTCTGCCCGCGCTGTGGGAGCACGAACGTGCGCGATGCCTTTGAGAACGTCGTTGCGATGCGCGAACTGGCGCAGGAAGTTGATGAGATACTCATAGCGACCGACCCGGATACCGAGGGAGAGAAGATTGCCTGGGACATAAGGAACATTCTGAGCCCCTACACGCCGAACATCAAGAGGACGGAGTTCCACGAGGTTACGAGGCCGGCTATACTAAGGGCCATTGAAGAAGCCAGGGACGTAAACGAGAACCGCGTCGAGGCTCAGATAGTCAGGAGGATAGAGGACAGGTGGATAGGCTTCGAGCTGAGCCAAGAACTCCAGCGCGTCTTTGAGACGTACAACCTCTCGGCCGGAAGGGTCCAGACGCCAGTTTTGGGCTGGATAATCGAGCGCTATAAGGAGTTCAGCGAGAGCGAGACCTACTTCCTTGGCCTGACCCTTGAGAACGGTCTCCAGGTTGCGGTTGAGATAGGAAAGGGGGGTAAGGAAGTAGAGCCCCCCGAAGAGGTCACCGTCGAGGAGGTTCAAGTTGAGGAGAGGGAGCTCAACCCGGCGCCGCCATACACTACCGATGCTATGCTCAAAGATGCATCAACCTTCCTCAAGCTCTCAGCGCCCGAGACGATGAGATTAGCTCAGGATCTGTTCGAGGCGGGGCTGACGAGCTATCACCGCACAGACAGCACTCACGTCAGCAGCACCGGAATAGAGATAGCGAAGGAGTACATAACCCAGGAGGTAGGCGAGGAGTACTTTAAGCCAAGGCACTGGGGTGAAGAAGGAACCCACGAGGCGATAAGGCCGACGAGGCCAATAGACACAGGAAGGCTGATGCAGCTCGTCCGCGATGGAGTAATCCAGCTCCCGAGGAACCTGACGAGGAACCACTACCGCTTGTATGACATGATATTCAGACGCTTTATGACGAGCCAGATGGTTTCGGCGAAGATACTCTACGAGAGGGCGGTGATAAACGCAGGCATTGCGAAGGCAGAAGTAGAGGGCTACGTTGAGATCATCGAGGACGGCTGGACGAGGCTACGGAATCCGCCCTTCAGGCGGATGCCGAGGATGGAGAAGGGAGCGAAGCTGAAGGTCGTTGAGGCGAAGAAGTGGAAGGCCCCGAAGGTTCCCCTCTACACGCAGGGTGATATAATAGCCATGATGAAAGAGAGGAAGATAGGAAGGCCCTCAACGTACGCAAAGATAGTCGAGACCCTCCTGAGGAGGGGCTACGTAATCGAGACTCGCGGGAGGAAGAAGCTCGTACCGACTGAGAAGGGTATAAAGGTCTACCACTACCTGATAAGCAAGTACCGCGATCTTGTGAGCGAGGAGCGCACGAGGGAGCTTGAAGAAACGATGGACAGGATAGAAGAGGGCAAAGCAGACTACCAGGCCGTTCTAAGGAATGTTTACGGGGAGATCACAAGGCAGATCCATGGCTGATTCCTTCTCACTCCCCTTTTAAACATCAAGCCGCTTTGGTTGTGATTTCGACCCTGAGTTCAGACTGGAGTTTTTATGGCCGTAAAGTTTAATAATCAGCATATGGTAACGTAGTTGCATGGCCGTGCACATTGAGTATGAAGTCCGGAAGTTATTCGGTTCATTAGCTGACTGCATGCCCACCGACTATTTCATATAAGGAAAAAATTTATATAGGGTATCCCGCTAATACTAATATCCGATATGAGGTGGTGGTAAGATGGTAAAGGACAGGATGGTTGAGCTCCTTCAGGAGCACTTTGAGTTGAACCTCTACGAGGCAAGGGCGTACGTGGCACTGGTCGGTTTCGGCGTCTTGACCCCGGCCGAGTTGGCCAGCGTCTCAGAGGTTCCGGCACCGAGAACCTACGACGTTCTCAGGAGCCTTGAGAAGAAGGGCTTCGCCATAAGCCAGCCAGGCAAGGTCAACAAGTACAGGCCGGTTCACCCCGAGAACATCCTCGAAAAGTTCATCGAAGAGTGGCAGGAGCGCATCAAGGAGGAACTGGAGGCCAAGAAGAAGGCCAAGGAGGAGCTCCTCGAACTCATGACCCCGCTCATAGAGACGGAGATGCCCAAGTATGGTGTTGAGAGGGTCTGGGTCGTCCGCGGAATCAGGAACGCAACCCTGAAGACCAAGGAGATGTTCGAAACCGTCAAGGAGAAAGTCCTCCTCGCCGACGACGGCTACATAGCGGTGAACCTTGAGAAGGATCTCTTAGAGGCCGTGAACAGGGGCATAGAGGTGAAGATCATAGTGGCCGAGAACATACTCCCGAGGCTCAAGGCGTCAAGGCTCCTCGACTACGCGAAGGAGGGCAAGATCGAGGTCAGGGTCCTCGACAAGTTTGAGCTCCCGATGCTCATCTGCGACGACGAAGTCTTTTTCGCCCTCGAGGACATGGCCGCCAGGTACTTCAACTACGAGACCCAGATCTGGATCAGGGACTTCAGGGTAAGGAACCTCTTCGAGGCAAAGTTCAACGAGTACTGGGAGAAGGCAAAGCCCCTCTGATCCCCTTTCCCTTCTTTTTTAAGGAAAAAGAAAAATCAAACGTATTTGAACTCCTCTTCGAGCTCGCTCTTTTCCCTGATCTTCCAGAGGATCTTCTCCCCCTCCTGGTAGCTCTCCACTTTCCCCTGCTCAAGGAAGCGGAGGAGGTATCTCTTGACCTCACCCGCCCCGAGTCCCGTTTCCTTAGCTATCTCTTCAACAGTCTTGGGGCCCTCTTCAATGGCCTTCAGGACTTTCAGGCTCTTCATTTAGCTCCCTCCAGTTTCCGGTACTTCTCTATCAATTCTATTATCATACCCATGACCCTTAAGTGTTTCTCCAGTTCTCCCACATCATCCGGGAGCCCGGCGGCGAGCTCGTTAAGCTTTTCAAAGAGGATAGCATCAACTTCCCCCCGGTTCTTCCCCTTCTTTTCCCTGTACTCGCAAACCGGGCAGAAGACCCTCCCGTCCTTCTCAAAGAGAGGGGAGCCGCATTTGGGGCAGTGCCTGTCGAGCATCTTAGCCCCCGAGAGCATCAGCGGTATTATGACGTTCCTTATCTCCTCCTCTGTAGGGCCTTTCATTCCACTCCCTCCCTGAGCAGACTGAAAACCTCAACAACAGCTCTCTTTCCCTTTTTAGAGCGCTTTATTCTCGCTGAGATCTCTGCGATGTCAAAGGCCCTTACCCTGAAGTTCTCAAGGATCCCGCCTAAGAGGTCGAGGAGCTCGTCGAGGTCGAGCTCACCGTGCTGGAAGCGCGCTATCCCGTACTCAGGTCTGAGAACGTCCATGTCAACGGTGAGGTACACCTCCTCCCCGAGGTACTCCTTGGCCTTTGAGATGGCCCGCGCCGGTGAGGGTCTGATGCTCGTGTACGCCTTCCATCCCCTTCCAGTTCTCCGCGTCCTCTGGAGAGCCGGGAAGATCCTGACCCGCCTCGTCCAGAGCTGCGTCCTCGGGGTTGTTGGTATCATAAGGACGGGCCCGAAAACGGCGGCCCTTAGGTTGGGGTTGTTCTCCAGGGCGTAGGCGAGCCAGGAGCCGTGGTCGAGGTAGTCGTGCATAAGGTCTGTGTGGGCGTCAACGCTTATAACCGAGGACGGACGGAGGAGGTCTAAGATAGCGTAGGTTGCCAAGTGCTCACCAACGACGTAACAGCAGTCACCCACCAGCTTTTCCCTCAGGGCCCTGAGGTTTCCGGCGCTTATAACCTTAGCCTCATCTACCAGGCCCTCCCGCTCAAGGAGCCTTTTAACGTACTCAACGCCCTCCCTGTTTGGTCTCTCTCCGAAGGGAAGGAAGGTTGCCATTCCACCACCACAGGGGTTTCAGGCCCCACCTTTTTAACGGTTCCCGGCGCAATCCTTAAAAATACTCTCCCCTCGAGTTACAATGGGTGATGGCGTCCACCCGGGGAGAAACCCCGAAGCGCCCTCCGGGCTGATGACGCCTGTTCTACTGCGGGAGGCGGTAGAATGGGCTCGAAGCTCGAGGAGATAGGCAGGTTCATATCCATTGGAGGGGTTCTTGAGTACATCGGCGAGAGGAGGCATGAGGACGGGGGGTACTGCTTCGTAAGCGTGCTGGACGACACAAACGTTAACGACACTTACTACGCCGTTAAAACCTACGACCTCCTCAACATAGAAATACCTGAAAAGGAGAGAACCGTTGAGTTCCTTGAGAAGGCCATCCAGCCCCAGACCGCCGTTGTGGCAATAGCAATGGCTTTGGAGGGGCTGGCAATCCTCGGTGCCCCCGACCTCGCCAGGGAGCACGTGGAGATAGTCTTCACCAAGTACAACCCCCTTGAGGGCAAGTTTGCGGTCGGCCTCGGCGGCAGCGAGGAGTTCGGGACGGCGACCCCCTTAGAGGCCACCTACTGGGTTGTGAAGGCCTTCAGTTCGATAGGTGAGAGCTTTGACACCGAGGAGAGGGAGAGAATAAGGGAGTTTGTAATGGCCTACCGGAAGGGAGCGGCCTACGGGGTGAGGGACCCCACGACCACGATGACATATCAAGCCCTCTACAGCCTCAGAGCCCTCGGGTACAGGCCCCCGAGAACGGATCACTTCAAGAGGGTTGAGCTCTGCGGTGACTGGGGCGGTTTTACAGAGGTTCCCTACAGTCTCCCACCCTACCTTGAGCCGACATTCTATGGCGCGAGGGGACTGGAACTCTCAGGACAGCTGCCGGACTGCCCGAGGAGGCATATCCATTTCATAAGGCAGCTTCAGAACCCGAACGGAGGCTTCAGGCGTTCCCTTGAGCTTGGCATCTCGAACTTCCAGAACACGTACCGTGCGGTCGCCGTCGTTGACGCGATGATAAAATACCTGTAGGCGAGACCATGAGCCTGGTTACCGTTAGACTCAAGGAGCATTTCAAGGGGCATGGATGTCCTGTATGCTCCGTGCTGAAGGAATTTGAGAAGAGGGAGATGGAGAACATCCTCTACGAACACGTCAACAGCCCCCATGTTAGGGCAGAGATAAGGAAGAGCCTCGGCCTCTGCCCCTATCACGCGTGGGCGCTTTTCGAGACAGCGTACTCAAACCCCCTCCTCGGGCCCCTCGGCATCTCGGTGATATACGACGACATGCTCTCGACCTTCATCAGGTCAATCGAGCAGGAAGCGGACTTAGATGGTGAATGCCTGATATGCAGGCACTCCCTGGAGAGGGAGAAGGACGTAGTGGATGAAATCGCGTCCCATCCGGAGGAGTTCACAAGGATCTACCGGGAGTCCCCTGCCATCTTCTGTAAGAGGCACTACGGGCTCATAGTCAAAGCTTTAAAAGAGAGGGGAATTGATACCTCGGAACTTAAGGAGGTTCACCTCAAGAAGCTCAGGTCCCTTGAAAGGGCCCTTTCGGAGTTCATAGACAGCTACGACTACCGTTCTAAGGAGACAGGGAAGAACGCTTGGGCCCTCCCCGAGACGATAGAGGCCCTCAAGGGGAAGAGGACAGCTGTTTCACTGGGTGATGGAAGGTGTTCAGCTTTAAAAAAGAGGAGACTGTTGAAGTTTCTGTAAGGCCCGATGAGCTCGAACTCCTCAAGGAGAGGAAGGGGGAGGTTGAGGCGATACTCAGAGACGACGGGGCGCTTGAGAGGATCATCAGGTACCTACTCTACAAGGAGCTCCTCTCAAAGAGGGAAGCCCTCGCAAAGCGCCTGGCGGAGCTTGAGTCAAGTTACAGAGAGCTCACGGAGTTCGATGTAAAGGCCCGGGAAGATAGAAAGGCCTTTATGGAGCTAAGGGAGGAGCTCAGAAAGGAAAACAACAGACTGAGAGGGATGCTGAGGGGGAGAGGATGAGGATAATCGTGAGGTCCAAGAGGGACAGGAGAAAGGTAGTCCTAAAGATGCCCGACGAGTCCTTCAGGCGATTGGAGACCCTGCTTTCGGAGTACGGCTTTCGACTTGATGCCCTCCTGCTGGATCTGGCGAGGACAGAGAGCATCGACGTGCCAGCCGTCAGCGACGGGGAGCTCAAGTCCCTCTCCGAGGAAGTGTCCCGGCTGGAGGAGGAGGTCTACAAGCTCGAGGGCAAGTGGTCGCCCCTCAGGTTCAAGACCTACTACATCGTGCAGGACAACAGGAACCTCTCGATACAGCTGTCCGGGATGATAGCCGAGAACAAGAGGTTGAGGAAGACCCTCGGCTTGGAGGAGAAGGACTGGAGTGAAGCGGAGGAGCTCATCCGCTACTACCTGAGCATCTGACCCGTACCAAGGTACGATGGTGATCAGATGAACGCAAGGCTCCTTCTCGCCGTGGCACTCGGGGGTTCCCTCGGCGCGGCCGGGAGGTTCTACATCTCGGGTCTCCTCCCTGCTTATCGGGATTTCCCAGTTGGAACGCTGATCGTGAACAGCGCGGCGAGCTTTCTGCTTGGTTACATCTACGGCCTTCTCTTCTGGGGGATCGAAGTCCCGCCGGACTGGAGGGCCTTTTTCGCCACCGGCTTCTGCGGCGCTCTAAGCACTTTCTCCACCTTCTCCTACGAGACTTTCTCCCTTCTGATGGAGAGGGAATACCTTATAGCGGCACTGAACATCGCGGCAAACGTTATAATAACCATCGCCCTAATCTTCGCTGGCTTCATCCTGGCGAGGAGGTGAGGTCATGGTTGAGGTGGAGCACTGGAACACGCTGCGCTTAAGGGTCTACATCGGGGAGAACGACCGGTGGAACGGCAGGCCCCTCTACAAGGCCATACTCGAAAAACTGCGCGCCATGGGGATGGCTGGGGCCACGGTCTACAGGGGCATCGCGGGTTTCGGCAAGAAGAGCCGCCTGCACTCCGCGGACATAATGAGGCTTTCCGCGGATCTGCCGATTATAGTGGAGGTGGTTGATAAGGGTTACAGGATAGAGAAGGCTATATGTGAGATAAAGCCCATGATAAAGGACGGCCTCATAACCGTTGAGCCGACGATAGTGGTCTGGCTCGGCACGTCCGAGGAGGTCAGCAGGTTCGAGGAGGACGCCGTCAGAGAGGCCTGAGGCCCTTCTCTGGAAAATTTACAGTTGAATCAAAAAATTCCAAAATTAAATTGAAAAAACCACAATTCTTGGGGAAAAGTTTATATAGTTTAAGTCCCTAATAATGTCAAGCGGGCGGCACCCCGTGGTTCAATAAGCCGCTCCAATAAGATGCTCCCAATAACCGACCCTCCGGGATTATTTCCCCTTTTCTTCCGAAAGTCTAATAAAAAATAAGGGACTATCTCCAATTGTGGGGGTGGAATAATGATAGAGCTTGACTTTGAACTTCCTTTCAGCTCTCTAAACGATATAATGGACGTCTTCCTCACGAGGGGAGCCCTCATAAGGTGGGTGTTCTACCAGGATCACCGGAATGCCTTCGCCGTGAGGGTGTTAGTCCCGGAAATCGAACTGGAAGAGACGCTTTTGGAGATGGCGGGTGCTTTAGAAGAGCCACTCGAAGTCAGTATTCTGCCCGAGGGAGCTGTTGTAAAGTTAGATCAGGCTTTTCTGACGTCCGCCCTCATCGGGGAGAAGAGGTACCCAATCGTTGTCCTCATGCACTTTGAGACAAACCCCCGCGTTCCCGATGAGGTCCAGCTGTTAACGCGCTCGGATTCGCCGAAGGAGATAATATCCTCACTTTTGAAGGTCTCAATAGGGCCCTTCAGTCTCTCAAACCCGGATCACACGAGGATAACCCGAGAGAACGGCATGACAAGGGTTGTTATAAGCCCGTAATAGACAATCGAAAAAAATTTATACACCATGGAGTTGAAGCTAAGCCGTGATGTGAATGATTGGCATTGGCTATAGGGAAGTGAAGCTCATCGCCGAGATAACAGCCTTCTCGGCCGTAACGCTCGCGGTCTACAGTGTGTACATTCTCGGCCCGCACATTGAGGAGTACACCAGCAGGAGGCTATGGTTCGGGATCAGGCTCTCCCTCTTCATATTCTGGACCGGCTACCTCATAAACGTCCTGAACGACATCATCCTAACCCCCCTCATGAAGGTTCTCGATGACGTTTTCATTGCCCTCGGTGCCTTCTTGGGGGCCATCTACCTCTGGACAACCGCTCAGATACTCAGCAGGGCCCTTCCCTCCCCGAAGAAGCTCAGCGGTACGCCTTCGATGACCATAAACGGTGTCTTCCTCGTACCCCCCAAATACGAGGAGCTCAAGTCAATCCTCAAGGGGTTCAAGGTTCTCGCGGTGACGAGAACGCCCTCTCACTACGCGGAAGCCGGTATACCCTACATCTGGATAACCCCTGCAAGGAACGGTGAGAACACGATAGACCCGCGTGCCCTTGCCCCGCTGCTCCAGAGGCTCGTTGACAGCGTTGAGCCGGGAACCGTTGTGATCCTCGACGGAATCGAGTACCTCATAATCGAAAACGGCTTCAACTCCGTCTTCCGCTTTCTCACGAACCTGAAGGACAGGTTGCTCCTCAAAGGGGCCAGCCTGCTCGTTGTGGTTGATCCTATGACCTTCGATGAAAAGCAGCTCAGCATTCTTGAGAGGGAGATCCCATGGCTTCAGCCCTTTGAAAAGGGGGGAAGGAAGTATGAGGCATCACGTTGAGCTCATATACGCGAGGAAGAGTAGAAAGCTCGTGGGGAA
The DNA here is from genome assembly GCF_026991495.1 of Thermococcus sp. Lineage (GTDB taxonomy): Archaea > Methanobacteriota_B > Thermococci > Thermococcales > Thermococcaceae > Thermococcus. Next base: position 57,440 of record NZ_JALXBJ010000025.1, on the reverse strand, counting down.
GAAGATAGTCCTTGCGATATCGGGTAGCGTAGCGGCAGTCGAGTGCGTTAAGTTAGCGAGGGAGCTGATAAGGCACGGCGCCGAAGTCCACGCCGTCATGAGCCCGAACGCGCAGAAGATAATCCACCCCTACGCCATGGAGTTCGCCACCGGAAACCCTGTTGTGACTGAGCTCACCGGCTCCATAGAGCACGTTGAACTGGCTGGAGAGCACTCGGACAAAGCTGACCTGGTACTCGTCTGCCCCGCGACTGCCAACACCATAGGGAAGATAGCCTGCGGGATAGACGATACGCCCGTTACAACGGTCGTTACGACGGCCTTCGCCCACACACCCGTGATGATAGCGCCCGCGATGCACGCGAGCATGTACGAGCATCCAATCGTAAGGGAGAACATCGCCAAGCTCCAAAGGCTCGGCGTCGAGTTCATCTCCCCGAGGTTTGAGGAGGGAAAAGCCAAGGTGGCCTCAACCGACGAGATAGTTTACAGGGTCATCAAAAAGCTCCACAAAAAGGATTTGATGGGAAAAAGGGTTCTCGTAACCGCGGGGGCGACGAGGGAGTACATAGACCCGATACGCTACATAACCAACGCGAGCAGCGGAAGGATGGGCGTCGCCATGGCGGAGGAGGCGGACTTCAGGGGCGCGGAGGTCACACTGATAAGAACGCGGGGGAGCTTGCAGAGCTTTGTTGAGAACCAGATCGAGGTTGAGACCGTTGAGGATATGCTGAAAGCGGTCGAGTCCGAGCTCGGGAGCAGAAAATACGATGTTGTGGTTCTCGCTGCTGCCGTCAGCGACTTTCAGGTTGATGGGAAAGCGGACGCCAAGATAAAGAGCGGGAAAACCCTCATCCTGAGGCTCAGGCCAACGCCGAAGATAATAGACCGCGTTAAGAAGATCCAGGGGGATGTCTTTTTAGTCGGCTTCAAGGCCGAGACCTCCCTGGGAGAGGATCTGCTAAAGGCCGCTAAGGGGCAGATTGAGAGGGCGGGAAGCGATTTGGTGGTGGCCAACTCACTCGGGGCCTTTGGGAGCGATGAAAACGAGGTCATCCTCGTGGGGAGAAACTTCGTCAAAAGGCTCCCCAAGATGGGAAAGCGGGAGCTCGCCGAGAGAATCTGGGATGAGATCGTCAAACTCCTCGGTTAGCCTTCATATCTCCTTTGGAGGGACGAGTATGCCGAGTTCTGTTATCACACCCCTCACGTATTTCCAGGGAGTAACGTCGAAGAGGAGGTTCCTGACCGGGTAACCGTTCCTTGAGTAGGGCCTCTCAACGAGCTCAACGTCCTTAGCCTCCAGCTCGGGGTGGAGTTTGAAGCTCTCCGCGGCGACGTAGAAGGGAACGCCCGAGTCGTAGCACGCCAGGGCTAAGAGATAAGTGCCGGCCTTGTTCACCACCGCGCCGTCCCGGGTTACGTTGTCTGCCCCGACGAGGGCAAGGGTCGCCTTCCGCGCGAAGACGCCGAGCTGGGCGTCAGTTATGAGCTCAAAGGGCACCCCAGCAGCGTCCAGCTCCCTGGCCATTGCGATGCCCTCGTTGTCGGGGGCGCTCTCCGTTAGGATCACCCTGAAGGGCTTCCCCTTCCTCCTGGCCGTGAGCAGGATCTCAAGAACAGCGGAGGAGAAGGAGTGGGTTATCACTACCTCGTTTTCGTCGATGAGCTCGCTCCCTATGTTGCCTATCTCCCTCTTGGACTCGTCTACGAGCCTGATGAACTCCTCCGCCCTGGCCCTTAGAAACTCCGGGTCTCCGGTAACGGGTATGAACCGTGCGAGGTTGTAGAGGGACGCCATGCTTCGGTTCACCGCGGGGATCCTCTCCCTCATCTCCTCAAGTGCCCTCCTGAGCTCGTCCCCGCTCAGCATCTCGGAGAGGAGGAGGTAGGCCTCTGCACCCCTCCTTGCGAGCCAGCTCGCCCCGCGTATTCTCTCAGTCCTCATCTCCTCAAGGATCCGTCCGACTTCCACCGGGATCATGGGATTCAGCCCCCTGGCCAACGGCCTACCTGCTCCTCTGCCCTTATCAGCTTTTCGCCTCAGGGCTCCTCAAAGCGCACACCCTTGGCCTCCATGAACTCCTTCGCCTTCTCAGCTTCCTCCTCGCTCTCGGCGAAGATGATCACGCCTATGTACTTCCCGAACCCCTTGGGGGAGGAGTGTATCCTAACTTTAAACCTCTCAACGGCCTCGCTGAGGACCGGAGCGAGCTTGCTCTCGTCCGTTATCTCAGCCAATAGCTTCTTCTGGATGAACCTCCTCTCCCCGAGCCTCGGGAGGACTCCCCTTTCGAGCATCGCCTTCATCTCACGGGGCATGCCCGGCAGAACGAAGATCTTAACGCCCTCGTGCTCGATGTATGCCCCGGGTGCGGCCCCTTCAGTGTTCTCAAGGGGCTCCGCCCCCTCCGGAAGGTAGGCCATTTTCCTCCGCCCTTCGTTCAAAGAGGGGTCGTCTATGTAGCCCTCCCTGTAAAGCCGCTCGTAGAAGGCTTTGATATCCTCAAGGCAGGGAGAGCAGAGGACGAGTTTCCTGCCGAGGGCCTCCGCAACGGCCGGCATTGTAACGTCGTCGTGGGTCGGCCCGAGGCCGCCGCTTATGACGAGAACCTCCGGCTTTCTCGCGAGTATCTCCCCAACCGCTGCCTTTATCTCCTCCACGTCGTCTCCGACGGTTGTCTTTCTCCTGACCCAGTAGCCCCTCTCAGTTAGCCTCTGGCCTATGAAGGCCGAGTTGCTGTCCACCGTGTGCCCGGTCAGGAGTTCATCCCCTATCGTGAGGATCTCCGCGAACATCCCGACCACCGGCTTCAATTGGGCGGCGGCCCTTATAATCCCCTCGGCATTGAGCCGACTTCCTGAGAAGAGGCTGCTTTCACCGCCGGTGAAAACAAGGCTTAAGTATTTTACCGCTGTAAAACTTTCGGTGGGAGCATGAAGGTGCGCGTGGGTGTGAACGGCTACGGGACGATAGGGAAGCGCGTCGCCTATGCCGTCTCAAGGCAGGACGACATGGAGCTCATTGGTGTCACGAAGACGAAGCCGGACTTCGAGGCCTATCTGGCAAAGGAGATGGGAATCCCGGTTTACGCTGCAAGCGATGGCTTCATCCAGCGCTTTGAAAAGGCCGGCTTTGATGTTGCGGGCACTTTGAACGACCTCCTTGAGAAGGCCGATGTCATCGTTGATGCAACCCCTGGAGGAATGGGGGCGAAGAACAAAACGCTCTACGAGAAGGCAGGGGTTAAGGCGGTTTTCGAGGGCGGCGAGAAGGCGAGCGTTGCCGAAGTATCTTTCGTCGCTCAGGCCAACTACGAGAAGGCCCTTGGAAAGGACTACGTTCGCGTTGTCTCCTGCAACACGACTGGCTTAAGCAGAACTCTCTCGGCCCTGCAGGAGTATATAGACTACGTTTACGCTGTGATGATACGCCGTGCCGCTGACCCGAACGACTCCAAGCGCGGGCCGATAAACGCGATAAAGCCGACCGTTGAAGTCCCCTCCCATCACGGGCCCGATGTGCAGACTGTCATCCCGATAAACATCGAGACGATGGCCTTCGTCGTTCCAACAACGCTCATGCACGTCCACAGCGTCATGATAGAGCTCAAGAAACCCCTCACAGAGAAGGACGTCATAGACATCTTCGAGAACACGACGAGGGTTCTCCTTTTCGAGAAGGAGAGGGGCTTTGAGAGCACCGCTCAGCTAATAGAGTTCGCCCGCGACCTGCACCGCGAGTGGAACAACCTGTATGAAATAGCGGTCTGGAAGGAGAGCATAAGCGTGAAAGGAAACAGGCTGTTCTACATCCAGGCGGTGCACCAGGAGAGCGATGTAGTGCCTGAGAACGTCGATGCAATAAGGGCGATGTTCGAGCTCGCCGACAAGCGGGAGAGCATGAGGAAGACGAACCGCTCGCTTGGCATTTTGAAGTGAAGAGTTAAAAGCCCTTTTCCCTCTTTTACCCTGAGGTCTATGGACATTGAAGAGGCCCTTCTAATAGCGGGGATCCTAATCGCGGTCGCGGCCCTCATACTTCCGGGGCAGTCGGTGAGGGGAACTTTCTGCGAGGGGCAATCGGGCAGGCTGGGAGACTACCGCGTAAACGTTGCCGACGGCTTCCTCCGGGTCTCGGCCTCCACAGGGGACGTCTTCGTTGCGTGGAGGGACAGGGTCATCCTAAGAAAGGTGGGCCTGGAGTACACCTACTCAAACTCCACGGGCTGCTACACCGTTGAGATCCGCTACAAGGGGCCCGGCTACCTGCTCGCCTTTGCAGGCGGGCTCTCCCTGGCCGGAGGGGCGTTTTTCTACATGGCTTTCCTGAAGTACAGGTGAGGACAGCGAAAACGGAGAGGCCGTCAGGGGGAGAACTCCCTCCTTGAGAACGCCCAGTAGCCCCAGAGGAGGAGCAGGGCTGAGACGGCAAGATCGAGGGCCGTGCCGTGGGCGCCGTCAATCGGAAGAAGCCCCCTGTACCTGACGCAGAGCACCGGTGAGAACACGTAGGCAAGGGACGTCATCAGCGCGTCCGGGGACCCGGAGCCGCTCCTTCCGAGGAGGACGCTGAAGGACATTGGAACCGCTGACGCTATGATGAATAGAGTCAGCGTCCCCGCGAGTGAGTCGAGATAGGCGGCGAGAACCGCTATGAAGGCCGTGTAGAGGGGAACCTTCAGAAGGATCGGCACGAGGAACTCGGGATGCCCCTTCCACCAGGCCAGCAGGGCCACGCTTCCCATGCCCGGGAGGAGGCCGATTGCAACGATGACCGTGCGGGCTAAGAAAACCGTCTTGGGGCCGTTGAAGATGCCCAGCTCGAAGATCGTCGTCCTTGAGTCCCTGAAAACGTGGGAGCCTATGAGCACCCCGTAGACGGGGAAGAATATGTACTCCATGAGCGCTATGAACTGGCTCGGCCCCTCGGTCTTTATCGCGTTGAGGGAGGAGTCGGCCGCTAAGAGCATGAGCAGGAGGAGCACCGTGGTGGCCGCCGGGGGAAACAGGCCACGGAGGTACCACTTAACGGCTTTCCGCATAAGCATAGCGCAACCCCGCCCTTTTGAAGCCCGCTATCAAACCCCTCCTGAAGAGCTCGCTCAGGGTCTCCTCTTTCGCCCTCGCTATGACTATGGCCCCGAAGCTGTGAACGACTTCAATGCCAGGGGGAACCCCGGAGGTTCCGTCAACGAGGGTGACCTCGTAGACGCCGTTGGCAAAGAGCTCCCTTCTGCCGCCCTGCCACACGAGCCTTCCCTCCTTCATTATGATGAAGTGGTCCGCGACCGCTTCCCCCTCCTCCGGGTCGTGGGTGGCCATTATCAGCCCCTTCCTTTTGGAGAGGAGGTCGTCAACCAGACCCGCCCTGTAGGAGTCGAGGTGCGCCGTTGGCTCGTCGAGGATGACCAGTTCGGCATCGCAGGACAGCGCCATCAGGAGGTTGCAGAGCTGGGCCTGACCGCTGGAGAGACCGTCCAGCCTGTGGTCAAGGAAACCGCTTATCCCCAGGGCCTCGACGAGATCATCAACCTTCGGGCAGTTTGGATTGGCCCGGAGGGTCTCCACGAGGTCTCTGACCTTAACGGGTACGCTGAACTGGGGCTTCTCAAAGGAGTACCTTATTGCAACCCACTTATCGCCGCGCCTGTAAGGCTCAACTCCGTTTACCTCTGCCTTTCCTTCGGTCGGCTTCCTGAGCCCGGAGAGGACTGAGAGGAGGGTCGTCTTTCCGCTCCCGTTGTGGCCGACTACGGCCAGCCTCTGGGCTTTAACTTTGAAGGTCACGCCCCTTACACCCCACACGCTGCCGTAGTTCACCCCTAAGTTCGCCGCTTCAACCCTCATCCCCTCGCCCTCCCGGCTAAGATCAGGAGGATTACACCTGTGAGGATGAGCACGAAGTCAACGGGAGCTGTGTATTGTATGGCGCTGTACTTGATCGCCTGCTTCCAATCCTGGGAAAGGGGCTGGACGTTGGAGTTAACGAGGAGAATCGGGGGAAAGTCCCCGTTGTACATCTTGACCAAAAGCCATGTGTTCAGACAGTGGTCGAAGACCCTCCCGAGCTGGAGCGGCTCAAAGGTTTGGGGTATATGGGAATTGTAGGCAATTATATAGTACCCGTCGCTGGCTTTGAGATATCTAACCACCGGAAAGTACTCGCTGGAGTTGAGCTTTACCGCGAGGGTTTTGTTAAACCTCTCCAGGCCTTCCGGTGCGTAGAGTCTTGGGAAACCTAAGAACTTGGGGAGGAAGTACCAGTTTATGTAGCCGTGGTCTTCAAGGGGAGGAAGCTTTACAATCGGCCTCGACCTGTTCAGCAGGTAAACGGCATCTTTTGGGAAGAAGAGCCTAACCAAGGAGTCGTTCCTGGGGAGTATCATGTTGACCTCGCAGATTTCCTTTACCTGATCCCTCGTCATGTTGGTGAAGAAGGGGAACCTCCAGTCCCTTGGCGGGCTCTTGCTCTGGCTGTAGCCGTACCCGGGGCCGCCCCGGTAGAGTATGGCGGTGAAGTTGTAGCTCCCGTTCTCCAGGACTTCGAAGTGGTAGACGTACGTCCTGGAAACGAGGGCCCCCACGTAGGTGAAGGATGAGCCTGGTTTGCGGATGCTGTGATTTGAGCCGAGGTAAATGCCCAGGTAGTAGCTCGCTATCGGGTACATGACGAGGGCGAATGCCAAGAGGAGGAAGACGAAGCCGGCCAACGTGTAGGTCTTCCTTTTGCTTCTCATCCCCATCACCTTGTTGTCAATCGAGTTGGGCCTTAAAAATATAAAGAGAGCTTTCAAGCTGAGACCAGATAGTCCTTTATTGCACCAATTGCAATGTCATAGGCCTTATTTGCCAGTTCACTACCTCCCGAACTGTCAACGGTGTACCTGACCATAAGATAGGGCGTGCCTCCGATATAATCAACATTAAGCTCTTTGTCTCCCTGGTTAAGGCTGTCTTGGTACTCGATGTAAAGCCACATCTGCATAGTCCCATCTCTTGAGGACCCCAGTGCTTCAACGTGCCACCATCCTGAAGCGTAATGCTTTAGCGCTGAGGTACTGGCTGTTACTGACTTCCAGTACGCGTTACTGGCTGTTCCCGAATGGCTTCCAAAGTGGATGTAGTTGTACGGTGCCCCGAGGGGCGCGAACTCGACAAAGCCGTAGGGGTTACTTTCCACATTGTAAAAAATTGTGGTGTACACGTGTGCCTCAGCCCACCAGACTTTTTTCTGTATCTTTAATGTCACGCTACCGGGTATCCCTGCCGACACTGCCGGGCTTACAAGCCCCAAAACAACAAACCCAAGGAACAACGCAGCCAGGTAGTTTCTCCTCTTCATCTGCCCCCCCCGTAGAGTGATGGGCATTGTCTTATGCACAGCAGAGCTTATAAGCTTTACGCATCTTTGGTTGTAAGCATTACAAACATTAAGATGGATTTGGTTTATACGGGTTGTAATTCATTACAACTCCCCCTTTCAGACACCTGGTTCAGAGGCAGTCCGGGGTTAGAGGCCGAGCCTCTTCCTCACATCTTCCGCCCCAAGCCCCCTCACGAGCAGATCCTTCTCCCTGCCCGTCTCCCCTCGGACTATAGTGACCTCAGCACCGAGGAGCTTCGAGAAGAACTTCACCACTTCCTTGTTGGCCTTCCCCTCAACGGGCGGAGCTTTGATTTTGACCTTCAGTCTTCCGCGCCACTCATCGATGCCTTCAATCGCGTTCTTCTTCGCCTTTGGCTGGACGTAGATCAGGAGGAGAGCTCCCTCTTTCGTCTCCTTCAGGAACTTCACGGTAATCCCTCCAGTCGTATTCCCAGACGATTTTAGGGGGAAAGTCACCGCGTTTAAGCTTTTCGAGTATCCTCCTGGCAACGGAGTAGGCGAACTCAAAGGCCTCCCTACCTATCAGCCCGTGGTTCAGGGCCATCTCCAGCTCGTCCTCGTCGAGGAGAAACGCCCCTTCATCCGGGAAGACGAAGATGTCTAAGAAGAGGTCGAGCATCTCTAAGGTGTTTCCCTCGCGCTTTGTGTAGGCCAAAACGTCAATGTAGAGCCCCTTGAAGTTTCCCTCTTCATCGTAGACCTTGAGGATGTCGTAGTTCTCCCCGATGAATGCGAAGTAGAGCATGTTGTAGCCGTTCTTGATGACCTCAACGCCATTTACCCTCAAAGGCGCGAGCATGCCGGAGAAGGTTGACTTGGCGACGATGATATTGCCCAAATCAGCTATTACCTCGTCGTCCCTCTTAAGAACGCGGTTTGGGATCCTCTTGTAGATGAGGTGGATTTTGGACAACATAGAGAACGTTTACACTAAGCCTTTTATACATTCACAAATTACCAGAAATGATGACAAAGAAGCTTGAGGAAATCGAAGCCATTCTCCGGAAGCACAAGGAAGAGCTCAGGGAACGCTTCGGGGTTAGTTCAATAGCCATCTTTGGCTCCTATGCAAGGGGTGAGGAGACCGAGCTGAGCGACGTTGACATACTCGTTGAATTTGAAAGGCCTATCGGGTGGGAGATAGTCGATCTCAGGGACTACTTGGAGGAACTTCTCGGCCTGCCTGTGGACGTAATTACAAAAAACGCCGCCATGAGCAGAAAAGGGCTGTGGGAACATATTAGGGAGGATTTGGTCTATGTCTAAACGGGACCCCTGCCTTTTCATGAATGATATCTTAGAGGCCATAAGTCGGATAGAAGAGTATACCAGCGGCTACACCTTTGAAACCTTCGTTAACGACAGGAAAACGGTTGATGCTGTACTGAGGAACCTTGAGATTATTGGAGAGGCTGCGAGAAATATTCCAGACGAGGTGAGGGAGAGATATCCCTCTGTTCCTTGGAGGAGAATCGTTGGCCTCAGAAACGTTGTCATTCATCACTACTTCGGTGTTGACCTTTCGGTGGTCTGGGTCATCGTGAGTTCTCAGCTTGGAGAATTGAAGGAGGAAATTGAGAAAATCATCGAGAGGGAGTGCTAACTCCCGAAAATCAGCTCCCTCAGCCTGCCGGACAGCTCTTCAATGCTAACCCTCACCTGCTCCCTCGTGTCGCGGTCGCGGATCGTAACGGCCCCGTCTTCCGGCGTCTGGTTGTCGATGGTGACGCAGTATGGAGTTCCAATCTCGTCGTATCTCAGGTAACGCCTCCCTATCGTGTCCTTCTCGTCGTATACCACTATAAAGCCCTCCTTCTGGAGGGTTCTGAAGACATCGTAGGCTATGCCCTTGAGAGGCTCCTTGGCAACTAGAGGAAGCACAGCAACCTCTATCGGCGCCATGTCCTTCTTGAGTTTGAGGTAAGTCCTGTCCTCCTCGATGACGAGGCTGTTTTCGAGGAGCAGGTAGAAGGGCCTGTCTATGCCGAAACTCGGCTCCAAAACGTGGGGTACTATCTTCTCTCCCGTTATCTTCTCCTCAACTTCCTTGATTATGAAGTCGTCCTTCTCAAGCTCGTAGCCCTCGATGGTGACTTTTCCTTCCTTCTCAAGGAGCTCCGCTAACTCGCGCTTCTTCTCCTCGTTCCAGCCCTTTATCATTTCGTTTATCCTCTTGGCATCTTTCCTGAGCTTTGGACCGACGCGCTTCATGTTGAGGGAAACTTCCAGTCTCTTCACGGTTTTTGGTTCCTCGTAGTGGATGAGAACTGTTAAGTCAGCTCCGCTCTCGCGCATGTGTCTGCTCAGGTCGTAGTCACCGCGGTTGGCTATCCCAACGCACTCCACCCAGCCGAAGCGCTCACTGTGGATTTCGGCGTCCCAGGTGTCGCGCGAGTAGTGGGCCCTCTCCTCCGGCAGCTGCTGCCTGAAGCGTATCTTGTCCTCAGGAATACCTATGTCGAGGAGGGTTCTCTTGACCATAACGAGATAGTAGGCAAAGAAGGCGTTCATCAGGTAGCCCTTCTCGACGGCCTCTCCAGCAGTTAGCTCTATCTCCCCGAGGTTCTTGAGCTGGTGCTCTATCGGGTAGAGCCTAAGCTTTTCGTCTTTAACCTCCTTGAAGTGCGGATGAGCTGTCTCCTTCGGGTTGAAGAATATCTCCGCTTCCGCCTGCGTGAACTCCCTCAAGCGGAGCATTCCCTGCCTCGGAGAAATCTCGTTGCGGTAGGCCTTTCCAATCTGGAAGACGCCGAAAGGCAGTTTGTTCCTCGCGAAGGCGTTTAGGCGTTTGAAGTTAACGAACATGCCCTGGGCAGTTTCAGGCCTTAGATAGCCCTTCTGGTCGCCGTAGGGGCCGATTCTCGTCTCGAACATGAGGTTGAAGTACCAGACGTCCGAAAGCTCTCCGCCGCACTCGGGACACTTTATGCCGTTCTCCCTTATGAGCCTTGTAAGTTCCTCGGCGGAGAGCCCCTCGGCGTCTATTCCTAAGGCCTCTTCAACGAGGTGGTCCGCTCTAAACCTCGCACCGCACTTCCTGCACTCGACGAGAGGATCAACGAACTTCTCGACGTGACCGCTGGCTATGAACACCTTCTCCGGCGTTATGTCAGGCGTTTCGACCTCAAAGAAGCCCTCCCTCTGGAAGGCCTCCCTTATCTTCCTCTCGATTTTGCGCTTTATCGTCGCGCCGAGCGGGCCGTAGTCATAGAATCCGCGTGAACCGCCGTAGATTTCAAAGCTCCCCCAGGCAAAGCCCCTCCTCCTCATCAAATCCTGAAGAATCTCGTACTTATCAGCTTCTCCCATCGCTCACCACCTGAAACTGGAGCGAGGGACTTCATAAAAACCTTTTGGGGAACGGCCCGTCACCGTGTCAGAGGAACTCCCCGTAGCGAGGGGGAGGGAAGGGAGCACCTGCTCATCACCCCCTCTCGAGTATCAAGATGCCAATAGGGGGCACTTCAATAGTCCCGGTGACAGTACCTCCGCTCTCTGGCCAGATGACTCTCCACTCTCCGGGCGGGAGCTGGAGCTTGGCTGGCTTCCTCCAGGCGTTCGCTACAACGAGAACCTCATCGTCGTGCCCCCTGAAGAATGCCAGAGCCCCGTCCTTCGCTGTGTAGAACCTTATAGCACTGCTCCTCAGGGCGGGAACGGTCTTCCTGAGCTTCGCCAGGGCTCTGTAGTGGCTCAGCACGTCCCCGTTCACTTCGTCCCACTGTATCGGGTAGCGCTGCTCGTCGTAGTGGTTTTTATCTCCAAGCAGCCCCCTCTCGTCGCCCTGGAAGGTCACGGGGGTTCCAGGAAGGGCGTAGAGGAGTGTTGAGAGGAGCTTGAGCCTCTTTATGGACTCATTGCTCGGTTTATCCCCGAGGGAACCGCCCCCGAGGTCGGTGAGAACCCTCGATGTATCGTGGGAGTCAACGAGGTTGAAGCCCATCGCGACGACGTTCTCCCCGTAGCTCGCGTAATACCTCCCGAGCATCTTAAGCGTCGCGTTCCCGCTCAGGTAGCCCCTCGCGTAGTTCAGGAGGATATCCCTGCCAAGGGCGTAGTTCATGAGCGAGTCGAAGCGGTTTCCCTTAACCCACTCCGGCGAGAGAGTCCAAATCTCCCCAACGAGGTAGGCATCCGGCTTCTCGGCCTTGACCCGTTCCCTCAGCTCTCTGAAGAAAGTCCCGGAGTCGAGGACGTCGTTGGGAACGTCAACCCTTATCCCGTCGAAGCCGAACTCAATCCAGTGTAGCGCTGCACCGATGAGGTACTCCCTAACCTCCGGGTTGGCGGTGTTGAGCTTCGGCAAACTGCCAATACCCCACCAGCCGGCGTAGGCATTTCCATCGCCGAGCTTGAAGGGCCATTTTTTGATGAGGTACCAGTTCCAGTAGGGACTCCCCTTGCCCCTCGCTGCAACGTCCAGGAAGGCCCAGTGGCCTACTCCTGTGTGGTCGGGCACGAAGTCAAAGATCACCCTGATCCCGCGCCTGCGCGCCTCGTCGAGGAACTCCCTGAGCTCCCTTTCGGTGCCGAGGTGGGGATTCACGCGGTAGTAGTCGTAGGTGTCGTAGCCGTGGGCACTGCCCGAGATGAAGATCGGGTTGAGGTAGATTATCGTGACGCCCAAGCTCTGCAGGTAGTCGAGCTTCTCCGTTATGCCGGTTATGTCTCCTCCGTAGTACTGGTGGCAGCAGTTGAGGGGCGTTATCGGGCCGCTCCAGTTCGAGAGGATGGGCCTCCCACCGGTCATCTCGTTGAACCAGAGCTCGTCGGTCTGAAGGGCGAGGGGGTCGTTGCTCTCGTTGCCGTCGTTGAACCTCTCTGGGAATATCTGGTAGGTTATCCCGTTGCTTACCCACTGGATCTGGGGGAACCTGTCGATGCCGTCAAAGGTGAAGAACGGGCTTTTGCTGGAGTTCAGGACGGCGAGCCGCTTTCCGTCGGTGGAGTTTAGCAGGAGATAGTACCTCATCGGTTCAACCGCCGGGACTTCGGCGCGCCAGACCGCACCCGAGCCCCACCAGACCTGGGGTTTCATCGTGTAGTTTCCCCTGTCCGTCACGAGAACGGCCGATGAGAGGGTTCCCGGCTTGACCTCAACCCTCACCACAGTCCCGTTGTCGGCGACGCTCAGGTACGTCGGATCCCGCGGGTCGAACTCAAAGTAAAAGGCTGCCTCCCCCCTGATGATCCTCACGGCGTTTTTCCCCCCGTAGCCGTCTGGAACGTAGTCATCGGCATCGGGGTCAACTGGCTTTCCCCCGTTGTCCTTAGACATGTCCCTGACCCACTGGCCGTTGATGAAGTACTTGTACTGATACCTCCCAGGCCGGAGGCAGACGGCGACCTCCCAGGTGCCGTTTTCGTACCTCATGGGCAGTTTGCCCCACTTGTTGAAGCTGCCCCGCACGCTTACGGAGCTGACGCTCCCGTTGGCCGGTCTGTAGGTGAATTCCACGGGGACCCTCCCTGGGGGGCAGGATTTGGCCGAAACGTAGAGGGGTGTATAGTTCCCGGCGGGCAGGCTGAGGGGAGGAGATGAGACCGCAGTGGACGTGCTGGAGTTGAGGACAGGCGATGAGTTGCTTATTGACCCGGTACCCGACGGAGGGGCTGGAGATGTGCCCGGAGAAGCGCTCAGGCAGCCTGAAGATACCGCCGCCAGGAGAACGAGCAGAACTGCAAGGACTCCGACTTCCCTTCCCATTGGACCACCTTCATCACTCTCGGTGATACAGGTTATTAGTTTTCCGGTTGAAATTAAAGCTTGGCTTTGGGGGTGCATCCGGAAGACGTTCCGCGCGGAAAGCTCCCCCACCGCGGGGGGAAAGAGTTATAAACCGTTTCCCCAGTTAAGGCTATGAGCTTTGATTGTTTGGAGGTGTGAAAAATGGCGGAAAGACCACTCGACGTTATTCACAAGTCCCTTGATAAGGACGTCCTCGTGCTCCTCAAGAGGGGTGGCGAGTTCAGGGGCAAGCTTATCGGTTACGACATCCACCTGAACGTCGTCCTCGCCGAGGCGGATCTCATACAGGACGGCGAGGCCGTTAAGAAGTACGGTAAAATCGTCATCAGGGGAGACAACGTCCTTGCAATCTCCCCGGTCGAGATAGAATGAGCGGGGGGGATTGAATGGGTGCAGGAACGGAGCCGAAGGGGAAGAGGAACAGAACGCCCACCCACATCAGATGCAGGCGCTGCGGGAGGAGGGCCTTCAACGTCAAGAAGGGCTACTGCGCCGCCTGCGGCTTCGGCAGGAGCAGGAGAATGAGGAAGTACAGCTGGAGCCACAAATGGAAGAAGAAGAGGAACCTCAAGTACTGACCTTTCCTTTTCTTCCTGCCGATGAAGAAACGTCAGCACGCTGATCCGTGATGAGAAGGGACTTCACCGAGGCGGTTTGCCATTATCTGCCCTTCTACTTGCCCAAAATCTCTTTGAGCCTCTTTGCATCTGCGCACATGTTCGAGTTGTTGAAGAAGACGAAGCTCTCGGAGCGGTTCCAGCCGAGGATCCTTCTCCTTGTCCTCTCCAGCTCCTCATCGCTGTAGGCGTGGTTGTAGACTATCCTTCCGCCCTCGTAGCGCCCGTGGAGGCGGTAGTAGTTGACGTCTCCCCTGTGCAGCGGGGCCCTGATGAGAGGGTCGGTAACGTCTATGACATTGAACTCCCTGACGAAGCGCTTAACTCCCGACTCGCTCCAGCCCCTAAGCTCCACCGCTATCTCAAAGTTCCTCCTCTCGGCCATTTTAAAAAAGCGCTCCGCGTTCTGGAAGCTCTCCTCGCTCTCCTTGAAGCTCCTCGGCAGCTGGATGAGTATGAAGCGGGCCCCGAGGGTTGAGGCTTCGTTAAGCGTCAAGCGCCAGAAGTGAAGTACCTCGCTGTTGGGCCTCAGAAAACCCGTGCCCTTCGGCGGCCTCACGTTGCTCCTCCTCCATGTGGGGCTGTTGGATGGGTGGGTCACACCCTGGAAGGCCTTGATGGAAAAGACGAAGTTCTCAGGTGCCTCTTCCCTCCACCTCTGGAGGGTTCGCTCCCCAACAACCCTGTAAAAGGTCCATTGGATCTCTATCGCATCGAAGTCCCGGTAGTACTTCGCATGCCCCTCGCAGAAGCCGCAGGTTCCGACCCTTATCATCGCCATCACTCCAGCGGCTCCCTCCCGTAGCGCAGGAAGCTCAGGAACCTCTCGTTCTCGCCCACCAGTGCGCTCAGCACGGCACTCACGTAGGAGTCGAACTCCCTCTTCTTTATGACGACGGAGTGGTGGGCGTATTCGAGAGGGATCACGTACTCGTCCTCGGCTACGGAGAGGATTTTTGAAAGCGTCTCGTCGAAGTCCTGCCACGCCGGAACTTCAAGGAGGTAGATAAGGCCCCCTTTGACAAAGCGAACGTAGGCTGGCTTTATCCTCGTCCCCTTTATCTCGCCCCCATCTAAGACGAGGCCTTCCCTCAGGTTCTGGAACTTCCCGTGATCCATCAGCTCGACCACGAGTTTTGGAAGACCTCCCTTGGGCTTCTCAATGTAGCTGAACCTGAGGTAGCCGCTTTCATCGGTCAGGGAAGCCACAACGGGCGTGTCTATTATTGTCGGACTGCCCCCGAGGATCCTCGGTTCGAGCTCCTTGACCTTCTTAACCACGTCCGTCTTGTAGAATGTTTTAGCTACGGCCGCTATCTGGCCCCCGAGCAGCTTGTCGAGGGCGTGGAGATACTCAAGGTACTCGAAAAGGACTATCAGGTCTTCCCTGTCCTTGACCCACCACCAGCTTCCCTTTATGCTCCTCGCGCCGTTCTCCATGAGAACGCTGAATATCTCTTTTCCCGCCCACCCCCTTGAGGGGAGTGAAAACCCGTTCAGGACTTCTTTTTCTTCCAGCTCCCGCTTCCATGAGGCCCACTGCCCGTCGAGGAAGTCGAGAAAGTCGAGGGCAGCGTCCACGAGTACTCTCCCGTGCTTTGAGTAGAGCTCCCTCGTGGTGGAGGACGCGTAGGTGGGCGGGGTTATGAGGGCGCTGCTTATCGTTCCGTCCATGAGGACGAGGTCGGCGCCGAGCTCACCGCTTATGGCCCCCATCCTCTTCTCAAGTATGTCCATGTGGATTCTAACGCGCTCGTCGACGTTCTTGTATGGAAAGACCATGCCGATGTCGTTCCAGTAGTAAAGCCTCTCCCCCACGGCCGAGGCTGATACGGCGTAGATAACGGCCCCGCTCAGGCGCTTCATCATTCTGCTGCCATCAACGGCGTAAACGTTGCCGGGCGAAGGCGATGGCAGGCCCTCCCACCTGAAGTGCCTCCTCACGCCGTCCCTCAGCTTCTCAACCTCCTCGATGCCCTTCTCTAAGAACCTCCTTATCCCCTCAACGTGGGCGTCGCTAATACGCTCCAATCTCCTCAACCTCCACCCTGCTCTTCCCGCCGACGTTCTCCACCCTTATCACGTAGTCGGCCGCGTCCTTCAGCTCCTCGTCGTGGGAAACTATGATAACCTGCGGTATCTTCCTGAGCTGACTTGAGATTATCTCAACGAGCTTCTTCCTCCTTTCTTCGTCGAGGAAGGGCGTTGGCTCGTCTAAAATGAGGAGCTCAAGGTTTCCCACCTTGTAGAGCGAGAGGGCTAAGCGGAACGCCAAACCGAGTGCTATCCTCTCCCCGCCGCTGAGGAACTCTAATCCCACCTCGTTGCCCGCGTAGAGCACCTTCAGCTCTATCCTCTCCTTCCCGTACCTCCTCTCCCGCTTTAGCTTTACCCCCTGGTACTTGCCCTCGCTCATCTCCGAGAATGTTTCCCCGGCGAGCTTCTGCACCTCCTCTAATCCTCGGAGCTCCTCCTCCGCCTTGAACCTCGCAACCTTCTCCTTGAAGGCGGTCATGTCCGCTATGGCCTTCTCAACAACCTCCACCTCTTTCTCCGCCTCCTCTATCTCCTTCTTCTTGGTCTTCAACTCGTCAAGGAGCTTCATCACCTCGTCCCTAACTTCTTCAGCCCCCTTCAGCTCTGCCCTCGCCTTCTCAAGCTCTCTCGCACTATCCATGTACCTCCTTTCCGCTTCACTGTAGGCCTCCTCTGAGAACTCCTTCGAGAGCTTTTCTATCTCCTTCTTCAGCTCCCTTAGTTCGCCTTCCAGTTCTTTGAGGCTCTTAAGGCTCTCACTGCGCTTCCCCTCAAGGGCGGCGAGCTTCTTCTTAGCCCTCTCAAGCTGTGCCGGGACGCCCTTCAGGGAAAGGTACTCGCGGTAGGCAGGTTCGAGTTCTTTAAGCCTATCCTCAACCTCTTCAAAGGAGCCGAAGCCTTCACCCTTCATCTTTCCCGCGATTCTTTCTTTCTTCGCCCCTATCTCGGCGAGCCGCTTCTCTATTCTTGCAAGCTCTTCTCTGGCATTCTCTAAATCTTCAAACTCCTCCTGAAGGTGCCTCAGCTCCTTCTTTATTTCGATGAGCCTTGTTTTAGCCTTCTCGAACTCCTCAGAAGCTTTCTCAAGCTCCCCCAAATCGTACTTTGAAAGCTTCTCCTTGACTTCTCCTAAGAGATCGGCGGTCTTCTTCAGCCTTATCAGCTTCGGCTCCCTCTTTACGACCTCCCTGAGCTTGAGTTCCTTTTTCTTGAGCTTTTCAAGTCTTTCCATGGCTTTCTGCAGCTTCCCGTCGATGGAGGCTATCTCGGCATCGTACTCGGCCTTTATCTCCCCCTCCTCGTGCTCCGAGATTGGCCTCTTGCACAGCGGACATACTTTAGCGCCTTCGAGCTTCGAGAGGTTTTCAATGAGGCTATCCTTCTGTCCCCTGAGGCTTGCCATCTCCTCCCTTATCCTTGCCACTTCCTCGCGGAGGTTTTCGAGCTCTTCCTTTGCCTTCTCAATGGAATTCAGCTCCTCTTCAAGCTTTTTTAGGGTGATCCCGGCTTTCTCAAGCTCTTTCCTGTACCTCTCCGCCTCCGCCTTCAGTCCGAGAACGCGCTGGTAGAGGCTGTTCTTCCGCTTGAGCTCCTCGTAGGTCTCCCTGAGGGCACTCTCCTCCTTCTCCAGCTCAGCTATCTTTGAAGAGACCTCGTCGATTTTGGCGACCCTTTCCTCCAGTGTTTTCTTCTTTTCCCTCAGCCTGGCCTCCGAGACTTCGAGCTTTGCGAGCTCGTCCTTGAGCGAGAGGAGCGATTTAAGCTTCAGGTATTCTTCCGTGAGAGGTTCGAGCTCCTTCAGGCGAGCCAGCCTTTCCTCAAGCTCCTCTATCTCCTTCCCCACCTCGGAGATCTGGCCCTCGTACTCCTTTGTCCTCTCCTCCTCGGCCTTTATCCTCTGCTCCAGGACGGCCTTCCTCTTCTCCAGGTTGTCAAGCTCTTCCTTCAGGGTCTTGAGTCTGGAGTACTCCTCCTCAGCTTCCCCAAACTCCCCTTCGAGCTTCCTCACCCTTTCCCTCAGTCCGCTTATCCTCCTCAGCGTCTCGGAGAAGCGCTTCTCTGCATCGCGGAGGTTAGCTTCGACCTCCTCCTTCCTCTCGATGAGCTTCCTGAGGTATTCCCTCTTCCTCTTGAGCTCCCGTATCACCTCGGCGGCGTTCTTCTCGGCGTTCTCGTAGTCTTCAATTCCGAGAACCTTCCTCAGAACCTTCTCCATTACCTCGCGGTTCGTGATTATGCCCTCTATCTCACCCTGCCTTATGTAGAGGGCGTTTGTGAAGACCTGTATCGGGTAGACGTTCCTCTCCACCCACTTGGCTATGTCCGAGCTTTTCTCCGCTATCAGCGAGCCGTTCTCCAAAAGCTCGCTCTTTCTGCTGTCCCTCACGATCTGGTACGTCTTCCCGCCGTGCTCGAACTCCAAAGCAAGCGCTATGCCGCCCTTTGCGTTGACGCGCGTGTTGGCCTGGAGGTAGCCCCTGGGGAAGCTCGGGTGTCCCATGTAGAGGGCCGCGAAGATAGCCTCAAGGATCGAGCTCTTCCCCGCGCCGTTCTGGCCTATCAGGAGGTTTATGCCGTCGCTGAACTCGACCTCGCTCCTCTCGTGTGCCCTGAAGTTTTTGATCTTGATCCGTCTTATCCTCACGGCTTACCCCTCCTCAGCCATGCATCGAGGCTTGTCGGATTCTTGGGTTTGGGGACGGGCTTCTTTTCGTGCTTTTTCTCTTCTTTACCGGGCTTCTCGGTTTTCTCTGGCTCCCTTACCTTCGGCGCTTTTTCCGGGACTTTGGCCTTCTTGGGTGTCTTTTCCCCGGTTTCCCCCTTCGGGATTGTTGCCGCTTGGGGCATCCCCTTCCTGTACCTCTCCACCAGCCAGGAGACGAACTCGGAGAGGCCTTCAGAGAACTCCTTGGGATCAACGCGGAGGTGAAGCAAAAGCTCTCTCTCCCACTCCGTGAACAGCTCCTCCTCGCTCAGCCTCTCCTTCGAGAGAACCGCTTCCCCAACGACCCTGCTCCTGAAGGTGTAGTACCTTATTCCAGAGTCCTTGAGAAGGTCGTTGAACTCGGCCAAGCTTACACCGCCCTTTACGACCCCTTCGAGCGTTATGACCGCTATCGCATTTCTCGGGATTAGCGAAGAAACCTCCTCAACCTTCCTCCTGAGCTCGGCTTTGCTGCTCCCCTCTACCCTGACGGAGTAGAATGGCCTCGCGTGCACCCCCACGAACTCCGGGGTGAAGTCCTCAACGATGTAGAACCCCTTAGCTTCGTGGTTCTCCAGCACCTTCGGCTTTCTGTCCCTTGCAGAGTAGAGGATTAGGTGGCTCGCCTCCCTCACGTCCGTCCTCTCAAGGGAGCCGGGATACACTAAAGGACCGCTCAGGCCCGTCTGAGATGGCTCCGCTGTCCTCCTTACGTGGATGTGCCCGAGGGCGTAGTAGGAGAACCCATCGGGAAGTTCGCCCAGCCTCAGGTCGAAGGCATCTTGATAGGGTGTGTCCTTGGCGAGGTAGTCAATTGCCTGGTGGAGCATGAGGATTCCCCGCTTCCCTTTAAAGAGGGCCTTGAGAACGTTGACATCACCCCTTATGAGCTGCCAGCGGGTGTGGTGCCTAAGGCCATGGATCTCAAGGTCGCCGACCTTTCCCCACACGAGATAGCGGTTCTCTGAAAGCTTTTTGCTCTCCTGAAACTCGCCTCTCCTCGGCTCCCTCTTAAGGCCGATGGTGTAAACCAGCCCGAGGTGCTCGAGGAGGTCGAAGACGGACGTCTCCCGTATGGTTTTGTCGTGGTTGCCCTCTATCGTGAAAACCGGGATGCCCTTCCTCCTCGGCAGTTCGAGGACCTCAACGGCATCGCGTATCGTCCTCGGTGAAGGCCTGCTAACGTGGAACAGGTCTCCCGCGATGAGTATGAAGTCAACGTCGGCCTTCACGGCCTTCTCTACGGCCTCGCGAAAGACCCTGAGGTAGTCGTCGTAGCGGAAGGGCTGGTTGAACTGCTCCCTGCCCAGATGGACATCAGCGATGTGCGCGAACTTCATAGCGACACCTCACAGAGGGAGGGCGTTGATGGCCTCCTCTTCCGTTATTTCATCGTCCTCTTCCTTTCCCTCAAGCCACTCGGAGACGATGTCTATGTCGCCGCCGCCGTAGTGCCCGTTCATGTCCCTCTCGAAGCTGTACACCTTCACCATCGCCGGGATCGTTATCGCGTAGCCGACCACAACGGCTTCTCCGACCCCGAGGGAGGCTATGTCGTTGAGCAGATCCTCGCTTATCTGTTCGCTCGCCTGCTGCACGTAGCGCTGGTCGTTCGGCTCGACGAGCCTGAGGATTATCTTCGTGTTCGTCTGGCTTAAGATGTCGTCGTCAAGCTTCTTCGGCCTCTGGGAGACTATGCCAAGGCCAACCCCGAACTTCCTGCCCTCGCGCGCTATCTTTCCGAGCCACTTAGAGGCCGGGTTGCTCTCCCCCCTCGGGGCGAATATGTGGGCCTCCTCGACTATAACGAGGAGGGGTCTTGTGAGGGCAGGGTAGGCCTCGGAGACCTCCCTAACGAGCGCCCTGTCGTTGGTTCTCACGCCCTTAACGTAGTCAACGCGCTTTTTGAGGATGCCCCTTAGCGTGAAGCTCGCGAGGGATATCATCTGTTCCTCCTCCATTCCGCTGAGGTCTATCACGTTCACCATCCCGGGCCTTATCTCGCTCAGCACGTCCCTCGCGCTTATGAACTCGCCGAAGTTGGCGCGGAGCTCTCCAAGGTAGTCCTTGAGCCTTATCAGGGAGTCGAGATCCCTCGCCTGTATGCTCCGCCTAACCCTGTTGCCCCTCTCGTCGTAGTAGTATATCACCCTATCTTCGCTGCCCTCCGCGTTCTCGTAGGCCCGGATCCACTCCTCCATCTTATCCTCCATGGCCTCTATGAAGTCCAAGCCTCCAACGATCCGGCCCGACTCACGGGCCTCGGCCTTAACGGTTCTGTAGGCGAGGGAGAGAAAGCGCCTCTGAAGGCTCGCGTTCTCCGCTATTCCCAAGAGGGCTGCAAACTCCCCCAGCCTTATCCTCGCCGGGTCTATCGTCGCTCTTATCGGGTTCACACGCGCGCCGGGCCAGCTCAGGCTCCTGTACTCGCCGTGTGGGTCGAGGATGACTATCGTCCCCCTCACCTTGCTCACTATCTCCTTGGCGAGAACGGCTATCGTGTTGGACTTACCGGCGCCCGTAACTGCGAGAACGGCGAAGTGCCTTGAGACCAGCCTGTTGACGTCAAGGCCCACCTCAACCCTCTCCCTCGCTATGAGCCTCCCGATCCTCACCTGTCCGCTTGAGAATATCCTCTCCAGATCCTCATCGCTCGCGAGGTAAACCCTCTCGCCGGGTTTTATGGGAACCCTGTTGGGGACCGGCTTCCTCAGGAACTCCCCCTTCTCCGTCCTCAGGATCCCGAGGATCTTGGCGGTCGCGAGTATGGCCTCGCTCTTCTCAAGAACCCCAGTGGCGAAAACGCTCACGGTCTTCTCAACGTAGTCGTAGCTGCCCCTGCTGGCGTCCATCAGCCAGTTCATGTTTCTGACGGCCCTGAGAAGCGCGAGAACTTCATCCCCATCCCTGTTTTTTACGACCAGGAACTCGCCGAAGCGGGGGAGCTCGCCCCGGGGATTCACTATGAAGGTGAAGTGATCCGTGGTCGATTCGCCGAACACTATTCCAACCGGCTTCTCCATATTACCACCTTAAGTTGATTCAGGTGGGAGAACAAAAACCTTTCGTCCGCCTCGCGGGAGTGGATTTGATGATTTTCGGCAAAGCCAATTGATAAGTAGAGGTTTGCCCCACTTGCCCGTGAGGTGATTCCATGAACCTTAAAGTGGTAGGCTCCGCGGTTTTGGCCTTACTCCTGATCTTTTCCCTTCTCGGTTACGCCGGGGCCTTCGGGAGGAGTTCCAAGGCTGGAAAAATCGAGTACACCGTCTACGCCAAGGACAGCATAATGTCCGGGATATACAAAGTCTATGGAAACCCCGACTTGGGGTTCTGGGTGGCGAAGGTGGTGATCCACAACTCCGGAGGGGCCCCGGTAACGAACGTCCACGTAAAATACTCCATCGACAACTACGCACCCGAGGTCGAGAAGACTTATCCGATCATAGTCCCCAACGGCACCGTAGTGGATCTTTACTACCCCATAATCTCAAGCGATGTCACCAAGCTCAGCTCCGCCACGCCTTCGAACCTGAGGATCAAGATAACCTACGAGTCCAACGGGAAGATCCACGAGGAGAGCACGACTAAGACCATAAAGATCTTAGGTATCAACGACTTCGTGTTCTCATCGCTGAGCCCGGAGGAGAGCACGGGCAGTTTCTACGACACATTCAGCAACACGCCCTTCATAGCCGCGTGGGTGACCCCGAGCGACCCCGTTGTCAGGGAGTTCGCGGACATGGGCAACAAGCTGGCCGGGGGAGCCGGGGCAAGCCTGAGCGACGACGAGGCGGTGAAGAGCCTGAGCGGGATATGGGAGCTCGCCGTCAGAAACGGCTTCTCCTACAAAACTGAGGCATCGGACTACTGGACAGGGAAGTTTGCGGAGCACGTGATGTACCCCCGCGACGTCATCAGGGACAAGAGCGGTACGTGCATAGACCTGGCCATCTGGTTTGCTTCGCTGGCGATGTCCCAGGGGCTGAAGGCCTACCTGGTTCTCATACCGGGCCATGCTTTCCCCCTGATCCAGCTCCCCAGCGGTTCAATAATCCCCGTTGAGGCAACGACAATAAACGACGGCGTTTCGTTCCAGGAGGCAGTTCAGGCTGGAGTAAACACCTGGCAGAAAGCCGTGAGCGGTCCGCACATCATCGTTGACATCGCTGAGATGCACAGTAAGGGGATAATTCCGCCCGAGCTCCCCGAACTTCCAGCCGATGTGCTGAGCAAGTGGGGTATAACCCTTCAGGGAGCTGGAGGGAACGCGGGTGGAAATAACGGTGGTAATGGAGGTGGAGGGAACCCCAACAACGGGGGAGGCAACAACGGTGGAAACGGTGGGGCGCAGACCCAGTGGAGCGCGTACAACGGGGAATACTTCTCCTTCGAGTACCCCGCCGGCTGGGATGCCCCCCAGGAGTACGGGGGAGAGGTTTACCTCGTGAGCCCCGACGGGGAGTTTGAGTTCATGGTTCTCTACCAGGAAGGGGCGAGCGTGGAGGACATGGTCTCGGCCTTTGAGAACAGCCTGGTCAAGGGTGGGGTTCAGGTAAACGCCCGGCAGGAAGCCCAGGGCAGCATAGCGGGCATGAACGTTTACGCAGTCCTGTACTCCCTCTCGACTGACTACGGCGACTACACTGCCGTTGCCAGGTATTTCACGAGCGGCGGAGTTGGCTACGCGGTCATCTACGACTTCCCGAAGAACAACGAGGACTACAACCAGCTCGGGGAGCACATAGTGGGTAGCTTTAAGCTGAGGTGATGGAAATGAAGTGGTATCTCGTTACCTTTGCTATCCTGCTGCTCCTCCCGTTGATAATGGCACAGGGCATAAATATCGAGGAGTACAAGGTGGACGGAAACATGAAGGTTACCGTTGATGAGGTCGGGAACGCCCAGGTCGTTGAGGTCTGGAAGTTCACCCCCAACCTGTACCTTCAGATGAAGCAGGCGTACCCAACTACCTACATGCTGAAGAGGGAGTTCGAGAACAAGAGGAGCGACGTTGAGTACAGGAACATGAAGATAGAGTGGGACGACTCGAACAACCGGCTGAAGGCAAGCTACACGATGCTCGGTGCGGCCGTGAACAAGGGCTCCCACTGGGAACTCGACCTCGGCGGCGATGATGTAACCCTCTCAAGCAGGAATGGAAACACCCTCGTCCTCACCTCCGCCCGGCCCATCTTCGACGGCCAGGGCAGGGTGATAGAGACGGCCACGGTCGTTCTCCCGAAGGGGGCTAAGAACATAAAGATCGACGGGAGCGTCATAAAGTACGAGCTGCCCTATAAGGAAAGCGGGGCCAACAAAATCTTCCTCGCACTGGCTGCGCTCACAGGGATAGGACTTGTGCTGCTGAACGTCCCCCTCAAGAGGGGGTAGTCATGATCAGGGAGCTCAAGCGGGATCTCGTGGACTACATAGAGAAGACCACTGGCGTGGACAAGGAGACCATAGTGAAGGTTCTCTGCGCCGAGGATAGCTTTCTACTGCAGCAGATAGACGAAGTCCTGGGAAACAGCGGGGGAAGCGGCTTTTGAGCCTTCCCCCTTTTATTGGGTTCGACATGGGAAAGACCAGGGGAAAAGCCAACGGGAGCCGAAGGGCATTTAAGTTCACCATCAAAAACACTAACATGCGGAAGCCCGGGAGGATCCTCCTCGTCACAGGAAAGCTCGCCGAGCCCCTGGTGAGGAAGTACGGAAAGGGCTGTGATGTCTTCGCGGCCCCGGTCAGTGTCGCGGCCTTTCTAACGCCCGAGCTTATCGCCCGCTACCTGAAAAGGGCCGGGATTCGAAGTGGGGACTACGGCCTCATCCTAATCCCGGGCCTCGTTCGCGGTTCCGCTCAGGTCATTGAGAACGAGCTCGGAATTCCTGCCTTCAAAGGGCCGAGGAACGCTATGGACTTGCCTCAGACCATTAAAGCCCTCAGGGATGGGTTCAAGCTGAGCAGGGAAGTTCCTGCAGACGAGCTCTTCTCGGTCAACGCGCTCAAGAAGGTCGAAGACATCCGAAACAAAACCCGGGACAGACGCTACATCGAGAGGGCTCTCAGAAAACCCTGGAACGTCCCCATCGGGAACCTCCCAGCGGGTAGGGACTTCCCGGCGAGGATTTTAGGTGAGGTGGTTGACGCCCCAAAGCTCGGCCTTGAAAAGACCGTTGAAAAGGCCCTCTACTACCTCAACGAAGGCGCTGACATAGTTGACGTCGGAATGATTTCTGGAGAGAGCAATCTCGACTTCATAGAGGAAATCCCGGAGATCCGCGAGCGACTCAAAGAGAGTGGCTTCGATGTCCCAATAAGCTTTGACTCGCTCAAGGCGGCGGAGATTGAGAGGGCTTTAGACTACGCGGATCTATTCCTCAGCGTTGATGCCGGAAACATTGAGGAGCTTGTGACTGAGAAGCCCGTTGTTTTAATACCAACCAACCAGAGGGAAGGCTTCTTCCCCACGAAGTCGGGAGAGCGCGTCGAGTTCCTCGAAAGGCTGAAGGAGAAAGCCTCTGATTTGGGCTACAAGACAGTCATCCCCGACCCCGTCCTTGAGCAGGTGCCCCACTTAGCGCGCTCCATCACAGCCTTCCAGCTCTACCGCGAGAGGAACCCCGATGATGTCCTGCTCGCGGGCGTTGGCAACGTGGTGGAGCTTTATGATGCAGACAGCGTTGGGATGAACGCATTGCTCGCTGGAATCGCTAAGGAGCTCTCGATAAACCTGCTTCTAACCACCGAAGTCAGCACTAAGGCAAGGGGCTCCGTCAGGGAGCTGAAGCGAGCGGTGGACATGAACCTCTTCGATTCACCAAAAGACCTCGGCTTTAACCTCCTGATGCTAAAGGAGAAGCGGGCAAGGGAGTGGAGGTTTGAGCCGGCTGAGAAAATCGTAGAGGCCGAGGAGAAGCCGGTTGAATTAGAACCGATTTACTTCCGCGTCTGGATCGAGAGCGGGAGGATCTGGGTGAACGCCTACCGCGGGACGAAGGCGGTGCTCACGATAACCGGAAAAAGCCCGAACGCGATAATAGACGCCATCTTAGAGCACTTCGATATAAGCCCGAGGCACGCCTTCTACCTTGGGAGGGAGATGGAGAGGGCTAAAACCGCTTTGAAGATCAGGAGAAGCTACGTCCAGGAGTTGGAGCTTTTCAGCGATTTCTACCTGGGCGAAGGGCTGGGAAAAGAGGGAGGAGACGAAGGAGTGGAAGCGGGCCTCGGGAGGGGCGATAGGGGTTCAGGCGGCCGGGAGTGAAACCTGGGAGGAGGGGCAAGGTTTATATGGAGAAAGGCCCTTTATGAAACGATGAAACTCGTTGACCTGTCCATTCCACTTAGTGAGGGGACGCCGCCCTACCCTGGCGACCCTGAGATAAAGGTGAAGCCCTGGGCTTTCATAGACAGGGACGGCTACTACATGAACGTCTTGAAACTCGGGGAGCACTCTGGTACGCACGTCGATGCACCGGCGCACCTCATTCCAGGCGGTAAGACCGTGGACGAGATGCCCCTTGACAGCTTCATCGGGCCTGGCCTCGTCGTAGACGTCAGGGGAGGAGAGGGAGAGGTATCCCTCGATGAGGTTCCGGAGGAAGCTTACTCCGGCAGGATCGTGCTTTTCCTAACTGGAGGCAGGGAGCTCTCCCCCGAGGTCGCCCTCTTCCTTGCGGCCCAGGGGGCGAAGGCCGTGGGGACTGACTCAGCGAGCATCGGGAACGAGGACGTGCACACGATACTCCTGAGCGAGGAGATACCGATTTTCGAGAACCTGACCAACATCGAGGAGGTACTGGGAGAAGAGTTCACCTTCGTGGCCTTTCCCCTGAAGATTGAGGGCGGCTCTGGAAGCCCGGTCAGGGCAGTGGCCATCATTGAGTAGAGTCTTCGCCTTCTTCGGTCCGTTCGAGGAGCGTCTTCAGGGCTTCGGTTAGTTTCTCATTCTTCTCCCGTAGCCTACCGTTCTCGGCTTCGAGCTCCTCGACCCTCTCCTGGAGGCGTTTCAGCTCGTTGAGAACAGGGGTTACCTTGGATTTGGGGACGCAGTTCGATTTCATCCTCTCCACTATGTTCAGGGCTTCCTCTAAGCTGCCCGCCCCGGTGAGCTGCATGAGCCTCTTCTCCATTGCTGACAGAGAGTTGAGCCTCTTCTCGTACTCCTGAACCCTGCGGTGCAGATCCTCTATACTGCGGTTCATTTCCCTGTACTCCTCAAGTCTCTTGCGGAGCTTCTCGGCTTCCTCCCTTACCCTGTCGAGCTCTGAATTGATGCGCTTCAGCTTCATCCTTAGATCGTAGTTCTCCACCGCGAGCCGTTCGTCCCTCTCCTGCATCTCCCTGAGGGACTTTGCGAGCTCTGCCCCTATCCCGAGTACCGAGCCCCTCAGCTCTTCCTCCAGGGCACGGACCCTTTTGTCAACGAGCTCCTCTATCAGACGCGAGTAGCGCTCCTCTACCTTGGAAGAAAGCTGGACGTTGCCGGCTTCAAGGCGCTCCTCAAGCTCGCTTATCTTTGGCAGCATGTTCCCTATTCCCTCAACGAGAAGGAGCTTCCTCTGGACGTCCTCCATTGAAGACTCAAGGTTCTTGATGCGCTTTTCAAGGGCCGAATCGCGCTCCCTCATCTCGGTCCTCGTGTCGTCGAGCCTCTCCTCAAGTGCATGAAGCTTCTCGTTGAGGAGGTTCTTCTCGGTATGGAACTCCCTGGTGAGGGCGGCCACAGACTGAAGGGCCAAGAGGGAGTAGTCCTTTATGTTCTCCGACTCTGGGATGGCCGCCTTTATGGCCTCCCACTCCCTCAGGCTCTTGAGCTCGGAGACTATGTCGAGGTGCCTCTCCTTCAGGTAGTCCCAGCTGAGGCCACCCTTTCCCTTGTCGAACATTTTCATCAGTCAGGTTTCAGCGCCAAATTTTATATAGCTTTTGTGTAGGTCATTACGATTTTTTATAGTTAAAAGCTGAGGGCCACCGCAAAGCTTATAAACTCCCCTCGAGAGGGCAGTACCGGTACGGCGGCCAGGGCGGCGGGGTTACACCCGGTCTCGTTTCGACCCCGGAAGTTAAGCCCGCCAGCGTTCCCGGTAGTACTGCCCTCCGAGAGGGGGCGGGAACCCGGGAACGCCGCCGGCCACTCAAGCGCCCGGGTGGTGTAGCCCGGCCTATCATACGGGACTGTCACTCCCGTGACCCGGGTTCAAATCCCGGCCCGGGCGCCATACAGCCCTTTCTGACGAAAGCACTGGCGGAATGTTAAGTACTGCCCTTGATGTGTTCCCAAGACTTGTACGTGCTTTTGTTTGATGTGTTTTTGGAGGCGTTCACTCTTTTAAAAAGGCCCTATTTAAATGGGGTTTAACTTGAATAGCGCCCTTTGGGCGCAAAAGACGTAACCCACTAAGTGTCTAGTCATTCTGTCTGAGAAAGCCCTCTAAGACTTCCCCTCATTAGGCACGTACGAACTTTTCAAGGCTATTCTCTTGAACTATTTGGCCAACCTTTGGGCAAGCAAAGGTTGTATCTCGTCCGAAGGGCACTTTCTTAAGTAGACAACCACAAAGAATCAGATTAGGAGAAACCCAGTTAAAATGGAACTCTTAAAAAAAAAAGGTACACACTGCTTCCGCCAGCGCTGAAGCTTTTAGAAAAAGCTTCACCAAAAGCTTGTAGCTTTTCTTCAAAAAGATCCTGATGCAAGAACCTTTACTCCCAAGTGCTTATTTTCGAGAGAGAGCAAGTTGAAATAAACCTCAAAATAGGGTTTACTCTCTTCTTGACGTCTGGAAGCGTCGATTTTAAAGCTAAACCTTATACCTACATAAGCAGATCAAAAAGCTCTCATGCCCAAAATGGCCAGTGGATAGAAAAATCACTTAGGATTTCGAGTTTTAAAAGGAGCCACGGACTTTGATGAAACTTTGCGCAGGCAAAGTTTCTGTGGCGGGCCCGGCGGGATTCGAACCCGCGACCTCCGGCTTAGAAGGCCGGCGCCCTGTCCTGCTAGGCTACGGGCCCGTGCAATGGATAGAACAGAATCACGCTTTTAAGCTTTGTCCTGCAAAGTTTCTCTGGTGGGCATCTGAAAAGCTTCAGTTGTCTACTGTTGGGATTCCAAGGCTCAGGAAATTCGTTTCTGTGGCTGTCCCGCATTTGAATCCTCTCAAGAATGCTGATAAAGGGCCTCTCCATGGAAAGGGAAAAAAGAACCCTACCCGCGAGCGCTTTGCACCAGCAAAGTTCTCACGGGTAAAGCCTGCTCGGCGTCCTCGGGAAGAGCGTGGCCCAGCGGACGTGGTCGAGCTTGAGAACCCATGCCACGAGCCTCTCCAAGCCGAGGCCGAAGCCGCTGTGCGGAACGCTGCCGTACTTCCTGAGGTCGAGGTACCACTCGTAGTTCTTCGGGTCCATTCCCTCCTCGATTATGCGCCGCACAAGCTTGTCGTAGTCGTCCTCACGCTGGCTCCCCCCGATAACCTCGCCGTATCCCTCGGGCGCGAGCATGTCCGCGGCCAATACCTTCCGTGGGTCACTGGGGTCTTCCTTCATGTAGAAGGCCTTTATGCCCTTTGGGTAGCCGTAGACGAAGAACGGGCTCTCGAACTCCTCCGTTAGAACCCTCTCCTCGTCCGCCCCCATGTCCTCGCCCCACTCTATCCGGACGCCCTTGCTCTGGAGTATGTCTATAGCCTCGTCGTAGCTTATCCTCGGGAAGGGTGGGACCGTGTTCTTGAGGGTCTTGAGGTCGTCCTTGCGGTAGAGTTCAATCTCCTTCTTCCGGAGTTCAAGCGCCCGCCCTACCATGTAGCTCACCAGCTCCTCCTCGACCTTCATGATGTCCCAGAGGTCCATCCACGCGGCCTCAAGTTCAAGGTGCCAGAACTCTGTCAGATGCCTTCTCGTTCTGCTCTTCTCGGCCCTGAAGCTTGGCGTGAGCGACCACACCTTTTCAAGGCTGAAGATGGCCGCCTCAAGGTAGAGCTGGGCCGACTGACTCAGATAAGCGGTCTTGTCGAAGTACTTGAGCTTGAAGAGGGTTGCCCCCCCTTCGACCGCTCCCGTGACGAGTATCGGCGGAAAAACCTCGTACCAGCCGTCTTGGAGCAGCCACTCCCTGGCCGCCTGCATTAGTGCTGCCTTAACCTTCATAACGGCCGCGACCTTGGGTGAGTGGAGGTGCAGGTGCCTGACGTCGAGGAGGAAATCGCGGCTCGCATCCTTTGTTATGGGGAAGAACTCGACGTTCTGGATCACTTCGATCTTCTCGGCCCGGACTTCGGCCCCAGTTGGGGCGCGTGAATCGGCTTTGACCGTCCCCTCTATCACAACGCTTGACTCTATTCCGAGAGTTCTGGCAACCCGGTACGCATCCTCGCTTAGATCCTTGGAGAACACCACCTGAACTATGCCGCTTGAGTCCCTGAGGACTATGAAGACCTTTTTACCGACCTCCCTCTTCCTGTAAACCCATCCGGCAAGCTTAACGTGTTCACCCTCCATTTCGGGTGTTACATCGGCGCAGTAAACTTTATCTATCATACAACCACCTCCTTGGGCTTTGATGACGGCTTTATAACGGTAGCGATTACTCTAAGGGACAGCAGAAGAGCGATTGAACCACGGCTCCAACGCGGTGAGCCCCTTGGTTATCTTCATCAGTGGGGGCATGTGGGCCTCTCTGCATTTTAAGATTTAAATCCTTTGCCCCTCGGGATAACGATACGTCATTTAGCTTAAATAGGGTGATGAATTTCTTCCAAATACCGCCCGCATTACTCCCGGCTGCTCGAACGCCAATGAGCAAGGGAAAAGTTTTAAAACAGGCCCGGAAATTTGCTATGGCTTTCAAGGTAACGGAGGGATGAGAATGGGTAACATCAAGCAGACTTTCATCAAGAGGGTTGCTCGCGAGCTGTTTGACCGCTATCCCGACCAGTTCATGGCCGACTTCGAGTACAACAAGAAGAAGGTCGAGGAGCTCACCAACGTGACCAGCAAAACCATCAGGAACAGGATAGCTGGCTACATAACCAAGCTCGTGAGGATGAAGGAAGAGGGTAAGATACTCTGAATTCAGTTCTTCTTTTCAGACTTTCTAAAAGCCCTCTATCTTCTCCCGCAGGTCCTTCGGAAGCCTCGCCTTTATCTCTTTGAACAGAGCCTCAAAGGTTCTCTCGTCTTCGGTGTAGGTTCTGCGCATCAGGTTCTCTATGTATGTCTCGACGAGGAGCCTGACCTCCTCAAGTTCGCTCTTCAGTCTCATCGTCTCATCGAGCTTTTCCTCAAGCTCATCGAGGAAATCGACGAGATCCCTGAGCTTTTCATCGAGGGGCTCCGTGGACTTTATGATCGACCTGGCCTCCTCGTATAGAACGCCCTTCCCCCTTCCCTTTGGTTCGTAGAGCTCGGTGCCGAAGAGGTACGGCGTGAGCATGACCTCCAGCCTGAAGCCGCGGCTTATGGCGTAGTACTTCCTCGGCCTCCCCCGCGGGATCCTCTCGGTTCGCTCCTCAACGAGTCCGACGCTCTTGAGTATCCTGAGGTGTTCAAGTACTGCCTTCTGGCCAACGCCCAGTTCTTGGCTCAGCTCGCTGACGTAGTACGGTCTTCTTGTGAGCAGGATCAGTATCTTCCGCCGCGTCCTGTTCCCAAGCACATCTAGGAGCCTCCCCATGTCTGATTCCATGGTACCACCCCCTAATCTAACTTAATGTAAGGAAAAATCCCTATAAACCTTTTGGTCGGAGGCAGGTTTATAAGCCATGTTTGCCCAGGCTTAGCGGTGAGGTATGATATACATCAAGGTCTACCGGGTTCAAGGGGAGGTTCTTTTAGCGGCATGCGACGAGGAACTGCTCGGGAAGACCTTCAGGGAGGGCGAGTTCAAGCTGGAGGTCAAGGAGAGGTTCTACGGGGGCGAGCTCGTGGAGGAGGGCAGGCTCAGGGAACTGTTGGAGGAGGCCACGATAGCAAACCTGACCGGCGAGCGCTGCGTCTCCAAGGCCATAGACCTCGGCTACGTGGACCCGGATAGGGTTCTCCGCATCCAGGGGGTTCCGCACGCCCAGATGGCCAAGCTGTTCCTCTAACTTTTTAAACCTCCAGCCTTCTTCTCAACTGGTGAGACCATGGGCGAGCGCTTCTGCTACCGCTGCGGGATAAGCGAGGAGGAAGGTGGACCGCTCATCGAGGGCCTCTGCCAGGTTTGCTACCGTAAGGAAAACCCTGTGCTCCTCATTTCGGATGAAATCAACACGGAGCTCTGTGGAAACTGCGGGAGCTACAAGAAGAGGGGAGTGTGGGTTGACCCAAAGAGCTACAACCTGGAAGAGCTCATATTCGAGGTCGCCGACAGCGCACTCCTTGAGGCCCTCGAGGATTCGCTGAGCGAGAAGGTTAAGGAGTTCGAGGTCGTTTCGATGGAAGAGCTTGAGGACGTGGAAAACCTTCCCGTTGGCAAAGCGGTCATCGCCTTCACCCCGGTAAGCTGGCACATAGAGCATTTCCCCGCGATAGTTACCTACGAGGTTCGCGTTAAGGCCAGAACCCACGAGCTCCAGCGCGAGCTCCACGACGAGAGGAAGTACGTTACGGTCTACGTTAGGCAGACGGTCTGTCCCCGCTGTCAGAAGTTCCTCGGTGGCTACTTCGAGGCCATTCTGCAGGTTCGCGCCGAGGGAAGGCCCCTGAGCGATGAGGAGAGGAAGGCCATAGGAAAGCTCGTTGAGGAGAAGGTTGATGAAATAATGCGCAGGGACAGGATGGGCTTCATACAGGACACCATCGAGAAGGAGGAGGGGCTCGACTTCTACATGGGTTCAACGTCGAGCGCGAGGAAGCTCGCACAGGCGATAAGAGAGCGCTTCGGTGGCACGATAAGTGAGGCCTATGAGCTCGTTGGCATGGACAGGCAGACGAGCAAGGAAACCTACAGGACGAGCGTCAGCGTGAGAATCCCGAAGTTTAGGCGGGGAGACATAGTTTCCGATAGGGCCGGCAACGTCTACGAGGTAACCGCTGTGGATGGAAAGGGCATCTCTCTGAGGAACCTCTCAACCGGCAGGGGGGAGCACAGGGACTGGAAGACCGCGAGGAGGGATGGCCTCGACACGGTGGAGCACGAGGAGAGCGAGGCGATGGTGACGAGCATCGGCAGGGAGGAGGTTCAGATGATGGATATGGGGAACTACCAGACCTACGAGGTCGAGAAGCCCCCGGTGGAGCTGAGCGAGGGCGAGGTTTACAGGATGGTCGAGGTGAGGGGGAGGAGGTACTTCCTCAGGCGCAAGTCTTATTAGCTCTCCCATCTTTTTCACTCTTGGTGATACTTAGTGGCCTGGGATGCTCTCTATTCATCCGCTTTTAGGGGCGTGAAGGGCAGGATTGGAAGGGCCGGAAGGGTTCTCTTAGCTTACAACACGAACGTAGATGCTGTGAAGTACCTGGAGAGAAAAGACCTTGAAAAGCGCGTTGAGAGGGCCGGAAAGGATGAAGTCCTCCACTACGCCGATGAGCTTCCCAAAAGGATAGAGAACGTCCCGCAGTTGCTCGGCTCGATCCTCTGGAGCATAAAGAGGGGAAAAGCGGCCGAACTTTTCGTCGAGAGCTGTTCAACGCGCTTCTACATGAGGCAATGGGGCTGGGACGAGCTCAGGATGGGCGGTCAGGTCGGCATAATGGCTAACCTCCTCGGCGGTGTCTACGGCGTTCCTGTAATTTCTCACGTCCCCCAGCTTTCCGGCCTTCAGGCGAGCCTTTTTAAGAACGGGCCGATATACGTTCCGAAAGTTGAGGACGGAAGACTAAAGCTCGTCCATCCGAAAGAGTTCGCGGGAGACGAGGAGAACTGCCTACACTACATCTACGAGTTTCCGAGGGGCTTTAGGGTCTTTGACCTTGAGGCACCGAGGGAGAACCGCTTCATAGGCTCGGCCGACGACTACAATCCCAATCTCTACATAAGGCCCGAGTTCAGGGAGCGCTTTGGGGAGATTGTAGAAAGCGTTGAGGTGGCGATAATCAGTGGCCTCCAGGCGCTTACGAAGGAAAACTACCGCGAGCCCCTGGATGTTGTCGAGGAACACCTTGAGGTTCTCAAGAAGCTCGGAATCCCGGTTCATCTTGAGTTCGCCTTCACCCCAGACGAGACGGTGAGAAAAGCCATCCTCTGTTTACTCGGCAATTTCTGGAGTGTTGGCCTAAACGAGGTCGAGCTGGCCTCGGTAATGGAGGTAATAGGCGAGAAAGGCCTTGCCGAGAAGCTCCTCGCGAGAGACCCCGTTGACCCGATAGCCGTCACCGAGGCCATGCTCAAGCTCGCCGAGAAGACGGGCGTCAAGAGGATACACTTCCACACCTACGGCTACTACCTCGCCCTAACGGACTACAAAGGTGAATTCGTCCGCGATGCCCTCCTCTTCTCGGCCTTAGCAGCTGCCGCCAAGGCGAAGCTCGGCGATGTCCGCTCGATAGACGATATCGCCAAAGCAATGGACGTTCCTGTCAATGAGAAGGCCAAAGCCGTTGAGGAGGCCCTCTCAAAGGAGTACGGCATGAAAGATGGCATAGCCGAAGTCGATTCCTATCAGCTGGCTTTCATTCCAACGAAGATAGTGGCCAAGCCCAAGTCAACCGTTGGGATAGGCGACACCATCTCAAGCTCGGCTTTCGTTGGTGAGTTCGCCCTCCGCTGAGGCAAAACCTTTTAGGGAGTTTTCTTTTATTTACCTCCGGTAGGTAAACTTTTCGGGGGGGTGGTAGCTTGCTACTTGAGGCCCCTGTTTACAAGGAGCTGTTCGGCGCGGTGGAGATATACGAGGTCCTCAAGGTCATCAAGCTCGACAGCCAGACCAGGGAGGTCGGCTCGCTCACGGTGAAGAACGTTCCCAGGGAGGACATCTACAAAACTCTTGAGGACATTGCGGTGGTAGTTCCGATGAAGAACGAGAAGCTCCAGCTCGTTGACGGCGTCCTCAAGGCTATTCCTCATCAGTGTCCCATCATAATAGTCTCCAACAGCAAACGAGAAGGCCCCAACGTCTTCAAGCAGGAGGTTGACTTGGTAAAGCACTTCTACAGCCTCACGAAGTCGAGGATAGTCATGGTGCACCAGCGCGACCCGGGGATAGGAGAAGCATTCAGGGAGGTCGGTTACACGGACATACTGGATGGTGAGAGCGTGAGGAGCGGGAAAGGCGAGGGAATGATAATCGGAGTGCTTCTGGCTAAGGCCCTTGGGGCCAAATACGTCGGCTTTGTTGACGCGGACAACTACATACCCGGGTCGGTAAACGAGTACGTGAAGGACTACGCGGCTGGCTTCCTTATGAGCGAGAGCGACTACTCGATGGTCAGGCTGAGCTGGCGCCACAAGCCCAAGGTGAGCACGAGAGGTTTGTACTTCAGGAAGTGGGGTAGGGTTAGCGAGATAACGAACCGCTACATGAACGCCCTCTTCGGCGTTGCCACGGGCTTCGAGACGAGCATAATAGTCACCGGCAACGCCGGCGAGCACGCGATGAGCATGAAGTTGGCGGATGTCATGCCCTTCTCCACCGGCTACTCCATAGAGCCCTACGAGTTAGTTTACCTCTTCGAGACCTTCGGGCAGTGGAAGGAGAGGGAGAAGTTCAAAGAGGTCTACGACCAGGGCGTCGAGGTTTTCCAGATAGAGACGCTGAACCCCCATCTCCACGAGGACAAGGGGCAGGAGCACGTCAGGGACATGATACTCAGCTCGCTTGGGACGATATACCACTCCGAGCTCGCCACCGAGTCCCTGAGGAATGCCATACTTGAAGATCTCAGGATACACTCTCTAATCGGGGAGAAAGAGGAACCACCAAAGCCAAAGGTTATGCCCTCAATTGGAGAGGTAGATGTTGAGAGGTGGATGAAAGCAGTTGAGAGCGAGTCGGACACGCTCTTGAAGTTCGAGGTGTGAAAATGAGGGTTATCTTCCTCGACCTCGATAAGACCTTACTTGGGGAGGATTACTCGCCCGAGCCTGCTAAAGAGCTCATCGGCTCCTTGAAGAAAGCGGGCTTCGAGGTGGTCATTAACTCCTCCAAGACGAGGGCCGAGCAGGAGTACTACAGGAGGGCGTGGAAGCTCAGGGAACCTTTCATAGTCGAGAACGGCAGCGCGGTCTTAATACCTGACGGCTACTTCCCCTTTGAGGTGGGGGGAGTTAGAAAAAGTAGCTACACGGTAATCGAGCTCGGCGAGAGGTACGGGAGGATAAAAACCGTCCTGGATGCACTCGCCGACAGATACGGCCTCAAATACTACGGGAACTCGACTCCGGAGGAGGTCATGGCCTTCACGGGTCTCCCGGAGGAGCTCGTTCCTTTAGCGTTTCGGAGGGAGTACAGCGAGACAATCTTCAGGTGGTCGAGGGAGGGCTTTACGGAGGAGCTTGAAGCTAAGGGGCTTAGGGTCGTCAGGGGGAGCAGGTTCGTGAACGTGACCGGGAACACCGATAAGGGAAGGGCTGCCTTAGTCCTCCTCAACCTCTACTCGCGCCTTGGAGAGGTTGAGAGCTATGCCGTTGGCGATGGGGAAAACGACTTCCCGCTCTTCGAGGTTGTCGATAGGGCCTTCATCGTTGGGGACCTTAGCCATGCCAAGGCTAAAAATATAAGCTCTCCGGATGAGTTACTGGGGGTGATAGGATGAAGACGCTGATCTTAGCCGGGGGAAAGGGAACCCGACTGTGGCCCCTGAGCAGAGAACTCATGCCCAAGCAGTTCGTCCGCTTCCTCGACTATAAGAGCCTTTTCCAGAAGACCGTCGAGAGAGCGCTTGGGTTCTCAAGGCCGGCGGAGATATTCGTGGTCACCAACTGGGAGTACCGCTTCAGGGTTCTCGACGACCTGAGGGAGCTCGGCGTCGAGCTTCCGGCCGAGAACATCCTCCTTGAACCGGTTGGCAAGAACACCCTCCCGGCCATCTACTGGGGGGTTAAGACGATAGACGAGGCCTTTGGTGACTCGGTTGTTGCAGTTCTGCCGAGTGACCACCTTATTGAGGTGAACGAGGCCTACGAGACCGCTTTCGCCAGTGCGGAGAAGCTCGCTAAGGATTACTTAGTGACCTTCGGCATAAAGCCGACGAGGCCCCACACCGGCTACGGCTACATAAGGCCGGGCGAGGCCATCAAGGAAGGTGAGAAGGTTCTCGGCTACACCGTTGCCGAGTTCAAGGAGAAGCCGGACCTTGAGACGGCCAAGAAATACGTTGAGAGCGGCTACTACTGGAACAGCGGGATGTTCGCCTTCTCGACGTCGCTCTTCCTTGAGGAGGCGGAGAAGCACGCGCCGGAGCTTGTGAAGGCCTTCGAGGAGGAGAGCATAGAGAAGGTCTACGAGCTGGCCCCGGAGATAAGCGTGGATTATGGAGTTATGGAGAAGACCGACAAGGCTGCCGTTGTTCCACTCAACACCTACTGGAACGACCTCGGCAGTTTCGACGCGATATACGAGGTTCTTGAGAAGGACGAAGACGGGAACGCCATGAGGATAACGAGCAAAAACGCCTACCACATCGGGGTAAACTCTAAGAACAACCTCATAATATCCGAACGCCTAACCGCGACGGTGGGCGTTGAAGACCTCATCATAATCGATACCGACGATGCCCTCCTCGTGGCGAAGAAGGGGGAGAGCCAGAAGGTCAAGGAAATATACAAGGTTCTGAAGGAGAAGAACGACGAGAGGGCAATAGTCCACAGAACCGCCTATCGGCCCTGGGGAAGCTACACTCTCCTTGAGGAGGGCGAGCGCTACAAGATAAAGCGCCTGACGGTTTTGCCCGGCAAAAAGCTCTCCCTTCAGATGCACTACCACCGCTCGGAGCACTGGGTCGTGGTGAGGGGAACCGCTAAGGTTCGCGTTGGCGACAGGGAGATTCTCCTCAGGCCGGGGGAGAGCACATTCATACCGGCCGGCACAGTCCACAGGCTTGAAAACCCCGGAAAGGTCGTCCTCGAAGTTATAGAAACCCAGATAGGTGAATACCTCGGCGAGGACGACATAGTCCGCTTTGCGGATGACTTTGGAAGGAAGTGAGCATCATGGCGAAGGAAAAGTGTGCGGACTCGTGGGAGAGGTTCAGCTCTTCGATCTCCTCCCTCTCCCTCAGCCTCCTCCCGACGCTGCTCTTCGTCCTCATAATGGCCTACGTGCTCGTCGTTGGCCTGCAGAACGCGGACTTCACTTTTAAAGTCAAGGGGCAGGAGGTTACCTTCAGATACCCGGGGGTCAGCGTGCCCATTGACTACACACCCCTGAAGAACGCGGTCATCTACCTCTTCGCGGCGGTTTTGGCCGGCCTTCCGGTACCGCTCCTCTCGGGAAAGCTGAAGCCCCTGAAGGTCTTAGTTGCCCTCCTCCAGGCTGGAGCATTTATCTACGGCCTCTACATCTTTGTCTTGGAGATACTGAACTTTGCGAGTGCAATGACGTGAGGTGGTTGAGATGGGAAAGCTCTTCGGGACCTTTGGAGTTCGCGGTATAGCGAACGAGAGGATAACCCCTGAGTTCGCCCTCAAGATGGGCATGGCCTTCGGGACGATGCTCAAGAGGGAGGGCAGGAAAAAGCCGCTCGTTGTTGTCGGCAGGGATACGCGCGTCAGCGGTGAGATGCTCAAGGACGCTTTAATCAGCGGTTTGCTGAGCGTGGGCTGTGACGTCATAGACGTTGGAATAGCCCCGACGCCGGCAATACAGTGGGCTACCAACCACTTCAAGGCAGATGGCGGGGCGGTTATAACGGCCAGCCACAATCCGCCGGAGTACAACGGAATAAAGCTCCTTGAGCCGAA
Organism: Thermococcus sp.; assembly: GCF_026991495.1. Classification (GTDB taxonomy): domain Archaea; phylum Methanobacteriota_B; class Thermococci; order Thermococcales; family Thermococcaceae; genus Thermococcus. Next base: position 19,115 of record NZ_JALXBJ010000025.1, on the reverse strand, counting down.
CGGTATGGGCCTGAAGAAGGAACGCGAGGCGGTAGTTGAGGAGATATTCTTCAACGGGGACTTTGACAGAGCTAAATGGGACGAGATAGGCGAAATCAGGAAGGAGAATATAATAAAGCCCTACATCGAGGCGATAAAGGCCCGCGTTGACGTCGAGGCGATAGGGAAGAGCAGGCCCTTTGTCGTCGTTGACCCCTCAAACGGCGCCGGCTCTCTGACACTTCCCTACCTCCTCAGGGAGCTCGGCTGTAAGGTCGTCTCTGTAAACGCCCATCCGGACGGCCATTTCCCGGCCAGAAACCCCGAGCCGACGGAGAAGAACCTGTGGGAGCTCATGAGGATCGTCAAGGCCCTTGGTGCCGACTTCGGCGTTGCGCAGGACGGTGACGCTGACAGGGCGGTCTTCATAGACGAGAACGGACGCTTCATCCAGGGCGACAAGACCTTCGCGCTCGTTGCCGATGCCGTTCTGAGAGAGAAGGGCGGTGGGCTTCTCGTTACAACTGTTGCGACCTCAAACCTCCTTGATGATATAGCGGAGAGGAACAACGCGAAGGTGATGAGAACCAAAGTCGGCGACCTCATTGTCGCGAGGGCTCTCCTTGAACACAGCGGAACGATAGGCGGCGAGGAGAACGGCGGCGTAATATTCCCGGACTTCGTCTTGGGAAGGGACGGGGCGATGACGACGGCAAAGATAGTTGAGATATTCGCGAAGTCAGGCAAAAAGTTCAGCGAGCTGATCGATGAGCTCCCGAGGTACTACCAGTTCAAGACGAAGAGAAAGGTCGAAGGCGACAGGAGGGCGGTAGTGGCCAAGGTCGCCGAGCTTGCAGAGGCAAGGGGCTATAAGATGGACACCACCGACGGAACAAAAATCCTCTTCAGCGACGGCTGGGTTCTGGTCAGGGCCAGCGGAACCGAGCCCATAATCAGGGTCTTCAGCGAGGCGAAGAGCGAGGAGAAGGCAGAGGAGTATCTCCAGTTCGGGTTAAAGTTGCTTGAGGAGGCCCTCAGGGCTTGAAGGGGCCCTTTACTTTTCTGCCCCACCGAGTTCTTTTCGCCGTGGGTCGGGGATTTTAAATGGAGAGTGAAATCCCAAAACTGTTGTTGGAATATAGTGCGTACATTCGAACAAAAACTTTAAATTTATGATATGAGAGTTTATACTGCCCTCAACATCATTGGGGGGGACAATGCAACACCGAAAGTTGTTGTTGGGGGCTATTGGGAATGCTGGTGGCAACTGGACTGTTGAGTGGCATTGTAAAAGCGGCAAGCGTTGCATCAGCTCCTCAGCCAGCTGATGTCCACTACAAGCAGATCTCCAAGTGCGTATGGTACGGGGAGGATATAGAGACCAATGGTATATCGCTGCTCGGAGGGATCGGTGCAAGTGCCACAGCATACTTCTACGTCTGCTCTCCTTCCTACTGGTACGACGACACGCACTACGGATGGTCATATGGACTTGGGGATCTGTGGTGTTACTGCCCTGATAATACCCTGTACTCTGTCGAAACCATTGCATACGGAGACGTTATGGGCGCCTATTTCGGGGTTATTGCTTCAGTAGGCATTCCGCCCAATTCGATTTAATTTCAGGAGGTGCTCCGATGAAGTCCCTTTTCTTTTTGAGTGCAATCGCCCTGCTGACCCTGCTGCTCCCTCTGGCCTCCGGAGCTGTCGGGACTGCTACCGTACCCTACTGGTTTAAAAGCGGCACCACATTGGAATACTACGCCAATGCAACCCCGGCTAAAACGTATGCATGGGGAGGAAGTGTGGAGTATGTACACGGTAAATGCGCATACTCCATTGGCTTCCAGCAGATCTTTGTGAAGTTCAGGGTCCAGCGGGTGACGGAGAACACGGCCTACGTCAACGTAACGCTCCTTTTCCTGGGAAATCCCGTACTTCGCAGGCCGTTTTCCTACGTCAACGTGGTCCGCCCGGCATCATGTAAGCCCCTGCCCGGTCCGCTGATCAACTCCACCCCGTTTTCGCCGAGGGGGAAGAGGCTTGAGGACGACCTCTACAAAAACCTCACCGTTTCAGGGGAGTATAAATTGGTGCTCACGAACGGTTCGGTTTACTCGCTCAACGGTACTTACTACGGCCATACTCTCCTCTTCGGGCTCTACATTTCAAACAAGGAGGAGCTCCCCGTAGTCATAAACGGAAAACCATACCTGCCCGAAACAATGAGGAGGGTGAACATAACCCACGTAACCTACTACCGCGACTTTACTCCCCCAAACCTATTCATAAAGTACCCCCCTGTGAGCGTAATGACGCTCGGGGGAAACGCAACCGGTAGAACCGTCCTCAATTTCAATCCCGGCAACGATGTGACCTCCGGTATGTTTGGGTTTATACCGGATTTGGAAGCCATCGGAGTTAAGATGCTCATCGCCGTGGATAGCCTCACGAATAAGTACTTTAATGAGATCTCAAAGGAGGGCGCCCATTTCTCAATAAGCAAATACCCCGCAGTTGGGGTCATGCTGTATTCCCTAAAGGTTCCAAAAACGGCCGGAACCTCTTCTGAAGCCCCCGCTCCCGTCTACGAGCCCAGGCCGTCATCCAGGTACTGGCTGGTTGGGGTCGGGGGATTAACTGCCGTCGTAATAGCGGGCCTGCTGCTGTGGAGGAGGGGTAAGGCATGAAAGGGAATTTAATTTCCTGGGAGGTCGGCGATCCCCTGAAGGTTTTAGTTGCCGTGATTACGGTTCCCGTCCTCTCATACCTCTTGGCCGCGGGCTACCTTCACTCCATGGCGGGCCTCGCGCTTATTCACGGAAACGAACCCCCCACCTTCTCCCCGTCCACTGCAACGTCGAGCATGAGTGCCCACTGGCTCTTTGTGTATCCGAGTCTTGTCCCGGGTTTTTGGATCCTCCTGTCCCTGTTCACGTCTGTGATCTCGGTGCTGACCTTCAGGTACGACAGGGACAGGGGCTATGCCCTCTCGCTCTATTCCCTCCCCTACTCGAAGCTTGGGATATACCTCTCAAAGGTTGCCTCCACCCTCGTATTTGCCGTTCTTGCATCTATATTCCCCCTCATCGCCGTTGCGGTTTTCCTGAACGCCGACCTCTCCCCCGTGCTCTGGTCCCTTTTGGGGAGTACTACCTTCCTCTACGAGCTCGTCCTCACCTTCTACTTCGTGTTCTTTGTGCTGTCGGTTTCGGTTCTCTTCGGTGTGCTCTTTAAGAACATGTTCCTCTCGTTTTTAGCGGCATTTTTCGTTACGGTGGTTCCCTACTTCTCATCCCTAATGTTACCCCCCTTCTCCTTCGTTGAGGGCTTCACTGCTGTCCTCAACGGGGGCACTCCCTTCTCGCCTGCGAACGCTGCCGCCGGGCTCGCCCTTCCAATCACCCTCCTGCTGCTTTCCCTCGTCGTATTCCTCAGGGGGGATGTTGTATGAGGCACCGCTTTTTAATCGGTCTCCTGGTTATTATGATCCTGATGCTGATGTCGTTTTTGGCGGCCTACAGGGCCAACGAGCATGTGCGGGGCTACATCGGGCCGGGAAAGATCCAGCTGGAAAGCGGAAGGCTCAGCTACATCCCCTTCCATTCCCCGGGATGGGCTCTCCTCAACATCTCCTGCAACGGTAGGGGAAGCCTTCTGCTGAAGGATCAGCTTTCGGGCAGAAATCTTTTGGATATCCCCGTTGAACCCCACGTTAGCAGGGTTGTTGTGATCCCCCATGAAGGCACCTACTCACTTTACACAAACGGCAGTATGTTCTGTTCGGGTTACATCTCGGAGCTCTACCCAACCTCAAGAACCCAGGGCGTCCTCTGGGTTTCAGTTGGAGTGCTGTCAGTTCTCCTCGCCTTTCTCCTCTGGAGGTGGTGGAGTTGATAGAGGCAGAGAACCTTATCAAGCGCTTTGGGAGCATAAAGGCCCTCGACGGGGTTACGGTTGAGATTCCAGAGGGCACGAACCTTATCCTCGGCCCGAACGGCGGCGGGAAGAGCACGTTTTTCAAGCTCGCCACCGGCGTCTACAGGCCGACCTCCGGGAGGATAAGGCTCATGGGAAAGGACCCCTGGAGGGACGCCGCTGTGAAGATGAGAATTGGGGTGGCCTACGACCCGGTCTCCTTCCCTCCCCTCATCTCCGGGAGGGAGTGGCTTGAGTTCATAGCGAGGTCGAAGGGCTATGGTATGGAAGAGGTCGAGAGGGTTGCAAAGCTCTTCGGGCTGGACTTCCTCGATGAGATCACCAAGAACTACTCCTCCGGGATGCTGAAGAAGCTCGCGGTGGCCCAGGCTTTCGTCGGAGATCCAGAGCTGGTCATGATAGACGAGCCGCTGGCGAACCTGGACTTTGAGAGCATGGGGAGGTTTGTAAAACTCCTCAAAGAGGAGCGCGGGAAGAGGAGTTTCGTGATAATCAGCCACATCTGGGAGCCCCTCCTCCCGGTGGTCGATAGGGTCTACGTCATCGCGAGTGGAAAGCTCGTCCTTAGCGGGGAGGTGGATGAGGTCAGGGGGGAGGTTGAGAGGCTCTTCAGGCTCAAGCTGGAGTCTTAGCACCTCCTCTTCAGTATCTCAGCCGCCTCCTCGACGCTCATCGGCACCTCTTCGATTCCCAGCCGGTGGAAGAGCCTGACTATCTCCGGGACGTCGAGGTTCGCTCTCTCTACCAGCTCTGGCCTTGAGAAAAGCTCCCCCGGGGTCCCCTCGAAGAGCACCTCCCCATTGATGACGTAGACCCTGTCCGCGAGGCGAATCAGCCTTAGGTCGTGGCTGACCACCACCACGGTCTTCCCCTCTCTCTTCCAGCGCTTTATCATTTCCAGGACGAAGTTCCTGTTTCTCAGGTCCAGATCCCGCGTCGGCTCGTCGAGAAGGAGAACCTCCGGCTCCATCGAGAGCACAGCCGCTATCGAGGCCTTCTTCTTCTCTCCTCCGCTGAGGCTGTAGGGATGCCTGTCGGCGAGGTTCTCTATCCCGAGGAGCTTTAAGGCTTCTCTGGCCTTTTCAAGGCCCTTTTCTTTTCCCCAGAGGTGAACCGGCCCGAAGGCCACGTCCTCCAAGACCGTCGCGCTGAAGAGCATGACGTCCGGGCTCTGGAAGAGGAAGCCGACCTTCCGCCGGAACCCGCGGTCGGTCATCGTCTCCTCGGTTACGGGCTCCCCTTCGAAGAACACCTCCCCCTCGGTCGGCATTACGAGGGCGTCCATTATCTTGAGGAGAGTCGTCTTTCCGGCACCGTTGGGCCCGACTATCGCGAGCGTTTCACCCCTCTCAACCCTCATGTCCACCCCTTTCAGGGCCCAGCTCCCGGTCGGGTACCTGTAGGAAACCCCCCTGAGTTCGTAGACGTTCATGGCAACCCCCTCTCTAACAGGAAGGCGAGGAGCACGAGCAGGACGGTCGCCGCGGAGGCCGCGTAGTCGGCTCCGCTGAAATGGAGATCGGACTGGTTTACGACTTCGTTGTCGTACCCCCTTGAGAGCATGGCGTAGTAGACCTCCTCGCCTAAGGCGTTGGCCTTTATGAACGTAGCCCCTATATGCTTTCCCGCCTCCTTCCAGCTCTCGACCATCCCGAGGTCGCCGGCGAGCCTCGCCCTCCTCGCGTGCATGGCGTCGAGGAGGAGCTTCGCGAGCAGGAAGAGGTAGCGGTAGGCGAGGGTTGTTATCGTTATCACCATGCCGGGAACCCGGAGGCTGGAGAGGGCTGATACAACGTCGTTCCACCTCGTCGTCATCGTGAACAGGATGGCGTACGAGACCGCCGTCGCGACGCGGAGGGTGAAGAGGGTCGCCCAGTAAACGCCTTCCCTCGTTGCGCCCCATCCCAGTATGGGAACCGTGAAGAGCTCCTTGCCAGGTATCATGAAGATCGATGGGAGGGCTATCACGCCGGTGAAGAGGGGGATGAAGAGCCAGACCCTCTTGACGAACGCGAGCGGGTTTACCCCCGATGCGACGGCCAAAGCCAAGGGGATTGTGTAGAACACGAGGAGCGCCCCCATTGATTTAAGCATCACGACTGCTGTGACAAGGGTGAAGAGGGAGACCAGCTTAACCCGTGGGTCTAAACCCTGGAGGAGGCCTTCGGCCCTCGCGTACCTCTCGGAAAAGACGGCTTCCGTCGTGAACTCAAGGACCTCCCGGGCGGTTGATTCAAGGAAGCCCATGGGGATCACCAAAAAAAGCCTCAGGAGGCCGGGCCTCTCCCGGCCGCAAGGCGGACGAGTATGTAGTAGACGGCCAGTACAACCGCAACCCCCACCACGGCAGAGATTATGTAGCCTATTGAGGCGTGGAGCTTGTCCTCCCAGCCGGGGACGTTGTAGTCCGGGAGAACCGCGTGGTTCCAGGAGTTGGCGAGCTTCTCCATTCCGGGCAGTTTCTGCCCTACCATGTGCTCCACGGTGGAGACGTCCCACTCGCCCCAGGCGTCGCTGTAGTTCCACACGAGGAGTATCCCTATCGGCGAGAGGATTATCAGGGCGGCGACTACTACCAGTAGGGTCTTGGTGAGCCTGTCCATCCACTCACCCCCTGCTCTTCATGATCGTCCTCATCTCGAAGAGGTCTGGCCTGCTCTTCTTCACGTACCAGACGACGGCGGCCGTGACCACTGCTGCGGCCGGGCCCGCCGTTACGAGGTGTGCTATAGCCATCGCCGGAACCGAAACGCTCAGCTTGTAGGGGCAGTAGCCGGGCTGTATGTACGGCTGTATCCCGAGCTCTATCCCAGCTACCGTTGCCGCGGTGACTATCCCAACGTAGGCGCCGATGCCCGATGAGAGAACCTCGCTCAGGCCGAGCTTCCGGTTGAGGAACCTGTATGTGTAGTAGCCGACGAAGGGCAGGACGACCCCCATGTTGAAGACGTTTGCGGCGTATGCAGTTATACCCCCGTCGCCGAAGAAGAGCGCCTGGATCAGGAGGACTATCGTGAGGGCAACTGTCGCTGCCCAGGGGTCTATGAGTACGGCTATTATCGTGCCCCCAACTATGTGGGCCGTTGTCCCGCCGGGAACCGGCATGTTGTACATCATAACGAGGAAAGCGAAGGCCGTCAGGACGCCGAGCAGCGGAACCTGCTGGGGTCTGAGCTTCTTGAGCCACTTAAACGCCCTGTACCATATCGGTATCATAACTGCGTAAAAAAAGCCGAAGGTGTAGGGACCGAGGTAGCCGTCGGGGATGTGCAAGGCGAGCACCTCCTGGTGTTATCAATTAAAGAAATGGTGGCACGATTTTTAACTCTTTTGCTATATTGGTGTTATCAACCATGGGTTGGGGGTTGGAAAGAAAAATCAGAGGTAGCCCCTGTCTTCCTCCTCTGGGCTAGGCGGCATCTGCTGCTCCAGCATCGCTCTCTGCATCTCCTGAACCTTCCGGAGTATCTCCTCCGTCTCCTTGGCCCTCTCATCGAGGGCGCTCATGTCCACCTCTATCCCGAGTATCCTCGTAACAGCTGAGAGCACGGCCTTCGCCGCCTTGGGGTCCACTATGTACCCTAAGCTCTCGCCGAGGAGGCTTATGCCGAACATAGAGCGGAGCTTGCCCATGCCGAGGAGGAGCCCGGCCGCCCCGACGATGGCCCCGCCCTCGTCTTCCCTCCAGAGGACCTCCATCTGGCAGTCCTTCAGCTTCCCCTTGTAGTAATCAATCAGCCCCTCGTGGGTTACGGCCGCTAAAACCCTTGGTTCGCCGTTGAGCTCCGGCACCTGGTAGCCGCCCATGGTCACTATCTCCCTGACGCCGAGTGCCTGGGCGAAGTCGAGGATCTTTCCGACTACCTCGTAGTGACCCGGGCTGTCCGTCGGGGCAACCTGCTGGTCGCCGGTGATGATTATGATGTCCCTGCCGCTTTCGTCCGGGTTTCTCCAGTAGTAGAGCTCGTTCTTCATCAGCTCGACGACCGAGTTCTTCTTGATGAGGACCTGATGCATGAAGTGCGGTGAGTAGAGCTCCGCGAACTTTACGGCTTTGAGCTCCTGTATCAGGTGCTCCGCCGCGAGCTTTCCAACGAGGCCTATTCCCGGGAGTCCCTCGATGAATATCGGATCCCTGAGCATTGGCCTCTCAAGAACGTAGATCGTGCTCTCCATCATCTTCGCTCACCCTTATGAACTATGCCCAGCTGCTCCCTCTTGAGCCTTCGCCTGTACTCCCCGTAGGGATCCTCAGGCGAAAAGCGCGGGGGATGGGCTACCTTGGTCTTGGCCCCACAGACGGGGCAGACCTCCTTCAGGGTGTACCTCCCGCAGACCGGACACTTCCTTATCCTGAAGTGCATCAGCCACCCCTCTTCTTGATCTTCCTGATGCGCTTCTCCTTCCTTATGAGGGTGGCCTCCCCGCCGGCTTCCTTGATAACCCGGAGGATCTCGTCGGCAATGCTTTCGAGAACCTCCTCGGCCTTGTAGTAGTCCGGCGCGCTGATGTCTATCCTGTAGCGCGGGGCGCCCTGGTAAGTGAACCTGACCTCTACCTCGGCTTCCTTATTGGCCCTGTCCCGCGCGCGGATCAGGGCGTTTCTTATCACCTCAACGCCGTTCGAACTTGGGACCGTTATCTCGAACTCCGCGTCTATCGTTACCGTTGGGACCTCGACGTAGGCCTCGATTATGGGCTTCAGCGCCTCGATCCACTCGTCGCTTATGAGGCCCTTCAGGACATCGATTCCGTTCTGGGCGGCGTCTTCAAATGCCGCGTAGACCTCCCCGTACTCCTCCTCAAGGGGAACCCAGACCTCCCTCCAGGCCGTCTCGAATCTCTTCCCGAGCTTCTCCGCCGCCATGTTGAGGAGGTTCTCAGCCTTCTGGGCGCGCTTGTACTCCTGGAGTTTGGCCTTCCTCTGCTGCTGGTTGACGCGCTTCAGGCTCAAATCGATGTGCCCCTTACTCGGGTCGACGCGGATGACCTTGGCGACTATCTTCTGGCCCTCCTTGATGTAGTCCCTGATGTTCTTGACCCACGTCGGTGCGACCTCGCTTATGTGCATGAAGCCTTCCTTCCCTGGGTACTCGTCAAGTTTGAGGAAAGCACCGTAGGGATGAATGTTCTTAACGGTCGCTATGACGAACTCCCCCTCCTCAGGGTACTCCTTGGCCTTCTTGGGCATTAAAACCACCTCTCAACTTTGTCCTGAAGAGTCTACAGAAGAGACTTTATTAAGCTTTGGCAATGGAAATCGGGGGAAAGAAAAACTCATGCGGGGCTGTTGCTCTGCCTTATAACCCTCAGAAGCTTTGCCTCCTCCGCGAGAACCTGGAACTTCTCCCTGCGAATTTTATCGAGCTTTCTGGAGACGGCCTTCTTCTGCCTCGACATCCTGACGAGCTTCGCCTCCTCAAGGATCAGGTACTCCTTCTGCTTCTTGACAACGTCAAGCTTTCTTTTTAACAGGTTTATTCTGCCCTTCATGCGAGTTCACCTGAGTGGTTTTGGTGCGCATCTCCTTAAAAGGATTTCGCTTAACGCCAATATTGATATCGTTGATAGTCGTAAGCTCATCCCCCCGAGACAACGGGGATTACCTCAACCCTGTCCCCATCGTTCACCGTCTCGTCCTCAACGGCGACCCTGCCGTTCACCTTCGCTATAGCGCTTTCGGTGTTGAAGCCTGCCTCACGAAGGACGTCCTTGACGAGCATTCCCCTCCTCCATTCAAGCTCCATCTCAACCCCCCTTCCAACGACCTTCACCTCTATCACCTTCACCACCTCAGGCGTTTCCACAGCACGGTATAAAAATCCAATTGGCCCTGCCGGCCGAGGCAGTCCCGGGGCGTTAATGAATGGGGGCAAAGGTTTATAAAACGTCCCCGAAAAAAGCCAACAGTCTCATGAATCGATAACTCAGGGGTGATGATCATGGGAAGGACTGCAAAGGTTGGTTCCGCTGGAAGGTTTGGAACCAGGTACGGTCTCAAGATCAGGAGAAGGGTCGCGGCCGTTGAGGCCAGGATGAAGCAGAAGCACGTCTGCCCCGTCTGCGGGAGAAGGGCGGTCAAGAGAATAAGCACCGGGATATGGCAGTGCCAGAAGTGCGGTGCAACCTTCGCAGGTGGGGCCTACCTGCCGGCCACGCCGGCCGGAAGGGTTGCCAAGCGCGTAACGGCCTCCAAGGCCTGACCCCAAATTTTGAGGTGAAAGGTATGGTGAAGGCGGTTTACCGCTGTGCCAAATGCGGAAGGGAGGTCGAACTCGATCTCGAAACCACGAGAGAAGTCCGCTGCCCTTACTGCGGCAGCAAGATACTCTACAAACCCAGGCCAAAGGTCTCAAGAAGGGTTAAGGCGATCTAAACCTCGATCTCCAGCTCTGGCTTCTCAACGACCACTTCTCCGCCCGGGAGCAGGGAGATGCTCAGGGCGTGGATCTCGACCCCTGCTTTTCTCGCCTCCATCAAAAGCCTCACTATCTCCGGATCGCCTCTCTCGTAGGCCCTGAACTTCTCAACACCGGGCATCGCCCCAATGAAGAATATCATCGCCCTTCTTCCGGCCTTTCTCAGACTTATCAACTCCCTTATGTGCTTCTGCCCCCTCGTTGATGGACAGTCCGGGTACATCGCGTACTCTCCGCGTTTTCCACCCCTCAAAACGGCGCTCTTCATCTCGGCGTAAACCTCTCCACCCGGGCAGTCGAACAGATAATCGAGCCGGGATTTTCCGACGGTTACCTCCTTCCGCTTTATCCTGCAGCCGCTCAGCCAGGGAACCAATCCGAGCTCAACGGCCCTCTCGAAGGCTTTAGCTTGAGTCCTCGTGTCTATCACGGCCCCCTTTCCCCCTAAGTCCTCAAACGCGACCAGAACGAAGTCCGTCTTCCCCCCGGTTTTTGGAAGGCAGAAAGCCCTCCTTCCTGGGATCATGAACTCCTCCAAGCGACCAGTGTTCGTGATAAGGGCTCTTTTGATTTCCCCATTTACATCAACTAAGGCCACGAAGCGGTTGAACCTCTCGATGAAGGTGCACGGGAGGGTCTTCAGCTTCAGCAGGATCGGCTTTCCCATGGCTGGCATTAGACCGAAAGGCGTTTTTAACTTTGGGGCAATCTTAAGCGGTGGTTCGATGATACCCGAGGAGTTCATCCGCTACGCCTTCGAGGAGAGGGTTGCCGGGATAAGGAAGCTCGCCGAGGGGAAGTTCGGGCCTGAGGCGCTGATAGGCTTTACTCGGCACAACGCGGCGATAATAACCTGTGGTGAAGCAGGAGTAAACGGCTCGATAAAAGGAATCGGCTTCATCCACCGCGAGGAGCTCCTCGCGGAGACGATAGGGAAGCTGAGGGAAGAGCTGAGAAGGCCATACAATCCAAGAGAAGCTCTTGAGTTCCTTCTGAACGAGATATACGTCCGCGAGAGGATAGACTTCACGAAGTTCGTCTCCCTTGAGCTCGCGAAGAAGCACACATGGCGGAACGTCACCTCGGGGAGCAGAGAGGCGACGATACTCTTCTTTACCCCACCGAGCACTTCCTACGAGGTTCGCTGTGAGGTTGAAGTTCACGAGGGCGACGCGATATGGGAGTACACCAACGCCGTCCACGACACGTTTCACCGCCCGGAGAAGCCGAGGGACTGGAGTAAAACACCAGCATACCTCTTCAAAATCCGCGAGATCTACGACAACGGCGAGAGGGCGATGGGGGTCAGAATCTACCCTTAGCAGAGTTTTTATCCAGTTATTGGATAATCCAGTTGGTGGATAATGATGAAGTTCTACAACAGGCGGGACGAGATTGAAGCCCTCAGGAGGGCGTTCACCCTCTCCAGATCCGGGCTAGTTTTGGTGACGATTACCGGGAAATCGGCAGGCTAATGGCCAAGGCCCACAACGTTCCGTGGGAGGGGAGAGAAGATACCTCCTCGTGGCCAGGAGCTTCAGGCAGGACTGCCCGGACTGTCTAACCGCTGGGGAGCTGGTCTCGCTTTTGGAAAAACTTAAATATCCCTCACCCCACATTCAGACGGAAATCTGAGTGGAGGCGATGGGAATGGTCGATTTTGAGCTCCTGAAGAGGATTATAGAGGCGCCGGGCGTTTCCGGCTACGAGTTCCTCGGCGTCAGGGACGTTGTGATAGAGGCTTTCAAGCCCTACGTCGATGAAATAAAGGTCGACAAGCTCGGAAACGTCATCGCCCACAGGAAGGGTAAGGGCCCGAGGGTAATGCTCGCGGGCCACATGGATCAGATAGGCCTCATGGTGACGCACATCGAGAAGAACGGCTTTCTCCGCGTTGCCCCCGTTGGAGGCGTTGACCCGAGAACTTTGATAGCCCAGCGCTTCAAGGTGTGGATCGGGCCTAACAAGTTCATCTACGGCGTTGGTGGAAGCGTTCCTCCGCACATCCAGAAGCCCGAAGACAGGAAGAAGGCGCCGACCTGGGACCAGGTATTCATCGATGTCGGGGCCGAGAGCGAGGAGGAAGCCGAGGAGATGGGAGTGAAGATAGGAACCGTCATCACATGGGACGGCAGGCTTGAGAGGCTCGGCAAGCACCGCCTGGTCAGCATCGCCCACGACGACAGGATAGCGGTTTACACACTCGTTGAGGCCGCGAGGAAGCTCGCCGAGACCCAAGCAGATATCTACTTCGTTGCCACCGTTCAGGAAGAAGTCGGCCTTCGCGGTGCCAAGGTTTCCGCCTTCGGAATCGATCCCGACTACGGCTTCGCCCTCGACGTCACCATAGCCGCAGATGTCCCAGGAACGCCGGAGCACAAGCAGATAACCCAGCTCGGAAAGGGAACCGCGATAAAGATCATGGACCGCTCCGTCATCTGCCACCCGAGTATAGTTAGGTGGATGGAGGAGCTGGCGAAGAAGTACGGGATACCCTACCAGTGGGACATCCTCACGGGCGGGGGGACGGATGCAGGGGCGATACACCTCAACAAGAGCGGCGTCCCGAGCGGTGGAATAAGCATTCCAGCGAGGTACATCCACTCCAACACCGAGGTAGTTGACGAGAGGGACGTAGACGCGAGCGTTGAGCTCACGGTTAAGGTCTTAGAGCACATTCCCGAGCTCAAGCTCTGATCCTCAGAAGCCCGGCGGGCCCTCAGAGCTCGTCGATGTCCACCTTTTCTTCCCTCTCTGGGATGAAGTCCTCGGGTTCGTCGAACTCGTCGAGCTCTCCAACGTGTTCCTTTATGACCCCCGTCCTCCGGGCTACAGGGGGAGCTGGCTCCTCCCTTTCAACCACTATGGAGCGCCGAAAACCGTAGAAGAGGAAGAGCGCAGCGCTCAGGATGCCGACGAGCAGGGAGGGGGCCTTAGAGGGGAGGCGCAGCCCCCTGTGCCAGTTGTAGAGCAGGTAGTTCTGATAGGCGAAGAGGTACATGAACCATCCGAGGATCAGGGCCTCTAAGACGTACTCCGCGAACTTCTCGACGTTTAGTTCTGTCCTTTCATTCAGACGCATGCTCTCCCCGAGACCAGATGGCAGGCAAGGTTAAAAATCTTTGGCCGGAAGGGTTAAAGGAAAAGTGAGGGATGTCGTGAGATGACGGGTGACTACTTCCCCTACGAACCAAGGGAGCACCAGCTTGAGTTCATCGAGCTCGTTAGGAAATCTGCCGAGAGGGGAGAGAACGCCATAATCGAAGCGCCAACCGGCTTCGGGAAGACGATAGGCGTCCTGGCCGGAGCTCTCCCCGTTGCCAAAGAGCTCGGCCTCAAGGTTCTCTACCTCGCGAGGACGCACAGGCAGATGGACCGCGTTATAGAGGAGCTGAAGGCGATAAACGCCAAGAACCCCGTTTCCGGTGTCGAGCTGAGGAGCCGGAAGGAGCTCTGCCTCCACAGCTATCTGAGGGAGTACACGAGCGACGCCTACACAGCTATGGTCGTCTGCAAGAACCTGAAGAAGCTCGGGAAGTGCCCCTTTTACGAGAACGAGAAAAAGAAGAAGGCCGAGTTTGATGAGTTAGTCCGCTTCTTCCTTCAGGAGCCGAGCCATCCGGCCGAGATACTGAGCTACGCGGAAACCCTCGAACTCTGCCCCTACGACCTGACGAGGAAGATAGCCGAGAAGGCCGACGTTATAGTGGCGAGCTACCTGTACGCCCTCAACCCAAGCATAAGGGAGAGCCTGATGAGCTCGCTGGGCATCGACTACTCCGACCTGATAGTGGTCTTCGACGAGGCCCACAACCTTCCTGATCAGGCTATCTCAGCTCTCAGCGACAGGCTGAGCATAAACGCCGTGAACAGGGCCATCAAGGAAGCTGAAGAGTACAACGAGCACGAAATAGCGAACTTCCTCAGCATATTCGGCAGGGGGCTTGAGATACTCTACCGGGAGAAGCTCGCCGAGAGGGAAACCGATGAAGTTCCCATAATGCCAGAAGAGGCCTTCTCCCACGTCATCGAGGTTCTCAGCTTAACGCCGAGATGGCTCGTCAAGACCCTGAACGAGATGGTCGCCGTCGGCGATGCCATAAGGGAGGACAGAATAGAGAAGGGGAAGCCACCGCGCTCCTACGTCGGCAGAACTGGCGAGTTCCTTCTCCTCTGGTTTTCCCTCATCGGCAGGGACGACTACCTCTTCCTTCTCACGAGGGAGCGCGGTCTAAGCCTTGAGCTCGTCGCCCTCGACCCATCAAAGGCCCTCACCTTCCTGAGGGAGACGCACTCAGCTGTCTTCACCTCCGGCACACTCACACCGCTTGAGGCCTTCCGCGACGTTATGGGCATTGAGAAGGCCCGCCTCAAGAAGTTTCCGAGGATGGTAAAGAGGGAAAACGCACAGGTTTTGGTTGCCAAAGACGTCTCGACGAGAGGAGATGAGCGCTCCCTGGCACTCTACCGGAAGATGGCGGACTACATAGTCGAGGCGGTAAAGATGATTCCAAAAAACGTCGGGGTTTTTGCAGCTTCTTACGAGGTTCTGCAGGGGCTTCTCTCGACAAACCTGAAGGTTCGCATTGAGGAGACTGGAAAGGCCGTCTTCGTCGAGAAGCAGGGCGCGTCCTCCAGAGAAAACGATCTTTTGGTTGCCCAGTTCAAGGCTCATGCAAAGGCCAACGGTGCTGTCCTCCTCGGGGTCATGGGTGGGAGGAACAGCGAGGGACAGGACTACAGCGGGGACGAGATGAACGGGGTGATCCTCGTCGGGATACCCTACGCGAGGCCAACCCCAAGGGTTCAGGCCCAGATAAGGTACTTCGAAAAGAAGTTCCCGGGGAAGGGCCGTTACTACGGCTATTACCTGCCGGCTCACAGGAAGCTGGTTCAAGCAGCCGGAAGGGTTCACCGCTCGGCCGAGGAGAGGGGGAGCATAGTTATCCTCGACTACCGCGTCCTCTGGAGGAGCGTGAGGAAGGACCTGCCCGACTGGATGGTCGAGACGATGAGGGCCGTTGATTTGACCAAGATGAGGCTCCATCTAAGGCGTTTCTGGTCTAAGGGACTGTGAACTCCTTTTCCACCTTCACCCGGGTTCCGTCGATGTAGGCAAAGCGCACGATGCGGTAGCGCCCGGGCTGGAGCTCAACCGGAAGCTTCTGGACGTGGGTTTCGCCCGGGATCAGAACGATCCTCCTCTCTAAGAAGACGATCCCTAACTCAACCTTCTTCCAGAAACCCCTGTACTCGTAGAGCTCCACTGCGTTGCTTATCTCGACCTTGCTCAGGTTGGGGTTGGTAACGCGGACGATGAGATACCCCCTCGCTGGGACTACCTCGATGTCGAGCTCAACCTCAGGAGCCGAGCCGTAGGGGACGACCCCCACTTTCTCCTTCCCCGGGACTTTTACGATCCTCATCGGTTCATGTTCAGCGCCCGGGACGATAAACCTTTCTAATCCCTCACTCCTCCTCCGGGTACTCACTGCAGGGGCAGAGCATGACGATAACGCGCCTGTGCCTCGGGCCGTCGAGCTCAACGAAGAGCACCCTCTGCCACGTGCCGAGCTGCAGCTCTCCCTGATCAACGGGGATGACGACCTCCGGGTTCAGGAGAAGGCCTGCACGCAGGTGGGAGTGGGCGTTGCTGTCTATCCTGTCATGAAGGTAGCCGGCCCCTTTGGGGATCAGCTCCTTCATCTTGGCCTTGAAGTCCTGGAGGAGTCCCTCCTCGGGTTCGTTTATTAAAAGCCCCGTCGTTGTGTGCTTGGTGTAAACCACGGCGAGCCCGTGCTTCATCTTTCCCTTCCAGACGGCCTCCTGGATCTTCTCCGTTACGTCCACTATCTGGAATCTCTCCCTTGTCGGGATCTCAACCTCGAAGAGCATGGAACCACCGGAGGGGTTAAGAGGAAAAGGAGTTAAGCTTTGCCCTCAGGACAGGATCTTCACGAGCTCCTCGAGTATTTCCATTGAGGTCTTAACCCCGTCCTGGACGAGGTACTTAAGGATAACGGCCAGTTCATAGGCCTCTATGAGCTTTTCCCGGGGGATGGAGCTCTTCCTTCCGCTGAAGAGTTCGCCCCTGAGGGCGGAGTATATCTCCCCCACAGCGTCCCTGAAGAGCACCTCCTCACCCATAAGCTTGCCCTCGAGTATCGTCTGCGAGAGCTCCCTCACGTAGTCAACGGTGTTACTTCTGTCCCTGCTGCGCATTAGAGCCCTTAGCCGCTCCATTCACCATCACCCTCCTGTCTATCTCCCTGTCGAGGGCGCTCAGGAGTATCTCGGCCACGAGTATTGAGGAGAAGCGCGGATCCCTCACCCCGAGGGCCACGTCTATGGCGCGAGATACGTCCCCTATCTTGAGGAGCCTGTGCGCGACGTCTGCCAGCACTATGGACCTGAGCCTCTCATCTTTTATCGCGGAGGCTATGCGCAGCGCGTCGTCTATGTCGTCCTTGAGAACGGAGTACCTCCCTATCTTCACCCTCAGCTCGTCGCTCTTCGAGCGCTCCCAGAGTGCCCTCACGGTTTCCCAATCACCTTCGTCGGGCTTTTCAAGGAAGCGGTTCATTATAGCCTTCCCAACCAGCGTGGCCTCGTCTTCACGCAGAACCCTGATGAAGTTAGGCAGTGAGTGGGGGGAGACCTCAAGCAGTCTGAGGGCGGCATTCACGAGGATCTCCTTCTCCCCGAACTTCCTTAGGAGATCAACGGCCTCAAGGGGCTCCTCTGCGAGGGCGAAGGATATGGCGAGCTCAACCTTGAACTCATCCCCGAACTTCTCCACGAGCTCCTTCGCGAGGGTCTTTAGGTTGAGGACGTACCTCTCAAGGACCCCCCTCTCCTTCATGAAGAAGAGGGCCTCCTTGAACGCGTGCTTTGCCCACTCCTTGAGCTTTATCCTGCCTATTGTCCCTATCCCGTTTTCGTAGCTGTCCATGAGGAAGTAGGACTTCATTATCTCTATCAGGGCCTTCGAGCGGGCCGGCTCAGTGGTTATGAGTTCGAGGGCCATCTTACTCTTCCTTATCCTGTACGCGACGCGGACCTTCTCTGTCCCTATGAGAGAGGTGTTGCGCCGTATGATCTGGAGGAGAACCGTATCCCTGAGCTTTGGATCCTCTATCTTAGAGGCGTAGATGATCGCGTCCCCAATTCCGCCGAGTCCGAGCATGTACCTGGCCGCTACCGCCATGAGCTCATCGCGCACCGGCGGGGGGAGCTCTGCGGAGTCCTCAACAACGCGCTGGTAGAGCTTCTTCGAGGTCTTCAGTCCGGCCTTGCGCATTGAGTACCCTATTGACAGGAGGGCCCTAAGCATTTTCACGGGATCATCAATCATCTTCGCCGTTTCAACGGCCTTAAGGAATACCAACTTGAAGTTTGGATCACGGGCTTTAGAAAGGCGCTCACCGATTTTAGCGTACGTGACGGCCCGGAGGTAGGGATCCCGGATGACCTCTGCCGTGCTTATTATCTCGGGTATTAGCATTAGAGCACCCCCGGTTTATTTTTTGAATAGAAGGTTCTTAACGTTATCGGCCCAAATGCTTTTAAAAGGCTGAGTAAAGGCCTTTCTATGTACAGCGTAATCTTTGGCAAGAATCCAGGGCTCAGCAGGGCGGAATTTTACAGCTTTACCCGCAGATTTAATCTTAAGGTTAGAATAACCGGCGAATATCGGGACTGGCTGCTCTTCGATTCGCCGCGGAGCATTGAGGGCTGCTTCCGCTGGCTCGGCGGTTCCCTCAAGCTGGTTAAGGTAATCGGCGAGGGTGAGGAGGCTATAAAAGACCTCGAATACTCAAAACTTTTCACGGTCAGCCTCTACGGGAGGGACGACTGGAGGCTCTGGAGGAAGCTCGGGAGTGAGATAAAGAAGGAGTTTAATGCCGAAGGCCCGGCGAAGTTCTTCAAGCCGGCCAAGGTGTACGCGATGCCGGCGGAACTCATTCTGAAGGGCTTTCCCGAGGTTAAAGACTTCGTCTTCCTCTTCCGCGAGGATGGAAGCTTCCTCGTTGGAGAGACAGTTAAGGTTACAGACCCCTTCGAGCTGAAGAAGCTCGACGTTGAAAGGCCCGTTCAGAGGCCCATCCTTTCAATACCCCCCAGACTGGCGAGGATAATGGTGAACCTCACGGAGGTCAGAAAGGGCAACTTCCTCGACCCCTTCTGCGGGATAGGGACTGTTCTCCAAGAGTTCATCCTTCAGGGTTTGAACGCCTACGGCAGTGACAGGGATGAGAAACGCGTAAAGGAGGCCAAGAGAAACATCGCCTGGCTCAGGAAGGAGTTCCGCCTTAAGAACTCGGCCCATTTGGAGGTCTGCGATGCTAAAAAACTGAAACGCTGTTTTGGACAGAGATTTGATGCCATAGTTACCGAGCCGTACCTCGGAAAGCCTCTCCGGAGGAACCCGGGCAGGGGGGAGGCGATAAAGCTCGCCAACGAGCTCGATCGCTTTTACTACCATGTCTTCGAGAGCTTTACCGACGTCCTCAAGAGGAACGCAAAGGTCGTCTTCGTCTTCCCTGCCTACAGGCTGAGTGACGGGGGGATTTACAGAAAAGAAAGGAAGTGGCTCGGAAAGCTCGGCTTCGAGGTTCTGGGGAGATACCTCGACTACGAGGAGAGGCACCGCTTAATCAGGGACATCCACTTGCTGAGGTACAGGGGTTAGCAAATGCCGAACGTCCGTTTTAGAGTTTCTTTGACCTCATTGAAACGCGTGCAGAAGAGCTACCATTCACAATCTCCTCTCTCCAT
>NZ_JALXBJ010000024.1 GCF_026991495.1 Thermococcus sp. | reverse complement strand
TACGAGGTTCGTCTACCTCGGAAAGCTTGAGGTCGGCCCCGGCTACCTGATAAACATACCCGTTGAGGGGGGGCAGGTCAAGGGGTATCCCCTCGAGGCCGTAATAGAGGCCCTCTATGCGAGGCTCCTTCAGGAGGGCCAGGGTGAGGCCGGCTTCCCTATGAGGCGCATTTTCGGCCTGACGACCTTTCCCCTGGTTTCGAGAAACCAGTACTTCCATATCTACGAGAAGTTCCTCGGCTTCCAGCAGGACATCCTCGGGATGAAGATAATGGTTCTCTCGATTAAGCCCTTTGAGAGCCCCAACAAGGAGCTCATGAAGGCCCGCATCTTTAAGGGCGTCCTCCACGAGCTCGGCCACAGCTTCGGTCTTGAGCACTGCCCCAACGAGTGCGTTATGAACCCTCCCTCGGATATGGGGGAGTGGGACAGGAGGCCCCTCTCCTACTGCCCGTCCTGCATGAGGAAGCTCCAAGGCGCCCTCCTGTCCGAGCTGACATTCAGAGGGTCGCCTGAGTCAAGGAATGGGGGGCAGGGTCGGTAACGGCGGGGCTCTTCATCGGTAAGCCCTCGTTTAGCGAAATTCTCGTCATCCCCCTCCTCACCTGAGCCTTTTATAAGCCGCCCACATCCTCTGGAAGACCGTTATCCACGCGAGTACACCAACGAGGTAAACCCCATATTTCACGTATCCCACCCCAGCTAAGGAGAACACCACGAGTATGAGCAGCCTCTCAGCCCTCTCAGCTATCCCAACGGCAAGCTTTCCGGAACCTGCTAACTCGGCCCTGCAGCGCTCATAGCTGACGAGATAAGCCCCCATGAAGGTTAAAAAGGCGACGCGCCAGTCGACGAGGTTCCCGAGGGCTACCCCGAAGAGGACGAAGCCGTCGCTTATCCTGTCCGAGGTGGAATCCAAGAAGGCCCCGAAGCGGCTCACCTTTCCCGTCAGCCTCGCTAAGGTTCCGTCGAGGGCGTCTATGAGCGAGCCCAAGATAAGAACCAGCGCCGCCAACCTCGGCTCGCGGAGGTAGAAGAGGTATGCCGAGATCAAGCTGAGTATCAGGCCCACCACGGTTACCGTGTTCGGGGTAACTCCGGCCTTTGCTAAGGGCCTCACGAGTGCTTCGAGGTAGCCCCTAAAGTTCTCCCGGTATCTATTGAGCACCATCGCCACCACCCAGTTTGAGTACCTTCTTTCCCCTCTCCCGCGGGAGTATCTTGAGCTTCGCGTTCTTGAACTCCCTTCTCAAGCCTTCACCCTCAAGGAGCCTGTCGAGGAAGACAGCCAAAGCCGCGACCTCACTGTGGGGCTGGTTGCCGATGGCCACGTTGTAATCTGCTACCTCGTAGACCTCCCTCGGCACCTTCTCGGCCCCGACGACGACCATAATGTCTTTTCCTGCTCTCAGATCGTCCTTTATCGCCGGGAGGGTTTCATCCACGTGGATCCCGTACATCGTGAGGTGGACGATTATACCTCCACTTTCCTTCCACTCGCGCATTACCTTCTTCCAGCTGGGGTTGAACTCTATCGTGAAGGGCCCGCCCCAGCGCTCCACCACGTCCTCAACGCTCTCCCTTACATGCTCGTCTTCTTCCGCCGCGATCACGATTTTATCCGCCCCAAAGGCCCTTGCGGTAAGGGCCACGTGAGTCGTTATCCTCTTGTCCCTCTCCGGCCTGTGCCCCAGCCTCAACACCACTATCATGCTCCCCCTCCGGCAACCTCTTAAACGATGGGAATAAATCCTTTCCGGTGGTGGAGGTGATAACGCTCACAACCGACTTCGGGCTCAAGGGTCCCTACGTAGGGGAGATGAAGGTTGCGATGCTCCGCGTCAATCCCGAGGCGAGGTTTATTGATGTTACCCACGCGATAACGCGACACTCCATCATCGAGGGTTCCTTCGTGATGGAGCAGGTCGTCAAGTACTCGCCCGCTGGAACAGTCCACGTTGGAGTTATAGATCCGGGCGTTGGAACAGGGAGAAGGGCTGTAATCATCGAAGGTGAGCAGTGGTTGGTTGTTCCAGACAACGGCTTAGCAACCCTCCCCCTCAAGCACATAAAGCCCAAAAAAGCCTGGGGGATAGACCTCGAAAGAATCAAGCGCTTCACGGGCTGGAGAGTAAGCTCGACCTTCCACGGAAGGGACGTCTTCGGGCCAGCTGGAGCGCTAATCGAGAAAGGGGTCTCTCCAGCGGAGTTCGCAGGTGAAATTCCCCTTGAGTCGCTCGTTAAGCTCGATTTGAAGCCGAAGAGGGAGAAGGGCCTCTGGCTTCTGAAGGTAATCTACGTTGACGACTTCGGGAACGTTATACTGAACCTCGAAGACTACGAAAGGCCGAGGGCAATCGAGCTTCCCGATTTCGGCCTCAGGATTCCTTACTTAGAGACCTACGGCCAGGTTAAACCCGGCGAGCTTCTCGCCTTGCCCGGAAGCCACGACTCCCTTGAGATAGCGGTAAACCAGGGGAGCGCCGCTGAAAAGCTCGGCCTCAGGGTCGGAGACGAGGTGAGGGTGAGGCTCGTTCAAAAATTTTGAACATGGCCAGTTCGAGCTGAGAAGATTTATCAACCCTACCTCCAAGATTTTAGTGGTGAGCGAGATGGGGGAAATAACGGTGCGGGTTTCAGTTCCAGATGGGCTTGAGGAGGTTTTCAAAAAGGAACTAAAGGCCCTTTCAGCAGGCCTCTCACGGCTGAAGAAAAAGCCATCGGTCACCGTTGATGACGTCTTTGGCATTATGCCTTCAGAAAAATCGGCAAAAGAGATGAGGTTGGAGCTGTATGAGGAGCTATTTGGTTGATTCCTCCGTGATCCTTGAGGCCTTCATATTTCTGAAAAACGTCACCGGGAGAAGTTACCGCTCGTTGAGAGGCAACACAAAGGAATTCTTGGCTCACAGGGAAGAGATTTCCAAGCTTTACAGATTTCTTCGAGAAAATTTTGTCGAAGTCCCCCTGACCGAGGAGATAAGCGACCTGGCCTTTGAGCTGATGACAAAGCACGCGCTTCTCCCAAATGATTCGCTGATTCTGGCCACTGCAAAGTTTTATGAGCTGGCGTTGGTAACCCTTGACTCAGATTTTGAGATGCCAGACAAGGCGGAGGGAATTTCTCTATTTGGAGGTGAAACCGATGGTTAAGCGTGCGCTCTTCGTTGGAAGGTTCCAGCCCGTTCACAACGGCCACATAAAGGCCCTTGAGTTTGTCTTTTCCCAGGTTGAGGAAGTCATCATCGGCATCGGAAGTGCCCAGGCCAGCCACACGCTGAAAAACCCGTTTACGACAAGCGAAAGAATGGAGATGCTGATAAGGGCTCTGGACGAGGCAGGCCTTACAGACAAGCGCTATTACCTCATTCCCCTCCCGGACATTAACTTCAACGCCATCTGGGCGACCTACGTTGTCAGCATGGTTCCAAGGTTTGATGTTGTCTTCACAGGAAACTCTCTGGTTGCCCAGCTCTTCCGCGAGAGGGGCTACGATGTGATAGTTCAGCCAATGTTCAGGAAGGACATCCTCTCGGCGACAGAGATAAGGCGGCGCATGGTGGAGGGCGAACCATGGGAGGAGCTGGTTCCTAAAAGCGTCGCCGACTTCATAAAAGAGATTCACGGCGTGGAAAGAATTCAGATGCTCGCGACAAACCTCGAGAAGAACGAGAAGGAGCTTCAGGCCCCAATAAGGATTCCGGGATTCTGATTTCTTTTCTGCTTTTATTGTCTTCTAGCTTTTTTAACGTTTAGTTGCCAACTCAGATGTTTGGAAAGTTTTAAATTCCGTGAGTTCAAGGTTTTCCGCGCCACTTGTTCGAAAGGGGGTGGTTCTATTTCCTTTTCCCTTCGCACTTCCCGATCATTGAATCCCGTCTCATGGAGAATGATTTTAGTTAGTGTTGTCATTTTCTACAGCAGGAACGTCATAACGCCGGTTCTCACAGTTTACTTTAAGGATGCCCTTAACCTCAGCTATTCGCA
Source organism: Thermococcus sp. (assembly GCF_026991495.1). GTDB lineage: Archaea > Methanobacteriota_B > Thermococci > Thermococcales > Thermococcaceae > Thermococcus. The sequence goes on along the minus strand of NZ_JALXBJ010000024.1, from coordinate 21,357 downwards.
GGTTGGCTATCTTTACTCGCTCTATCTTCTCATCATGTTCGCCACCGACGTTTTCACCGGCGGAATCGCGGACAAGTATGGAAGGAGGAAAATCCTCACCCTCGGCATGTTCCTTTACGGCCTCAGCATGGCCCTAATTGGTGCTTCCCATAGATTCCTCTCATGCGCCTTGGCCTACGGTCTTGCCGCCCTTGGGTCTTCCCTCCTGTCGGGCACGCTCCAGGCTTGGTATTTCACAGAGATCAAAGTTCAGAACTTAGGGAGAGAGGAGGCTAAAAAGGCCTACGGATTGCTTAGATCAATAAACAGTGCGAACTCGCTCCTGATAGGTATTATCACGGCCACAATAGTGGCCTTTGTGGGGATGAGGAGTGTTTTCTACGCTGCGGCCATCTTAAATTTCTTTGGGGCATTTCTTGCAATTCTCCTCCTCAACGAGAACTGGGGAACCAGAGAAAAGGGCGTCTTGGCGATAGTCAGGGAGGGCGTTTCGTTGGTCCTCAGAAGTCCAATCCTGCGCTATCTCTTCATTGCAGACATGCTCTTCACGCTTCCTCACTTGCATTTTCTATACGTGTGGCAGCTCTACTTCGCCGGTGTTCTCGGCCTCAAGGTGGAAGCTCTTGGTCCGCTTTACTCCCTGAAATCGGCGATGGGAATCTTAGCAGGGTTCCTGATTCTCTGGATTGGAAGGAGAAAAGAGAAGTCGCACGCTTTGCTTTTTAAGATTTCAATTTCCCTAATGCTACTCTCTTATCTGCTGTTCGCCGGTGTGCGCACTAAAATTACCGGAGTCCTGGCATTGGCGCTTTACTCCCTTGGCGAGGCGGTTTATTTCACTGGATACACCCTCTTGATCAACGAGATCGTTCCCAACGAGTACCGCAGTACGATAATTTCGACAAGAATGAGCATTTCCGCCTCCGTTGGTGCCGTGTTCTATGCTTTGATTGGCAGGCTTGTTAATTTTTCTGGATTGACTGGAAGTTTTGCCCTTATGATTCCTGTGTTCGTTCTCCTGGGTCTTGTTTACGTGCGGGTTTTTGGTATGCTGAAATCCCGCGTGTTCTCGCATCTATAAAACTTCCGTTTCTCAACCTTGAGTTCCTGAAAGGCATAAATACGGGAGAAATAAAACAAAAGTGTCTGAATCTGGAGGCGAGACCATGAAACTGGCCCGGGCCCAGCTCCGCGAGGAGATTAAGTACACCGCAAAGCAGCTCGGCTTCAACGTTATCTGGATTCCCTGGACGACGGCAGTGATCTACTGGCTGGCGGGCTGGAATCCGGTTTCAAGCAGCACAATCGTTGGAATAACGAGCGTTTCACTCGCCATAGTGTTCCCGCTCTTCTTCAGCGGGGCGGTCTTTAGAGAGAAGCTCCTCGGCATTCACGAACTCCTACTTTCACTCCCGTTTCCTCCCACGCGTCTTCTGCTCCTCAAGACGCTCGCCGGATTCGTGATCGAGGTGGTAGGAATACTCGCGGGAGGTTTTGTCGGACTGATTCTGGCGGATTACAGCGGGGCCCACATCCCACTGGCGGCCATGCTCTTCGGACTCCTGATTTCAACTCCCCTGCTCCTCACGTTCACCTTCTTCGTGGTTCTGACAACCCTGCTCTTCCAGCCCGTATGGTTCAACGCCGTGAAGATTGCAGTGGGTTTTGTGGCGTTTTTTGTTCCCCTCTACGTTCCGAGATACTTCGGAAACATCCTGTCTCTAAAGCTCGCCCTCGTGATTTCTCTGGCCCTCTCGGTAGGGATTTCGATCCCGTCGCTCCTAATCTTAAGCTCCCTCGGCGACAGGCTCGCCGAGAGAACACTGCTCGTCTGAGGTGGTCGCATGATAGTCCTTGAGGACGTGAGGAAGACCATTGACGGAAGGGAAGTCCTCTGTGGGGTAAGCTTGACCGTAAAACCGGGCGAGATTCACGCCTACCTCGGCCACAACGGGGCGGGCAAAACAACGACATTCCGGCTTATCCTCGGCCTTCTCGTGCCCGACTCGGGAAGGGTTGAGGTTCTCGGCCTTAACCCCCTCAGGAATCCCGAAATAAGGGCGAGGATTGGCTACCTTCCGGAGTACGACCTCCTCTATCCAAACCTTTCGGTGTGGGACAACCTAAGGCGCTACGCCCTGCTGAAAGGAGTTTACGATGAGAGGGAGCTGAGGGACCTGCTGGAGTTTTTTGAACTTGAGGAATACTCCAAAAAGAAGGTCTCCGCCCTTTCGAGTGGAACCCAACGGAGGGTTGCGATGGCGAGGACCTTTCTCGGAAGTCCCAAGGTTTTGATTCTGGACGAGCCGACGAAGGGCCTCGACCCGGAGTGGAGGCTGAAGTTCAAGCGCTTTCTCAAAGACTACGCGAGGAAAAACAACACCTCCGTTCTCTTTTCGACCCATATACTCGGCGACGTTGATGAGGTCTGCGACACCGTCACCGTAATCCGTGAAGGCCAAGTTCTATTCTCCGGAAGCCTGAAGGAGTTCAAAGAAGGTGCATCGACCGAGGAAACCGTCCTCGTGAAGGTGGTGGAAGTCGAGAGGGCCATTGAAGTGCTCCGGGAGAAAGGTTATTCTCCTGAGGTTGTACGGGGGCTGTATAGCCCTGAAGAACGCTGAGCCATCGGAGATAAACGCCCTCCTCGTGGAGGCCGGCCTGAGGGTCGAGGAGGTCAAGAGGAAGGAGCCGAGCCTTGAGGAGGTCTACGCGATGCTTCACGGGAGGTTGGCACAATGAGGCCCTGGGAAGTTGCTCTCAGAAAGTTCCTTAAACCTTGGAAGGAGAAAGACTTCGTTGAAGCCGCACTCCTCACGGGAAGCTACGCTCTCGGCCTTCAGACCCCTCGCTCCGATGTGGACGTTTATATTATCCTATCCGATGATGTGGACTGGAGGAAACGGGGAAACGTCGTTATAGATGGAGTTTTGATCGAGTACTTTGCAAATCCTGTGAGGCAGATAAAGAGGTACTTTGAGAAGGAGTTCGCCAGCTACAGCAGGAGCACGGCCAGGATAATAGCGATGGGGAAAGTCCTGTTCGACAAGACGGGGGTGACTGAAGACCTCAAAGCTGAAGCCTTTGAATATCTAAGGAAGTCCTTTGGAAGGCCAAACGAGACCTGGGTGGAGCTCTCCAAGTACTTCCTCTGGGATGTCCTCGATAGCCTGAAGGACGCCGGGGAGAGGAACGACCCCAGCTTTGGCTACCTCTATTACATGGCCCTCAGCAGGGCCCTTGAGGTTTATTCGAAGTTCCTGGGCGTTGAAATGCCTCCCGCGAGCAAAGTCTATCGCCTCTTCAGTGACGAGGCCTTTAGAAAGGCTTATCTTTTCCCAGACTTCCCGGACAATGAGTTCGTCAGTCTCTTCCTCCGGGCCATGCGGGAGGTCAGAACAGAAAACGTTGAGGCATTAATAAGCCACGTCCTTGGGAAGATGGGCGGTTTCAGCATAGACGGATGGAAGTTGAGGACGGGGGTTTAATTTTCTCCTCAATAACTCTCAAAACGTCTTCAAGAGAGATCTCTTTTGAAGGCTGGATGTTGTCTTGTGAGCCAACGTGCTTGTGGTGGGGAAAAGTTTCAATGTCTCTGTGATGTGGCGCGTTGTCCCAGCGGACTATAAGCTTTCCGTCTTTCTGCCATTGGAAGGAGTAGTTGTACTCTTCTTCCGATACAAATTCTCTGATGTACAGAACGCTTCCATCTATTAATTCTGCCCTGATTTTTAGAAAGTAAAAACCCTCCCCCTCCTTGTAGTCTAAAATTTCGTAGCTTTTGACTGCTGGGCTATTCTCAAGCAATTCTAACTCTCTCAGCATGTTCGATCTCCTTCAGCCTCTTCTCCAGCTCTTCAAGCTTCCTGACGTAGGCCTTCCACTCAATATAGTCGTCCCAGGCCTCAAAGGATTCCTCTGAGCCCTTAACTTTCCTTTCAAACTCCTTGAATGTCGTCCCGTATTTCTTCTCGAAGGCCTTCACTCTCTCACGTAGGGGTGCCAGCTCCGAGATTATCCTTAACTTCTCGTATGTCAACACGTCCCTCTTTGAAATCACGACCTCGCTCATTTCTATCACATCCCTAACTCGCGATTCTTGAATAAATACCTTTCCTCGCCAGCCACCAGAACATCACCCCTGCCAAAAGAAACAGCCCGAAGCTCACCGCTTAGTGTAGTGTCGCTTGAGGCTCGTCAGCGCCGCATTCGGCTCCTGAGGCTCAAACTCGTCAAGGGTCATTGAGGCTACCGGGAGGCTGTGGGAGTATATCCAGCGCGGAGATGCCAAAGCCTAGACGTTCGAGGAGAGCGGGATTATGAGGGCGGTAAGGACTGCTTAGAGACGGGGCGAGAAAAGCGAGTCTGACTTTAAGTACCAGACTGACCTCCTCCCCGCCGTGAACGGCGAGGTTTTCAAGAGAAAAAGACGACGTTTCCTGCCAATTGCAGTAAAGTTTTCCTGCTCACCCCTGACCGGAAACCCTTTAGGATTGAGCACACAACTAACGAACATGCCCGATGAGGAGCTTGCCAGGGAAGTTCAGGAGCTCAAGAAGGCACTCGAAGCGCTGAAGGCGAGCTTTGAAATAGTTTCCAAGATGGCGCAGGCTTATCTCAGGCTCCTCAACGTTTACGCCGAGTACGGTGGCTTAAGCATCGACGTTGTTATTCCGGAGATAAAGCACGACCCGATAGCGAGGGAGATAGTGAAGATTCTCTTCGACCTCAGGAAAGCCAACGTGAGCCAGATAGCGAGGGAGCTTAAGGGCAGGCGTGGAAAGGCGTCAAGAAACACAGTCCGGGCGAAGTTAGGGGAGCTTGAGAGGCTCGGCGTTGTTAGGAAGCTTCCAACCGAGAGGGGCAAGGTCTACGCCCTCTCAAAGGACGTGGTCAAAAGGTGGTTAGAGCTGATCGGAATGCCGATTAGGTTTGAGCAGACTAACGATTACTGAGGTGGTCGATATGGTGGAGGATACCGAAAAGAAGGCCCCGGCCCAGCTGGAGGAACTCCTAAGGGAGCTGGTAGAGGAGATGAGGCAGGCAAAGACCAAGGAGGAGCTTGAGGTACTTGAGAAGAAGGTCGACATCATTGAGGATCTCATAGAGGCCTACGAGGGCGACAGAGACCTTGATAAGGTGGCAGTACTTATGGACAAGCTCGGCCCGATGGTCGAGAGCATAATGGGTCCCCTGAAGGAGCTCATCGAAGAGCTCTACAGCCCTGAGAAGATGCAGGCGATGGGCAAGAGTGTGGCCGAATTTTACAAGAACCTCGTCGAGGCTGGCATGGACAAGGAAGACGCCCTTGAGCTGACCAAACAGTACATGGAGAGCGTCAACGCGGCCAAAACAATCTTAGAAACCTTCCAGAGCTTTCTTACAAAGAAGGGAGGGGGTATTGTAATTCACACAGGGAAAAAGCCGCCCACAGGTGAGAAGGAGGAGGGAGAGTGATTCTCCGCTCCCTTCTCTCTTTTCTCTTCTTTCACCTCCCGAGGATAACATTTCAGATAGCCGGAATACTCCGAGCGATAAAGCGGGGAAAGAGGGCCTTTAGAAAGGCCCTGAAGGCTGAAGGCCTTCCGAAAGATGCCGTCGAGGAGCTTGTGAGGGAGTTCGATCCCCTTGAGAACGTCAGCCTTGGGGAGCTTCTCAGGTCGCCCCCGAGGTTCAGAAGATAGCCCATATCTGGTCTTCGACTGTTTTTGATGGTCAACTTCTGATTAAACCACTTTTTTCGCCTCTTCCTCGGCGAGGCTTTCAATCTCCTCCAAAAACTTGGTGTAGCTTATAACATCCAGGCCGTACTTGGAGAAGATACCATATTTTTTGACCCTCTTGTCGTTTACCACGAGCAGGGAGCCGGTTAGAATGGCCGACGCCGCGGTGATAAGGTCGGAGAAGTTGGGAACGACCCCCTCTTTTATAAGGGTCCCCCCTATTTCCGCCATCTTCTCCATTAGCTGATCTGAAGCATCCACAACGTTGAATACCTCTCTGAGGGCCCCCATCTCCTCACCGGTGTCCTTCCCTGACGCTGCCTTTGCCATGAGGTACGAGCTCACGGTGGAAAGGGGGAGGTACACTTGAAACTCGGCGATGATGAATTCAAGTATCTCCTTGTTCTGTTTTCTCGTCACCTTGAGGAAGGAGAGTGGATCAAAGGAGATCTTCTCAGGGAGCATTCTCAAGTTGAACCCTCCTTGCCTACTCATCGGAATTTTCGAGCAGGGATATGATCATGTCGGCTTCATTGTCGTCCAGCACGACCTTCTCGGCTTTCAGGTCGAGCTCGACTGAATGCCATACTTCAATGAGCTTCTTCAACACTTCAGTGTAAGACTTCGCATCCAGCTTGGCCTTTAGGTGTTTTATGGCCTCCCAGGTTTCCTCATCAACCGCTATCGTCTTCATACCGTCCCCACCTCACCCTCTGATGTTAAACTCCCCCTGGATGTTCTTTGTCGTTCCCTCTTTTATTATTTTACGAAAGACTTCCACGCTTTCCCTCCTGGGCTTTCTCTCCTTTGTTATTAAGTTCACCTCGTAGAGACCGAAGTGCATCCTGAACCCGAGGGGCCACTCGTAGTTATCCGTCAGGGCCCAGTGGAGATAGCCCTTAACTTCATGCCCTTCCTCGTAGGCCTGCTCAACTATGGCCAGATGACTGGTTATGTAATAGGGCCTCAGCACGTCCTTTGAATCGGCCACCCCGTTCTCCGTTATGTAAAGGGGCAGTCCGTACCTCTCAGCTTCAACGATGGAGTCATATATGCCCTCGGGGTATATCTCCCACCCCATATCACTCACGGGCTTCCCGGACTTTGAGGACATCCCCGGCCTGCAGGCGTAGCCGTATCCCGGAACTCCTTTGAAGGATATAAGGGGTAGCATAGGGAACTTTGGCTCCTGCCACTTAACAACCTCCCGCGTGTAATAGTTTATGCCGATCCAGTCGTTTCCCCTGAGGTAAGGCAGATCCACGATGCCCTCCCCATCGAATTCGATGTTGAGCTTTCCCCATGTTATGGCCTCTAAAAACAGCCTGCTATGGAAGAAGTTGTCCCTCTCAGCAGCCTCAACGTCCTTCTCGTCCCGGGGATTTTCTGGGTAGGCAACACCTATGTTGTTGTAGATTATGCCAACGTCCGCGGCTTCCTTTGAGTCCTCGTCCGCTTTTTTCCTGTCAAACCTCTTTATCATCTTGTACGCAAGGGCGTGGGCGTTTATCATGTTCAGCATTGCCAGCTTAACGGCCTCCGGGTTCATCACCCCCGGCGGGAACCCTGAATATGGGGCTAAGTAGCCGAGCTCAACAACTACCATGGGCTCGTTGAAGGTGCTCCACATATCGACGACGTCACCGAGCTTGTGGGCAACGTATGCGGCGAACTTGGCGAACTCGATCACCGACCGCTTGCTAACCCATCCGTTTCTGCCGTTGGTAAGCGCCTTCTCCCTCGCGGTTATTGGATCGTGGAGCCAGTACGGAAGGGTGAAGTGGTTGAGGTTAACTATAACTTTGAATCCCTTCTCTCTGAGGCTCGATATGACCCGCCGGTAGTAGAGAACCTCCCTCTGGTTTGCAAGTTCGTCCAGCTCCTCAAGGGTGCTTGCGTCTATCCTGACGCGCTTCACAAGGTCGTACGAGCTGTCAACGGAGTAGTCAACGTCAACGTAAGTCGTCGGCCAGGGGAATATCCGGCTCCACTCGATACCTATGCGGTACGCGTTGAGGCCCATCTCCTTTGCAATCTCGTGGTCTCTTTCGTAGAGCTCGTAGCTGTTCACCCCCTCCTCGGGGAGGTCGCCGCTGACGAGCCCCTTCTCAACGTTGCTCCTGTCCCGAACCCAGTGCCACCAATCGGTGTTCGGGTCTATGTGCCTCCTGTACTTGTCCCCCATCTCAAACTGAAAGCCGGACTGTGAAACCCCCCAGTAAAAGTTCTCCGGGAACATGACATCTCCCCCGTCTCCTTTGGTTATAATATTAAATCGACCCATCACTTATAAATATTTCCCGGATCTTATAAAAATTGGGTCAGGGATTATAAAATACAGCAAAACTTATAAGGTATGGACATTATTTACATTACGACGATGCCCTCATTTAGGAGGTGGATTGCATGAAAAAACTGTTGGGGCCAATAATTGTTGGGATATTCTTTTTGAGTCTTTTTGGTCAGTTTGGCGCAGCGGCTACCCAAACCAAACTCCCCCGCAGTGAGACCATCTACGTTGGTGGAGGTCTCTGGAGCCAGCCAAACAACTTCAACCCCACTGTCAGCTGGGCGGCTGTAACCGGAACGATCGGTCTTATTTATGAAACCCTGTTCATCTACGACCCGCTCAAAGACGAGCTTGAACCCTGGTTGGCCAAGAGTGGTGAGTGGATCTCTGACGACACCTACCGTGTAGTCCTCAAGAGCGGCCTCACATGGCAGGATGGAAAGCCCCTGACGGCGGAGGACGTGAAGTTCACCTTTGACTACGCCAAAGAACATCAGGGTCTCAGCTACTCGCCCATATGGGGATGGCTCAAGGAGGTCAAGGTCGTTAATGAAAGTACCGTTGACTTCGTCTTCAGCGAACCTCACTATGAGGAGTGGAAGTACTGGCTCTACAACATAGCGATAATCCCCAAGCACATATGGCAGAGCATTGACAACCCCCAGAGCTTTGCGAACATGAAGCCCGTTGGCTCGGGGATGTACAAGCTCTACAAGACAGACCAGATGAGGTTCATACTCGTCAGGAATGACAACTGGTGGGGGATTAAGTACTACGGGAAGCCCGCTCCGAAGTACATCGTTTACGTTATAGTCTACAGCAACAACCTTGCGCTTTCAATGCTTGTCAAAGGGGATCTCGACTGGAGCAATTTCTTCATTCCAGGCGTGCCGGATGTCAAGTCTCGCTATGGGATAGTAACGTGGTTTGACAAGCAGCCTTATCACCTCCCGATAAACACCGCCTTCCTGTTCATGAACAACCAGAAGGCGCCCCTGAACAACCCGGAGTTCAGACGTGCCATAGCGTACGCAATAAACCCGAAGGAGATAGCGGCAAGGGCCTCTCAGAACCAGGTCAAACCCGCCGATCCCACGGGCCTCCTTATAGACTACCCTGTTTTCAAGAAGATATACGACGCCGATGCAGTTAAGAAGTACGGCTTTACCTACGACCCCGCCAAGGCCAAGGAAATACTCGACCAGCTCGGGTACAAGGACATAAACGGCGACGGCTATAGGGAAACCCCTGATGGAAAGCCCCTCAAGCTTACGATAGAGGTTCCCTACGGCTGGACCGATTGGATGGAGATGTGCAGGGTCATAAGCGAGGATCTCCAGATGGTTGGGATAAGGGTTGATCCGAAGTTCCCGGACTACAGCAAGTACTGGGAAGATATAACCAAGGGGCAGTTTGACATGGCAATCAACAACTTTGGAAGCCAGGTATATGCAACCCCCTGGCAGTGGTTCAACTGGCTGCTCTACCCGGATGTGGCTCCCATCGGAAACGCAACGTACTCCGGGAACTGGGGAAGGTACAAGAACGACCGCGTTGCTGAGCTGCTCCACTTGATAAACACAGAAAGAAACGAGAACAAGAAGATCCAGTACTACCACGAACTTCAAGAGATATTCCTCAAAGACCTGCCTTACATCCCCTTGATATACAACGGGGCCTGGTTTGAGGCAAGCAAGCAGTACTGGACCAACTGGCCGACAGAGCACAACCCATACGCGTTGCCCATAACCTGGCAGAACTACTGGCAGATGGGTGGGGCCAAGGTTCTCCTCAACCTGAAACCCGTGAAAGCCACCACCACCTCGAGCTCATCTTCGAGCTCTTCGAGCTCATCAACCTCAACTTCCTCCCTCTCCTCTTCGTCCTCGACGCCCCAAACGACCCCCAGCACTACAAGCAGTTCCACCTCAAAAACCAAGAAGGGAATCTGCGGCCCGGCCCTGGCAGTTGGACTGGCCCTTGTCCCACTACTTTTAAGAAGGCGCAAGTGATTTTTGTTTTTTCTTTATTTTTATTTATGTAGTCCGGGGGGCTTAAGATGTCAGGGATAAAGAGGTACCTCATCAGGAAGACCCTCATCTATACGCTAACCTTCTTTCTCGCCGTTACGATAGACTTTATAATCCCGAGGATGATGCCGGGGGATCCCATTGGGGTTCTCCTTTCGAGGTTCGCCACATTACCCGAGGCTACCAAGTACCTCCACGGCTACTTCGTCCAGGCCTTCGGTCTCAACAAGCCCCTGTGGGAACAGTACCTCTCCTTCTGGAACGCCGTTCTCCACGGCGATCTTGGCGTGAGCATTTACTACTACCCCAAGCCGGTGACCGAGATCCTGAAAGCAGCCATCCCCTACGATCTCGCCCTCCTGTTCCCGGCCCTCGTGGCGAGCTGGTTTGTGGGAAACTGGCTCGGTGCCATTGCGGGTAAAAACCGGAAACTTGACAGCTACCTGATGCCGGTTTTCTACTTTCTCCAGGCCTCCCCGTACTTCTGGTTTGCCATCCTGCTCTCATACCTCTTCACTTTCAAGTTGGGATGGTTCCCCATCTCCGGTGCGTACAGCTACGGTATAATACCCTCCCTGAGCTGGGAGTTTATAAAGGACTACCTGTACCACTGGATACTTCCATTTTTGAGCCTGTTCATGGTCCAGCTCGGTGGCTGGGCCATCGGTATGAGGAACATGATAATCTACGAGGTCGAAGCCGACTACATACGCTATTTAGAAGCCTTGGGAGCGAGCGAGAGAACCCTAATGAAGCACGCGTTCAAGAACGCAATGCTTCCCCAGGTCACTGGACTGGCCATTCAGCTCGGTCTCCTCGTCGCTGGAAACGTCACTGTCCAGATAGTCTTCTCGTACCCCGGTATAGGATACGTTCTGATGCAGGGCATAATGAACCAGGACTACTTCCTGATCCAAGGGGCGTTTCTTGTGATAATCCTGACGGTTTTGATCGCCAACTTCACTATAGACCTGCTCTACGCCCTCATTGATCCGAGGGTGAGGACGAGCTATACCGAGGAGGGGGGCTGAATGTCCCTAAAGAGGACCCTCAGGATAGCGCTGAAGAATTCGAAGTTTAAGGTGGGCATCGCCATAGTCACCATCATGGCCATCTTCGCCCTGTTAGGCCCGCTGACAACGCCCTTTGACAACATGGGGTACTATCCCATAAAGTTCGGCAGCACTACCTTTCCAAAGCCCACGACGCCCTCTTTACCCCCGATGTCCCAGGACACAGTTTACGGTCCAAGCGGTGTTGTCAACGTCACCCACTACCTCGGAACCGACAGTTTTGGGAGAGACATCTACGCCCAGCTAACGTACGGTATGAGGTCGTCCTTCTTTATTGGAATCGTAGCCGGTGGCCTCGCCACCCTCTTGGGATTGCTGATAGGTTTTGTTGCCGGCTACAAAGGAGGGTGGACTGATGAGTCCCTGATGATACTCACCAACATAATGCTGGTCATCCCAACGATGGCCCTCCTCATCATAATAGCCGCCTACCTCCCCTACAGGGGGACGGGGATAGAGAGCCTCATAATCGGCCTGACGGCATGGCCCTGGGCCGCGAGGGCCGTCCGCGCACAGACGCTTTCCCTAAAGAACAGGGAGTTCGTGAACCTCGCCAGACTCTCGGGACTCAGCGATCTCAGAATAATCTTTGACCAGATAATGCCGAACATGGTATCCTACGTCTTCATGGTGTTCATCCTCCAGTTCGGGGGTTCGATACTCGCGGCCGTTGGGCTGGACTTCATCGGACTGGGCCCGACGAGGGGCATGTCCCTCGGAATAATGCTCCAGCAGGCGGTCCTCTGGAACGCAGTAACACTCGGCTACTGGTGGTGGGCGATCCCTCCGGGGCTCGTCATTGCGATCCTGATAACCGGCCTCTACTTCATCAACACGGGCCTTGACGAGGTGTTTAATCCTCGTTTGAGGAGGGGTGGGGAATGAGTCTCCTCGAAGTCAGAAACCTCAAAATCTACTACAAAACACCGGCAGGCTACGTCAGAGCAGTGGACGACGTCACATTCCACGTTAGCAAGGGAGAAGTCTTTGGAATAGCCGGTGAAAGCGGCTGCGGAAAATCAACCCTCGTCCACTCCCTCATCCTCAGAAAACCCCCAATGGAACACGCGGGTGGAGAAGCCGTCTTCAAAGGAAGAGACCTGATGAAGCTGAGCGAAGAAGAAGCAAGAAAAATCCGCTACACAGAACTCTCAATAATCCCCCAGTACGCCATGAACGCCCTCAACCCAACCAAAAAAATAAAGGACATCGTCTGGGACTTGGCGAGAGAACACGGGCACACCAACAGGAGCGAAGTCGAAAAACTCCTCCGCGAGAGGTTAGCCATGGTCAAACTCACCCCAAAAGTAGCAGACATGTACCCCGTCGAGTTAAGCGGCGGAATGAAGCAACGCGCCACAATGGTCGTCTCCACACTCCTCAACCCGGATTTGCTCATAGCAGACGAAATCACCTCAGCCTTAGACGTCACAACCCAGAGGGTCGTCCTCGAACTACTCCACCACTTCATGGAAGAAGGCATAGTCAAGTCAATAATCTTCGTCACGCACGACTTAGCCCTACTCGACAAAATAGCCGACAGGATAATGATCCTCTACGCGGGAAAGATGGCCGAATTGGGGCCGACCGAGGAGGTAATCAACGAACCAGCCCACCCCTACACCCAACTCCTCCTGAACTCCCTCCCGAGAATGGGAGTCCAGTACAAAAAGCAGAAGCTCAAGGGAATTCCAGGCTACCCGATAAGCCTCCTCAACCCGCCAAAAGGCTGCCGCTTCTACACCCGCTGCCCCTACGCGATGCAACAATGCAAAAACGAGGAACCCCCACTCGTCAAAGTCGGGGAAAACCACTACGCGGCCTGCCACCTCCTCGGAGGTGAAAACCAATGAACGAACTCCTCAAAGTCGAACACCTCACCAAAACCTTCACCTCAGGACTAATAGGAGGCTTTGAAATAAGAGCAGTCGACGATGTCAGCTTCGAGATAAAACCCGGAGAAATAGTCTCCCTCGTCGGCGAGAGTGGCAGCGGCAAAACAACCGTCGGAAAACTCATACTCCGCCTTCTCACGCCCACCTCCGGCAGAATACTCTTCGAAGGCAAAGACATAATGAAGCTCAGCAAAAAAGAGGTCAAGAAGAACTACTACAGGAAAGTCCAAGCCGTCTTCCAGGATCCGTTTGCGAGCTTCAACCCCCTCCACAAGGTCGACAGGGCGTTTGATTTAGTCTTTGACTCCTTCTTCCCCGAAACGAGCAGGGAGGAGAGGGATGAAATGATAGATCAAGCCCTCGTTCAAGTCGGCCTAAACCCCTCGGAAGTCCGGGGCAAGTACCCACATCAGTTAAGCGGCGGCCAATTACAGCGCGTTCTCATAGCGAGGTCGCTGCTGCTCAAGCCGAAACTCCTGGTGGCGGACGAAGCGGTCTCGATGCTCGATGCGAGCACGAGGATAGACATTCTAAACCTTCTCGGCGACTTCAGGGACAAGTACGGTACTTCAGTACTCTTCGTCACGCATGATTTGGCTTTGGGCTACTACATCAGCGATTACACGATCATCATGTACAGGGGAACGATCGTTGAGATGGGCGACACTGAGAAGGTCTTCCACAATCCCCTTCACCCGTACACTCAAATGCTTCTCGAGAGCGTTCCCGATTTGAACGTGAGGTGGGAGTTCAAGGGGATCGAGCCCGAAAAGGAAGAGAGCACGATATACCGGATCTCCGGCTGCAGGTATGCTCCGAGGTGTCCCCGGGCAAAGGATGTCTGCTTCAAAGTACGCCCGGAGCTGAAAGAACTTGAAGAGAACCACTGGGTCGCATGCCACCTTTACGGGGGTGAGTGAATGCACGGGGCATTTGAAGAAGTCGGGAGGGCTTCACAGGAGGGGTCCGAAGGGTCTGTAGCAGATGACGATCCCCCGTTACCGAGCTATGCATCCTGCCGGAGTGGTTCACGTTCCCCGTGGCAGCCGCTGGCCATGGCACCCACCCACCAAGGGGGCAGGAGCGAATCAACCTGCCCCCCTTTTCTCGCCCTGCTGAAGGTTAGCCTGATATCCCTGATCCTGCTCCTTTCGCTCATTCACCTGCCCCCCACAGGTGCCGCCGATTCCCCTGGGGTAAATTACACCGCCGAAAACGGTACAATCTTCGTTCAAAATCTCACGACGGGCGAGGTTAGACCGCTCTATCTGCACGGTGTCAGCTGGTTTGGCTTTGAGCTCAAAGACCACGTGGTTTACGGTCTCAATGAACGGAACTGGAAGGGGATCCTCGATGACGTCAAAAGGCTCGGCTTTAATGCGATAAGGCTTCCCTTCTGCAGCGAGTCCATAAGACCCGGCACAAAACCCACACCCGGAAGGATAAACTACGCCCTAAACCCAGATCTCAGAAACCTGACATCCCTAAAAATCATGGAAAAGATAGTGTCGTACGCAAACACCATCGGACTTTACGTCCTCCTCGATTACCACAGGATAGGCTGCACTGAAATAGAGCCCCTGTGGTACACCGAAAATTATACGGAGGATCAGTACATCAAAGACTGGCTGTTTCTCGCAAGAACGTTTGGAAAGTACCCCAACGTCATAGGGGCCGACCTGAAGAACGAACCCCACGGCCCGGCTGGATGGGGGACGGGCGATAAGAGGGACTTCCGGCTCTTTGCCGAGAGGGCCGGAGGGGAGATACTCAAGGTAGCCCCCCATTGGCTAATCTTCGTCGAGGGGACCCAGTACACCCACGTGCCAAGGATAGACAGCGAAATCGAGAAAAACGGATGGTGGACCTTCTGGGGCGAGAACCTCATGGGGGTAAGGGAATATCCCGTCAGACTGCCCAAGGGGAAGGTCGTCTATTCCCCCCACGTGTACGGGCCGAGCGTCTATATGATGGACTACTTCAAAAGCCCCGATTTCCCTGCCAACATGCCCGCCATCTGGAACGCACACTTTGGTTACCTTACCGATTTGAACTACACCATCGCGATCGGCGAGTGGGGTGGAACCTACAGGGGACTGGATAAAGTCTGGCAGGACTCCTTCGTCCAGTGGCTGCTGGGAAAAAGGATCTACAACTTTTTCTACTGGTGTCTGAACCCGGAGAGCGGGGACACGGGAGGGATTTTCCTCGACGACTGGAAGACCGTGAACTGGGAGAAAATGAGGCTCATCTACCGTCTGATCAAAGCGTCCGATCCAAAATTTGAGGAACCCCTCTACATAATCCTGGAAAGCAACGCAACGACCTCCGTCCTCGGGGCCGGGGAAAAGGTCAGGATATACTGGTACACGAGCGGCGACGTCGTCGATTCCAACTTCGCCCGCTCAAGGGAAGGCGAGATGAACCTGACGCTCAACAGGAGCATAACGTTCTACATAGTGGCCAGAAAAGGAAACCGGACGCTCAGAAAAGAGCTGAAGCTGTACGTTATTGAGGGAAACACCGGGGGCAAGGCCTCCGTCACATCGTCTCCTACATCGTCCGCACCGGAGACGCCACCAGGGGGAGGCAAACCCCGCTCTCATCGTTCCTTGGCCGGATACCTGATCGCTGCCCTCATCGCCTCGGTCTTTCTCGTGTACCTGCTGCCCTTAAGGAGGGGCAGGTGATCGGAAGTTCCTTTCCTTTCTTGAGAGCACCGCGAACATCATCCCAGCTAAAACGAAGAAGGCCAGACTGGCAGCGTAGGGCAGCGTCGCGCGAACACCCGCCAGGCCTCCGGCTACGAGCGGTGTGAACATGCCTAAGACCTTCCGGTAGCTCGATATCGCCGCGTGGAACTCGCTGGCTTTTTCCTTTGGAATCAGCCTGAACATCCAGGAGCGATAGAAAGGGAATCCCAAACTGCTCCCGAAGTCGCCAAGAGCATACACAAGCAGAACAATACACAGGGGCGGTGATAGGGCCATGACCAGGGTGTAAAGAGCGTTTATGCCCATGCCCACACCAAGGGCCTGAAAACCCTTTCCCTTTGGAACGCGCTCACTGGCGTAGGTTCCTAAAATCGAGGCAAGACCGCTGGCAACCGCCACAAGGGTTACCTCGAAGACAGTTTTATGCAGCACGAAGACGACGTAGTTGATTAGCACCATCTCGGGCGCGAGGGCCCAGGCAAGGGTGATGAAGGTTTCAAAAACTATGAGGAGCCTGAACTCCCCAACCTTAAACGTAAAGCCCTCCGGTGTTATCCTCTCCTCTTTGCCTACCGATGGAAGGAAGCGCCAGATGTATGTCACGGTTACCGCTGAAAAGAGTCCGAAGAGAATGAAGGCCCAACGGTAGCTCTCGGGGCCGGGGTAAACGTAGCCGAGGACGTAGCCCATTACCGGAAACGTCAGGAGCCTTGAAATTTCCGGCAGGCGGAGGTGCCAGGCGAATATCTCCTCATATCTTTCCTCTGGATAGATTATCTGCTCGTAGGCTCGATAGAGCGGGTAGAGCATCGTCGAGAGCTTTTCTATCGTCCTTCCCGCGAAGAGCATGAGCGGAGCTATGGCACCCTTCGCGAGACCGTAGAGAACGTAGGCGACTCCATCGAGGACGTCAATCGCGATGAGGCCCTTCTTTATGTCCCAGCGGTTGAAGAGTCTGCCGAAGAGGTAAGTAAGGGGAATCGCGAGAATATTGACGGCGGTAAAGAACGCTCCAACTTCCAAAACAGAATAGCCGGTCTCCAGCAGGTAGAGCGGGAAGAGTATCCAGACTATCAGGCCCGGAGAAATTAACGTGTGGTAGAGGATGTAGGCTTTGGCATCTCCTGGAATCTCGCTCCAGCGCATGGAGAAAGATGAAAACAAATCCATTTAATCTTTGCGGAGGCACTTCACGTAAATCAGCGCCTCCTCGCCCCATTCTGGATAGGGGTCTATCAGCGCTACCCTCACGAATCCGTTCTTCTCATAGAACCGCCTCGTCTCGTCGTAGGGTTTGTAGCTTAAATCGCCCGACGTTTTAACGACGAGGACTTCAAAGCCCCTCTTTACCGCCCACTCCTCGGTAAAGTGCAGCATCTCGGTTCCGATGCCCTTTCTCCTAAACTCCCTCCTAACGGCCATCCAGAGGATTTCGAGGGCTTTCTCATTGAGGTGTTTGATGGCTATGAAGCCGAGAACCCTACCGTTCTCAACGGCGATGAACGTCGTTTCGCTTTTAAGGTCGCGTTCCATCGCTTTAAGCCCAGCCTCGTTGAACCACTCCGGTAAAGCCTTCGCTATCTCAAGGCAGGCGAGCCTTTCGGCATTGCTTTTAAGGGGCTTGACCCTCACTCCAGCCACCCCTCCAATGCCCTGCTCACGAGCTCTAAGAACTCTTCTTTCGTTCCTCCGGCTTTGTAGAACTCCCTCAAAAGATCCATGAAGCGCCTCTCCTCATCGGTGAAGCTCCTGCCCTTCCATTCAAAGATTCTGAACCCCTCACCCAAAATCTCGATCGTGAGGAAGTTCCCATCCCGCGGCGCTCCCGTGAGATACTTGACCAGTTCAACGGTGTTCACAACATCGTAGCCGAGTCTCTTCCAGAAGGCTATCGCATCCTTGTCCTGCGGCAGGACGAAGAGGTAGAGCGAGTTGTCGTGCTTCAGAACCTCTTCCTCGGCCCTCTCAACGAGCGCCCTGCCGATCCCCTTTCCCCTGAACTCTGGCCTCACGTATATCTCCTCGACCCAGAAGCAGCCCTCCCTGCTCGAAAGCCTTACAAAACCCACCGCCCTGCCGCCTTCCAGTGCGAGGAAGATTGTGTCGCCCCGCTTAAAGTAGTTTTCGGCCTCCCTTCTGTAGGCTTCTTTCGCCACCTTCCACCCCTGCTTTTCCCGGAGCTCCACGAAGAAATCTGTGTAGAGGGCCTGAAACTCCGGTAGGCGGGCCTCGTCCAGACCGACTACCTCCATTCAAAACACCTGAAGAGAATGGGATTTAACCCTAAAGAGCTTTGCCGTTGCCGGGCAAAACGGGAAAAAGAAGGGTTCAGAGGGCGTAGGCTTCCTCAGCCCACTCGTATTCGTCGAGCCCTACCTTTTCAGCCTCCTCCGGGACGCGGACGGGGGTTATCCTGTCGGTGATCCAGATGAGGATGTAGCTAATGACAAAGGCGTAGATTGCCACGAAGATTGCAGCCGCTGTCTCCTTGAGGAAGAAGGTTCCCCCACCGTAGATTAGGCCGTTGCTCCCCAGTATAGCCGAGCTTCCGAAGAGTCCGAGGAGGATTATGCCCGTGAAGCCGCCCATTCCGTGGACGCCCCAGACGTCGAGCGCGTCGTCCCACCCCTTCCTGTTCTTGTAATCAACGGCGAGATGGCAGACTATAGCCGCTACGATCCCTATAACCATGGCCGCCTGGGGGGTGACGAAACCAGCGGCTGGGGTCACGGTGGCGAGGCCGGCTATGGAACCAGCCATGAAGCCGATGGCACTCCATCTCCCGGTTCTCCAGTAGTCCCAGAACATCCACGTTACCGCCGCGAATGCAGCTGCCTCCATCGTGTTCACAAAGGCCACGTTCGTGTCGAGGTCAACCCTCAAAGCCGAACCTGCGTTGAAGCCGAACCAGCCAAACCAGAGGAGGGCCGTCCCGATGAGGATCAACGGCAGGCTGTGGTTGCCCTCCTTCGGGAACTTCCTCTTGCCAAGGTAGAGGACTGCAGCCAATGCGCCGAAGCCGGCACTCGTGTGGACGACGAGACCTCCAGCGAAGTCCTCAACACCCCACTTGGCGAGGAAGCCTCCGCCCCAGACCCAGTGGGCGAGGGGGAAGTACACGAAGATCAACCAGAGCGTGAGGAAGACTATGAACGCTTTAAAGCGCATCCTGTCCGCGAACGCACCCGTCATGAGAACGGGCGTGATTATTGCGAACATGAGCTGATAGACCATGAAGGTCAGCATGCTTATCTGGTCGTTTCCTGGAAAGAGAGTGCTCGGACTTATGTGGGTCAGGAAAGCGTAGTGCAGGTTGCCTATCACCCCTGCAATGTCCCTGCTGAAGGCCAAGCTGAAGCCGAAGGTAACCCAGAGAACGGTTGTCCAGCCGGCAGAGAAGAAGTTCTGCATCATCATTGTTACGGCGTTCTTCTTGTTCACCATTCCCCCGTAGAACAAAGCCAAGCCGGGGGTCATAATGAAAACCAGAGCGGCCGCAATCAACATAAAACCATCGCTGCCGGGGTTGAACATCTTCGATCACCTCTGAGGTTTAATTCATCGAAAAATTTTCGAAGAAGGTTATTAAAGTTGCGGTTTGTTACTCAAATATAACCAACAAGCATCGCATGCATACTAATAATCATTATATTTTACAAATATCAACAATCTTGTCATGTATCAATCCAAAAATATGACAAAAGATTCCAATACAAAGTCACTCCAACCGAAAAACTGAAGTTCTTAACATTATCCAAAACTTAAAATGGAGTTTCAAGTTGAAACTAACTTTGGGTCACCTCCGGCACCGCTTTGGTTCCCACGTCTCCGGCTAATTTTAAGGTGGAAAGGTTCCACCATCTCCAAAAACCCTCTACCTGACTTAACTCAGCTCTAACCGCTAAAATGGGTCTCTAAAAAACTTATTTAAGGATTTGAGCGAAAGGGAAACAATGGGTGGTCGGCGTGAGGAACCTTGCGGTGCTCCTCATTGCCCTCCTCCTGATTACCCCTGCCGTGAGCGCCAAGGGATGGGCGGTTAAATACGCAATAAAGGGCGCGACCTTCACCTATCCTGCCCAGCCCCTTCTAAGCGACAGAACCCTCTACCTGGCGAGCGTTTACGAGGTCAACTACACAAAGGGAAGGTTCTACTTCCTCGCTTTAGACTCTGGAAGCGGTGAGCTGAAGTTCGCCGAAAGGCTGATCTTTAAAGTCAACGGAACCGAGGTTGCTGCGAGGGAGCTTACCGAGGGAAAGCACGGTATCCTCAGGTTCATTCCCAACGGCAACCTTCTCGCGGTGTTTCCCGCGAAGAGGCTCCGCTCCTCTGTCTTCTCCGCCATGGTTGTAGCCGAGCTCAAGAGGGACGGCGGTGTGGTTTGGGCGAAATACTACCAGCTCTCTGTTCGCTCCAACGGAAAGCTCCTCCCGAGGGAGCTGATGCCCGTTGACGTCCTCGTGAGCAGGGAGAGCATCTACATCTTAGCCCAGAGCATAAGCTGGCAGAGGCCTGTGACGGTTCTGATCAAGCTTTCCCCCAACGGAACGGTCATCTGGACGAAGAGCTTCACAACAGCCGACATCGGAGCTAAGCCGATCGGCATCGAGCTTTCCCCGGATGGAAGGGTTCTCATGCTCGTCAGCGTCCTCAGACCACTCCTCTTCTGGTTGGACGAAAACGGCAACATAACTAAGGGAATCGCCGTGAGCCTCAACGACGAGTACATCCTGAAGGGGCTCCTCGTTAGGGACGGGAAGGCCTACGTCATCGGTTCCATCAAGCCCAAGCTCTACGAGCCTTTCATCCTGGCCTTAAGCGCTGACGGAAAGCCCTTGTGGGCGGAGAAGTTTCCGAAAACGGGCTACACCTTCGTCTCGCTCCTCTCGGACGGGAACTTCTACATCCTCGGCAACGCTGGCTCAGCCCTCCAGGAGGGGGGAAGCGATTACCTCAGGCACGTCTGGGTTCTCAGCCTCGGTGAGAATGGAAATCCAAGGTGGAACATCGTAACCGGCGATTCTATGATAGACGACAGGCTTGGCGGTATTGCGGTTGACGATAACGTTTACGTCACTTACTACAGGAACTTCTTGATGAATCCGGGTTTGGTATTCCTCGCCATCACCAAGGACGGCTCAACACCCTGTCAGGCAAACAGCCCAGAGCTGAAGCCCAAGCCCTTTGACGTGACCACGGAAAGTGCCGGGCCCATCAAGAGCGGAAAGGCCATGGTAAAAGCCCTGCCCCTTGAGGTGAAGCTCGAAAAGCTCGACCTCTCGAAGAAGAACCCCTGTTCGGGCAGTCTCACAGCATCCAGCTCAAAGCCGAAGACCAGCACAACATCAACGGCCTACACCCACAGCAGATCCTCTAACTCCTCCAGCACCACCCCAAACCCAGAGACCTCAACGGCGAGCACTTCCAGCCGGGAAACTTCTCCAACTTCCACAGCCTCAACTACTGAAAAGGGGGGAATCTGCGGGCCGGCCTTCCTCGTCGTGCTCTCCCTGCTTTCCCTCCTCCACAGGAGGCCTTAGCTTACCTCAAATTTTTTCTAAACACGAGAACGTTCGGTTCATCGGTTTCGTCCCAGAGAAAGAGGCCGAGTCTCTTGAGGCCGGAAAGGAC
>NZ_JALXBJ010000023.1 GCF_026991495.1 Thermococcus sp. | reverse complement strand
AGAACCATGAAGCCGAGGACTGCGAAGAGGAGGTAATCGGAGTAGCCGGTGAGTTGAGCGAGGGATTCCGAGTGCCTTCTCCCGGTTAGCCCTATTCCGATGAGGAGGGCGTTTCCGGCGAAGAAAAGTCCCATTAGAATATCACTGACGAACCAGAGCTTGTAGCTCAGGAAGACCTTCCAGCTCTTCCTCGCGACCCCCATGAGGGCCCCAAGCTCTTCAGTAACCGCCATAGCCCATCACCCTGGCCGTTCTTTCGGCCCACTTGAAGAGGGCGTAGCTCGCGAGCCAGTAGAGGGGTGTCAGAACAAGAAGCCAAGTTACCTCCCCGGTCACGTCTAAATACGACATCCCAACAAGGAGCTTCCTGACCGCGCTGGCCGAGTGGGTGAGGGGGATTAGCTTTGAGAGCGAGACAACCCAAGCCGGGAGGGTTGAGAGGGGGAAGAAGACGCCCGAGATGAAGAGAACTAAGAACTCGAATATCTGGGCGAAGGGCCCTATGTTCTTGAAGACCATCACAAGGCCAGCGAAGACCAAACCAGAGCCGAGGAAAGCCAGAAAAGCTAAGCCCACGATGGGGAGGGCCTTCAGGAGGGCAACCCACGAAAGGCTCACGCCGAAGGCAATCACTCCGGTGAGAAAGACCACAGCCATTATCGCCGAGTCCATGAGCATCCAGCTTAAGGCCAAGCTGACCACCATCTCAAGGAGGCCCATAGGAGAAGCCACGTTGCTTTCTAACGTCCCCCGCTGGAGCTCCCTCCGGATTCCCCACACAGAGGCCTCCATGGGCGAAACCGAGACCCACCAGAGGACGTAGCCTATGAGCGCGTACGTTGGATAGTCGCCGACCCCTGTGGAGGCATGGAGGATTGACGAATACCTCCCTCCGAGGACTGCCTGTCCGAAGTAGACGAACTGAACGAGGAAGACGAGGCCAACTAAGACCGAGCTCACGACCCTGAGCGGATAGCGGAAGAACATCCTGAACTCCTTTTCCATAACGGCCAGAAAGGCCATTTCAATCCCTCAGCGCCCTTCCTGTGAGCTTTATGAAGACGTCTTCCAGCGTTGGTTCGACCCTCTCCACCGAGAGAACCTTTGCCCCCGCCCTTATAAGCCTCTCAACGACCCTTGGCAGGTCTTCCTCGTCAAGGTTCCCCCTAAGGAGGAGGGTTCCATGTGTGGGATCCTCTTCGGAGACTGCCAGCCTCTCATCAATCTCTTTCACCTTCTCCGGTCTCAAGTTCCTGACCCTTATCTCCACGGTTTCGCCCTCGCTGACGAGCCTCTTTAGGTTCTCCGGCGTGTCGAGTGCTATTATCCTCCCACCATCAATTATCGCTATCCTGTCGCAGAGCTTTTCAGCCTCGGCCATGTAGTGGGTCGTCAGGAGAACTGTCTTCCCCTCCTCGCTAACGAGCCTCTCCACGAACTCCCTGACGAATAGGGCGCTCTGAACGTCGAGGCCGAGGGTAGGTTCATCCAGAAAGAGAACCTCGGGGTCGTTTATGAGGGCCTTGGCTATGGCCAATCTCTGCTTCATCCCGCGGGAGAAGCCCATAACCAGGTCGTTCCTCCTCTCCCAGAGGCCGACGAGCTGGAGAAGCTCCCTTATCCTCTTCTCGGCTTCATCTTTTGGAACGTAGTAGATGCTGGCGAAGTAACGGAGGTTCTCATAGGCGCTCAACCGCCAGTAGAGTGTCCTCTCTCCCTCGGCAACGAGGTTTATCCTCCTCCTTACTTCCCTCGCCTGGGAAACGACGTCGTAGCCGAGAACCTTCGCGCTTCCCCAGCTCGGTTCGAGAAGTGTCGTGAGGATTTTTATCGTTGTCGTTTTTCCGGCGCCGTTGGGCCCAAGGAGGCCGAAGAGCTCGCCTTTTCTGACTTTGAATGAGATTCCCTTGAGGGCTTCAACCCATTCGACCCTCCTGAAGGGGAGGGAGATCCTCTTTGGGTAGCTCTTTTTTAGGTCTTTTACCTCAATCGACGGCATCATTTCGGAATCAAAGCGAGCTTAGAAAAAGGTTTCGGAATTTAAAGGGGGCAAAGCCCCTCAAATCCTTGAGACGGTCTCGACTTCAGCGCTCTCGACGTTCTCAACCTGCCTGAAGGCATCGAGAACCTGGTCGAGGTCGTAGCCAGCTTCGTCCTTCGCTAAAACGTAGAACTTGAGGGCAACGAGGCCGAAAGCTATAGGCTCGCGCTCGACCTTGGCAAGGCCGAACTTCTCAGGGAGCGCCTCCTTGAGCTTCCCCTCAAGCTCGTCGAGGTTTACCTCCGGGTCGGTAGGCATGACCCTAACGACGGCAACCATGTTGTAGTCGGCCATTTTTCTTCACCTCCAAATTCACGGCCCCTCCCAGCCGCACTTGGGGCACTTGTAGGGAACCCCTAAGACCCTGCAGGATTCGCAGCGCCAGATGATTGCCTCGCCGCAGTTAGGGCATACGAAGTGGGTGGCGTGCTCCCTCGGGCTTATCTCCTTTCCACATGACGTGCATACGGGTATCTCGAACTTCATTTCCACTGCTAACACCCCCAAGAAAGGCGTTTTTTGCCACTGGAGAGCGTTTTAGGCTTTGGTTTATAAATCTTTCGAATGGGGCTCATCTTTCCTCGCGTCATCACCGGTCAGGAAGGAGAACGAAAATCATCGCCCCTAAAGCTCCTCCTTGACCGAAACGAAGGACACCATGGTCACGGTCTGGCCTATGCCCTTTATCTCCCTGAGCCTGTCGATTACTATCTTCCCTATCTCCTCGGAGTTCGGGGCGCGGACCTTTATCAAGAGGTCCCATTCTCCGGTGATTATGTGAACCTCGTAGACACCGTCGAGCATCGCGACCCTCTTCGCGACTTCCCTCTGGTTTACCCCCGACTCCGGGTCGTACCTCGCGAGTATGAAGGCCGTCGTGCCGAGGTTGAGCTTTTTGTAGTTTGGCTTAACCGTGAACTTCTCTATAACCCCCTCTTCGAGGAGCTTCTTTATCCTGTAGTGAACCGTCGTCCTCGGTATTCCGATCTTTTTGCTGAGGGAGGCTATGTTCTCCCTCGCGTTCTCCCTGAGCTCCTTCAACAGCTTCATATCGATATCATCGAGCTGTCCCACCATCCGCACCGCCCCGCTGCTTTGTCAGTTCTTCAAATAACTGCCCTACGTTTTTGCTCTTTTAACCTTATTTAAGGTTTTCTTTTAGCCACTCGGCAAAGGCCTTCAGGGCCCGCCCCCTATGTGAGATCAGGTTCTTCTCCTCGGTTGTCATTTCGGCAAAGGTTCGGTCGAAGCCATCGGGCATGAAGACGGGATCGAAGCCGAAGCCGCCTGCACCGCGCGGTTCCGCGGTTATCATCCCCTCCACCTTCCCAGTGAAGAGGTGGACTTCACCGTCCCAGTAGGCTACGACGCTTCTGAAGTGTGCCCTCCTGTTCGTTTCCCCTTCAAGGAGCTTCAGAATGCCCCCGATGCCGAGGGTTTTGTAGACGTACGCTGAATAAACGCCGGGGAAGCCGTTTAGGGCCGCAATGAACAGGCCGGAGTCGTCGAGGAAGAAGGGCCCTTCAAACCTCTCCGCAAGCCATTCAAGCCCGTATTCTGCCACCTCCTCCAAGGTGTCTGCCTGGATCTCGGGGTACTCAATGTGGAGCTGGTAGACCTCGACGCCGAGGGGTTTGAAGTACTTCCGCGCCTCCTCCACCTTCCCTGGATTGGACGTAACGAAGGCCAGCCTCATGGGATCACTCTTCCTCAGTCTATGGTGTAGCCGATCTTCTCGACCAGCTCCCTCCTCTCCTTCCTCTGCTCTTCGCTTTCAATCCTGTTGGCGGCTTTCCCATCCACTATGCCGAGAACCCCCTTTCCGAGCTCAGTCTCGGCGACTATGACCTGGAACGGGTTCTCACTTGCCCCGTATACCATCGCAACGGCGGGATGGTTCTTAACGGTGTTGAGGACGTTTATTGGAAAGGCGTTCCTCATCACTATCACGAAGACATGGCCTGCTCCGATCCTCACCGCGTTCTTGGCTGCAAACTCCTCAAGCTCCCTATCGTTGCCCGTGAAGCGGGTGAGCTGCGGTTTGGCCTCGTTCATGGCTATCCCAAACTTTATCCCGGGAACCGCGGTCAGCAGGGCCCTCGCAAGGTCGTCAACCGTGAAGATGGAGAAGTTCCCCTGGCCGATTATGACCTCGCTTCCCTCCGGTTTCTCGATGTCTATGACCTCTATCTTCACCATCCTGTTCACCGATAAGGATTTAACGATGGAACGATTTAACCTTTATGGATGAACAATGGTCGATGCAAATAGGGAGGAGCTGGAATTCCTTGCAGATCTCCTTGAGAAGCACCCCATCGACAGCCTCAGGAAAATATCCGAGGAGGAGGGGGTGGACTATTACCGTCTGAAGAGGCTCTACGACAAGTATTACGGAAAGTACTTCTACGTTAACGCTGTTTTCAACATCGACGTGATCGGGCTCAAGAGTTTCGTGGCTTTTCTCTCGGTCCCCAGGGATGAAATCAGGAGTGTAGCCGAGAAGATGCTCAGGAACCCCTTCGTTGCCTACCTGAACCCCGTGTTTGGCTTCAAGAACGGCCTCTCCGGAATCCTTTACGTCCCCAAGGATCAGGTGGATCTAATTGGTGAGTACCTCAGCAGGTACAGCGACGATTACGAGTACTACGAGGCCAGGAGCTATCCCCTCACGGAGGGCATCACATACGGGGACTGGAACCTCAGCTACGATTACGCAGTCCTCATGGACATACTCAGGGTGGACGCGAGGACACCCATCTCCAAAATCTCTCAGCGCCTCGGGAAGAGCAGGACGACGGTTAAGTACATGATCAACCGCCTCAAGAACCTTGACCTCATCAGGACTTACATCGTCAGCTACGATGTCCCAGGTTACGACAGGGGAATACTCGGCCTGGCCAAGGATCTCAAAGAGGAGATTTTCAACGTCTTCAAGGAGAGGGAGCTCCTCATCGGCGTCCTCGTGGGCTACGGCTACTCCGTCGAGTGCTTCTTCTCGTCCACCGAGGATCTTGCCGACAAGATACTCGAGTTCAGCAAGTACGTGGACAAGTTCGTCGTCGAGTATTTTGACGTCATAGACGATTTGGTTGACAAGTACACGAAGACCATATACAGCAGGATGGTAAAAAAGGACGGGAGCGGCTACCACTCAATCCTCGACTTTTAATCGGCTATGGGGCAGTACTCGATCCCCTCTATCTCCCCCGTTGCCTGGTACTCGAGGGCCCTGCAGTCGTGGCACACGTACCTGAAGGGGCATCCGGAGCAGGTTTCTATCTTGTCCTTGGTGAGCGTCCAGAAGGACTTGAGCCTCTTCTTCCTCAGGACGCCCTTCAGGCCATTCTCCCTTGCATCCTGGACCACGTAATTCCTCAGCAGGGGGCAGGGGGTTACGTAGCCGTCGCCGCTGACCGCTATCGTCCCGGCGAGGCAGTCGTTGTACTTCTCAACTGTTGGGTTCATGATCCTCCTCAGCTCTATGACGTTGAAGGACAGGAAGCGGGCGGATTTGGGATAGAGGACGTCAATGTAGACCTCGACGTCTCCCCCAACCCTCGGGAGGAACTCCATGGCATCGTTGAGGTTCTCCTGGTTCACCATGACGAGGATTCCAGAGACCCATTCGATTCCAACCGTTCTCACGACATCCTCCCTGCTGTACTCAAGTTCCGCTATGAACCTGACGCCGGGGAAGGGTTTTACTTTTTCAAGGTCTTCCTCCAAGACGACCGCGTTCACCCTCTCGAACCCGATCTCGACGGCCCTCTTGGCAGCCCACAGGAGTTCATCGACGTCATCGTAGTTGGTAAGCCACAGCTCCTCCCCCTTCATCCTCTTGAAGTCAAGGAGGATCCTTTCGATCTCATCCCTGCTGAGCTTCTCCCTCCTGAGCACGAACCTGTTGTTGCCTATGCAGCCGATTGACCTCGGAATCCCCTGGGTTTCACTGAACTTTCCCTTCCCTGCCCCGAGCTGAAGGATAAGCCTCTCCACCCTTCCGGTATGGGGAACGCTGCTCCAGGGGGGCTTCCCTATCGAGAACCTTGCTCCCCAGTTTACTCCCTCGATTGTCCTGTCTCCTATCCTAACAACCTCTGCCATTACGACCACCATATCTGGTCGGAAAGGGGGGTATATATACTTTTTCTATTCCGATTTTGCATACTATTGAGAAAAGTTAGCAAAAAATGACGAACATTCAGCCGTGGTAATCCGGAACGCTCCTCTCCCCCTCTATCCAGAAGGTGCCCTCGTCCGTTACCTCCCTCTTCCACACGGGCACGCGCCTCTTGACCTCATCTACTGCCCAAGAGCAGGCATCGAAGGCCTCCCTCCTGTGCACTCCGCTGGCCACCACGAGTATCGTGTCCTCACCCACCCCAAGCTCCCCGACCCTGTGCTCTATAACCATGTCAAGTATCGGGAACCTCTCGAGGGCTTCCTCCCTAATCCGCTCCATCTCCCTCAGGGCCATCTCCTCGTAGGCCTCATAAACGAGCTTCCGCACCTTCCTCCCCCTGCTTTCCCCGCGGACTCTGCCCAAGAAGATCACGTAGGCGCCGGCCTTTGGGTTTGAGAGCCTCTCTATGGCCGCCTGGACGTCAAAGCCTCCCCTTGAGATCCCAACCTTTTTCCCGTTATTTCCCATACCACCACCGTATCCCCTTCTCGGTCCCCCTCTTATCTCTTCCGGAAGGTTTTTAGAGTATCCAGCGAACTAAAGCAGGTGGTTGAATGAGGATCGTCCCCCTGATTCTGATAGCCCTCGTGCTGCTCTCATTTGGGGCCGGCTGTTTGGGAGGGGGCGGCAAGGGAGTCCCTTCCACCGGGACTTCCCCAACTTCCTCTCAGCGCCTATCCACGTCCTCTTCCGGCCAGGAGACCTCCCGTACCTCTTCCACGGCTCACACAACCTCGTCTGTTTATGAGACCGGGACGGGGCCAAGCGACACCAGGACATCTCCGCAGCGGGCCTGCTCCATAGGGGTCTCCTCCTACACCGCCAACATCTCGACGGTCATCGACTTCTCCACCGAGGTCACCTCCGGTGGTGTAACACGGGTTCAGAACGTCTCCATACTCACGTCATCGAGGGGGTATTTCGACTTGAACAACGGCGTAATGGCCATCAACATGACCGTAAGGGCTTACCCCGAGGGGGCGAGGTACGTGACCCGGGCCATTCTCACAGGTGGTGATGCCTACCTGCTCTCGGACGGCCGCTGGCTTCACCTCGGGGAGGGCGAGAAGGGCTACGAGGGAGTCCTCGACCTCTACCGTTACAACCCGCTTTCGATTTTCATCGAGGAGGTTAATGCTGGGAGATGCAGGGCCTCGGGTGAAGGGGATGAACTCAGGATCAGCTGCAGGCCCGATGGAGAAGACCTGAAGGGCCTCGTATCCCTCCTCGTCGGCTCCCCCAACGGCTCCACGATCTCGGTCTCTTCTCCCTCGATGGAACTCAGGATCCTCGGCGGAACTCCAGTGAACGGGACGATATCCCTGCTCTTTGAGGTCTCCTACGGCTACACGGATCCCTACGGTGGAAGGGGGAAGGTCATCGAGAGGGGCCTCCTCCTGAGGCGCTTCAATGTGCTCAGCGTTAACAGGACAGTGAGCGTTCTACCTCCCGGCTAAAGCTCGACGACTTCAAAGCCGTTGTGGGCGAGGTCCACTATGAGGAGGCGGTTCAGGAGGGGCTCTCCTATGCCCGTCAGAAGCTTTATTACCTCCATGGCCTGTATCGAGCCGACGACACCTGCAGTGGCCCCGATTATCGGGAACTTGCCCCTTTTCCTGACGTTTTTGAAAATCTCCCGGAGCCTCCGCGTTTTTCCCGGAAATATCGTCGTGACCTGCCCGTAGGTTCCCTCAACCGCCCCGTGGACGAGGGGTATCCCCCTCTCCGCGGTGAAGTCGTCCAGGAGGAACCTCGTCTCGAAGTTGTCGAGGCAGTCTACCACGACGTCGGCATCCCCAACGACGCGCCCCACGTTCTCGGCGGTCAGTCTCTCCGCCCTTGCTATAACCTCAACGTTTGAGTTAAAGCGCTTCAGCTTCCAGGCCGCGGACTCGGACTTTGCCTTCTTCCCAAGATCCTCCTCCCAGTGCAGTATCTGCCTGTTCAGGTTGCTGAGCTCAGGTTTCTCGGGGTCGATGAGGATGATCCTCCCGATTCCAGCGGCGGTCAGGTAGTAGGCAACCGGCGAGCCGAGCCCCCCGACTCCCGCGATGGCAACGGTGGCCGCCTTGAGCTTCTCCTGTCCCTCCTCTCCTATGAGCATTATCTGCCTGTCGTACCTCTCAAGCTCCGCACCGCTCAGCATGCGATCACCCCCTGAAACCTTGATCCAAAGGGTTTTATTCGTTCCTGTTTACCTCGTTGTGATGGAGATGAGATGGGAGGAAGCCAAGGAGGCGCTGCTTAGGGAGGGCTTCATAGAGTTCGCTGATTTCAGGATCGAGCTCACGCTCGACAACACCTTCCTCGACATCGACTACATACCCAGGGTGGCAGTTTACTACGAGGGCGACGGTCACTGGCACGTCCTCAGGAACCCTATTCCAAAGGGGAAGACCCTGGAGGAAGGCTGGAGAAACGCCGTTGAAGTCCTTGAGAGAGTGCTCCGTGGTGAGCTTCGGCCCGACCTCGGGGGCGAGGACGTTAGCGCTGAGTTCTTCAGGCAGTTCAGGGAGACCTTCGGTGGGCAAAACCCCTATATACACCATCGGTGAACTAACTTGGGTGATGACGGTGAAACCCGAGGAGTTGGCCAGGTACATCGACCACACGAACCTCAGGCCGTACGCCACGAGGGAGGACATAATGAAGCTCTGCGATGAAGCGATAGAGTACAACTTCTACGCCGTCTGCGTCAATCCCTACCGCGTTAAACTCGCCAAGGACTACCTGAGGGAGAAGAAGGCAGACGTCAAGGTGGCGAGCGTCATCGGCTTCCCGCTCGGTGCAACGCCAACCGAGGTCAAAGTCTTTGAGGCTGAGAAGGCCTTGGAGGATGGGGCCGACGAGCTTGACATGGTCATAAACATCGGTGCGCTGAAGGATAAGGACTACGACTACGTGAAGAGGGACATCGGGGAGGTCGTTAAAGTCGCCCACGAGAGGGGAGCGAAGGTCAAGGTCATAATCGAGACCTGCTACCTCACAGAAGAGGAGAAGGTCAAGGCCTGCGAACTCGCTAAAGAAGCTGGAGCGGACTTCGTGAAGACCTCCACAGGCTTTGGAACCGGCGGTGCAACGGTTGAGGACGTTAGGCTGATGAGAAGGGTCGTTGGGCCGGACATGGGGGTTAAGGCCGCAGGGGGTATAAGGACGTTCCAGAAGGCCGTTGAGATGATAGAGGCCGGTGCGAACAGGATAGGCGCCTCAAGCAGTGTTAGGATAATGGAGAGCGCGAGGGGTTCGTGATGGGGCTGAAGGAGGAGATCCTTGAAATAATTGAGAAGGCCGTGGAGGATCTTAAGACCGAGGGGCTCCAGCCGGACATCCTCCTAGCTGGCGAGGGCTTCCTGAAGTACGCCGGCGAGGTCGTGGACGTCCTCGACCTCTCAGTCTACACTGTTAAGGAGCTCGACTACGACGCTGTGATAGCGGATTCGAGGTACCTCGGCCAGATAAGGAGGGCCTCAAAGAGGGTCTCAATAGAGCCGCTTATAGTGGAGGACGAGATGTGGAACGAGATAAAGAGCATTTAGCCCCTTTTTTCTATTGGCTCCCCTATTATGTTCTCCCTCCTGAGCCAGAGGACGAGGGCGGAAGCGGCTACTACACCGGTTGATACAGATGCAGAGAGGGGGGACATCAGGAAGATCGTTCTTGAAACAGATTGGGAAGTTCCCCAGAACCATGGAACCCAGAGGATCAGGGCCGTCAGAGCACCAAGCACCGCGGCCGAGAGGAGCACCGAGAACTCGGGGCTGATCTTTGAAGTTTTGCCGGTAACTATAGCCGCGGCGGACGCCGCGAGGAGGGAGAGGAACCCGTAATGAACGTCGGAGGTGGAGAGGTAGTCAGCAAAGGCCACTCCCATCGCCGAGGCCACGCCAACGGTCTCGCCAAAGGCCGCCGAGAAGAAAAAGAGCCCAAGGTAGCCGAGCGTCATCTCACCGGCCTCTGTTCTTAGTCCCACCCCGTATTCGAGGAGCAGAGAGATTAGCGTCGCGGTGAGGAGAACCGGGAGCAGTTCTTTCCCCCTCATGCTGAACTTTTCCCTGTTCCTCAGGAGGTAGAGCACGTAGGCCGTGAAGAGCATCAGCGTCAGTGCCTCTATCTCCCCCGATGAAAGCAAGGGCATCCCCTGGGGGAGTGCTTTAATGACCTTTAAAGGTTTTGTGCAGAAGGGAAGAAGTTGAAATCAGGAGAGCGCCTTTTTCAGCGCCTCCTCAAAAATCCCCATGGCCACGTCTATCTCTTCCTTCGTCACGATGAGTGGCGGGATGAAGCGTATGCTGCTGTCACCGCAGCCGAGAAGGATCAGACCGCGCTTGGCGGACTCCTTCACTATCCTGCTCCTCAGCTCTGGATAGCGCTCCCTGCCTTCCTTGCTCTTGACTATCTCGATGGCCTGGGCAAGCCCGATGCCCCTCGCGTCGCCTATGACCTCATAGCGCTCCTTGAACTCCTCAAGGTACTTGTGGAGGTAGTCTCCTACTTCCCTGACGTGCGGGAGGAGCTCCCTCACTATCTCGACGACTTCTATCCCAGCGGCTATGGCAACTGGGTTGCCTCCGAAGGTCGTTGCGTGCCTTCCAGGCTTGTCAAAGCTTATCTCCTTCCTGTGGACGACCCCAGCTAAAGGAAGCCCACCGCCTATGGCCTTTCCGAACTGGATCAGATCGGGGGCAACCCCGAAGTTCTCGATCGCCCAGAACCTTCCGGTCCTTCCTATGCCCATCTGAACCTCGTCGTCCGCCAAGAGGATTCCGTACTCGTCCGCGAACTTCTTGAGCTCCTTGAAGAAGTTCTTCGGCGGGACTACGTAGCCGCCCTCACCCTGTATCGGCTCGAAGAATATCGCACCCACTTCGTGCGGCGGAACGTGCCTGAAGACGTACTCCTCGATGAAGTCGAGAACCCTGTTTATAAGCTCGTCCGGCTCGTCGTAGCCGTCTATCCCCCAGAGGTTTCTGTATGGGTTCGGGTACGGGATGTGCTCAACCCCGGGCATCGTGGGGAAGAAGCTCTCCTGCTGAACCCACTTGCTCGCCGTTAAGCTCAGTACCGCCTGGGTCCTCCCGTGGAACGCGTGGTAAAACGCGAGGAACCTCTTCCTTCCGGTTCCGTACTTCACGAGCTTCATAGCGGCTTCGTTGGCCTCGGCACCGCTGTTCCCGTAGACCACTTTCTTCTCGAAGTCTCCGGGGGAGAGCTCTATGAGTTTCTCGGCCAAGACGACGGCGTTCTCGTAGAAGAAGTCGGTGAGGGAGTAGTGGGTGAACCTCTCGGCCTGCCTCTTTATCGCCTCAACGACCTTCGGGTGCGCGTGTCCGACGTTTATCACCGCAACGCCGCTCGCGAAGTCGTAGAAGACGTTCCCGTCAACGTCGTATACCCTTATGCCCTCCCCGCGGTCTATGACTATCGGGAGGTTCTCCGGATCCTGAGTTGTCGTCGCGAGGTACTTGAAGTTTCTCTCAATGACTTCCCTCGCCTTCGGTCCGGGGAGCTCTTTGACGTTTGGCCTGACCACCATTCGAATCACCCGCCCCTCCATCGCGCTACTCCTATATAACCTTATGTTCATCAATGAACATTTTTGGGTGAAAATTTTTCGGAAAAGTCCCTTCCGTTTTAGCGATGTTAACGTGATTCAGGAATCAAGGTCTCGTTTTGGGCGATGGGCTTTTAAAATCTAATAGTGAGACTCTGTGGGTGTCAGAAGTGGGAGGGATTAGCAAAAGACTCCTCCAGGATTATCTTGATGACTTGAGGGTTCTCTCATCGCTTGGGGCCGTTGAGCTAACGCCTGCTTTTGTTCAGGAGATCTCAGAGCGATTGAAGACCCAAAACGCTCGCAAGTACATTGAGAGCATTGGTTTTGCAAAACCCGAGTTCCTGCTCTCCGAGTTTCTGTTCAGCCCAATACTTGAACATTTGGGCCTTGAGTGGGTGCCGGAGATAAAGCTCGGCAATGGATGGGTGGACTTCTTAGTAAAGAGTGGGGCGACCAATCCAGTAGCTATTGAGCTCAAGGCTATGCACAGGGCTTACAAAGTCAAGAACGGCGTAAAAATAAAGCCCATTTCGCTTGAGGACATATACAATCAAATGAAAAGTGAAAAGAATAACCAGATAGTTCGTTACCTCAAGGAGGCCCAGGTGGACTACGTCATTCTCACGAACCTCGTTGACGTTTACTACTTCAGCAGGGAGGCGGTCTATGACTTCAAGCCTTTCCACAGAGAGTCTTTTGCCGAGTTTGTAACCGAGCTCGGGGAGATTCGCGACATCTGGGAGCTCGTGAGGAGGAAGGAAGATAAACTTCCCCAGTACGACCTCGACGAGAGGTTCTTCAAAGACCTTAAGGGTTGGTCCACAACCCTTGAAAGAGTGAAGTGGAAAATTAAAAATCCGAGTGAGAGCATTGTGCACCTGCTCAACAAGTTCATGTTCATAAAAACGCTCGAAGACCACAGTCTAATTCCCTTCCGCTTCCTTCATGATACCTTCACGTCCGTTGAAAAAAGGTGGAGTCCACGTGGTCCGAGAAAAGTCCTTGAAGAGTTTTTCGGGGAGATAGATGACTGGTTCTACGCTTACTACGATACGGAGCTTTTCAAAAGCTCCCCGCTGGATGCCCTTGACGGTAGCGATGAGAACATAACGAGCTTTATGAAGAGGGTCAAGCTCATCCTCGGAGTTGAGGGATGGAGAGGGGCATTTCAACGGGGTCTCCTCTACTACAATTTCAGGAAGATCGACGAGGACGTTTTTGGGAAGGCCTACGAGATGTTTTTGGCCGAAAGGAGAAAGCAGATGGGAATATACTACACTCTCAGCGAGATAACCCGCTACATGGCCAAAAGACTCGTTGGGGAGCTTTTTGGGCCAGTCAAGAACGAACTCCTTGAGGTTCTTAACTCGAAGGAAATAGACGAGGAAAGGGCATGGGAGCTGGCGAGGAAGCTCGCTTCGATTGCAATCGTTGATCCCGCCTGCGGTTCCGGCTCTTTTCTGATCAAAGTCCTGAGGGAAATCTACGCCGTTTATGTGGAGATAGAGGAAAAAACGAGGTGGGCTGAGAGCTACAAGAACGCCGTGAAAGAGCTTGCGGAGCCTGAGCACATAAGAAAACAGAAGGAGCTCGTAAGGGAGATAAGGAAGTTTCTCGGTTTTGGCCTTCATAGAAGAAAGCTGCTCTCCCTCATAATTCTCCGCCACATCCACGGCGTTGACCTCGACGAGAGAGCCATAGACGTCGCCAAAGTTAACATCTGGAAGGAGGCAATAAAGCTCGAACCCGATGAATTCAGGTACAAAAACCTCGGCGCTGAGGAGCACATTCTTCCTGACCTTGAGATGAACCTCGTAAACGGGGACTCGATAGTTTCCCTTCCGGACGATGAGGTAGTCGAGCTGATGAAGGACTTCAAGAACGAGATAAAGGCCCTCTGGGAGAAGAGGGAAGCTTATTTGAAAGACCCCCTGAACCCCGAGGTTCTTGAGGGGATGGAGGAGATAAGGGCGCGGATAAGGGAGGAACTTACCGAGAGGATGAGGGAGAAAGGATGGGACTTTGAGAAGCCCCTGTTCTATCCGCTTGAGTTCTTCTTCCTCTACTTCGACGAGAACGGCGAGCCTCTACCTAAAGAAGAGAGGGGCTTTCACGGGGTTATCGGCAATCCGCCGTGGGAGAACATAAAGCCCCAGTCGAAGGAATTCGCGGCTATGCACCCGGAGATATTCGGCGAGGTGAGCAAGTTCAGCATTGAGGGGCCGAAGTTCAAAAGGCTATTCAAGGAGAAGCTGAAGGATGAGAACGTTAAAAAACTCTGGGAGGAGTACGAGGAGGACATAAGGAAACTTTCCGAGTTCATAAGGTCGAGGTATAAACTCTACGGTAAAGGTGATCTCTCCTATCAGAAAATCTTCCTCGAGAGGGCCATGGAGCTTTCCAAGGAAGCGGTGAACCTGTTAATTCCGTCCAACTTCCACACCGATGAAGGTGCAATGCCCCTGAGGAAGGAAATTTTTGAAAATTATTGCCTCAAAGAGCTGATTTCCTTCGAGAACCGCGGGCAGGGATGGTTCAGGGAGGTTCACCCCCAGTTCAAGTTCGACGTGGTGTTCTTCACCAAGGGTAAGTGTGATAAGCCCTTCAGGGCGGCCTTCTACGTTACGAGGAGGAACTACGAGGAGTGGCTCTCTGAAAACGGAGGAGCCTTCGATGACTTTATCGAGGCGGTGACCTTCGACTATCCCGTTGTGCTGATTCCAAAGCTCTCGCCGGGTGTTCTTGGCGTCACCGAGTTCAGGCGCGGGAAAGATGTGAAGCTCGTTCAGAAGATACGTGGGGACTACAGGCTACTGAGGGAGCACGGCTGGGATATCAAGAGCGAGTTTCACATGACCAACGACAACGACCTCTTCAACACCTCCCGCAGGGGTCTCGTCCTCTACGAGGGCAAGATGATACACCAGTACGAGCCCTTCTTTGCCGAGCCGAGGTACTGGGTCGAGGAAGAGAAGGGGAGGGAACGGTTGCTGAGCAAGGAGCTTAGCAGAGTTAAAAAGTTCCTTAAGGCCGAAGGCGAGAGGCTCGGCCTGAAGAGGAAGGAGCTCAGGGCGTTCATAGACGAGAACTACGGGCTCGTGAGGGAGAACTTTGAGAACGGAAAGTTTAAGCTGGATTACGAGGAGCACAGGCTCGTTTACAGGGCGATAGCAAGCTCCACAAACGAGAGAACCCTCATCAGCACGGTTCTGCCCAAGCGGGTCTTTACTGGGAATTCACTCAATTACTTCAAGCCCTTCAGATACGCCATCAGGGACGGGAAGCTCGTTCAGGAGAGGATACCCTACTCGGAAACCCTATACCTCATGGCGCTCCTCAACAGCTTCACCCTCGACTACTACATAAGGCAGAGGGTCTCGGCTAACCTCAACATGTTCTACATCTACGAGCTCCCGATTCCCGAGCCTAAACCTGAGACAAAGGCCAGAATCGTCGAACTCGCCTTCAAGCTCCTCTACAGGAAGGGCCACTATGACGACATGGCTCAAGAGCTTGGGATTGGGGCGAGCGAAATC
The DNA here is from genome assembly GCF_026991495.1 of Thermococcus sp. Classification (GTDB taxonomy): domain Archaea; phylum Methanobacteriota_B; class Thermococci; order Thermococcales; family Thermococcaceae; genus Thermococcus. The sequence goes on along the minus strand of NZ_JALXBJ010000023.1, from coordinate 10,062 downwards.
ACAAACGAGGACGAGCGGAGGGAAATCAGGGCTGAGCTCGAAGCTATTATAGCGAGGGACGTCTTTGGTCTGACGAGAAACGAGATGGAATACGTTCTCTCGACCTTCGTCTACGGCAATCCAGACAAGGAGTTAATGAAGAGGATAATCGAGAGGTTCTGACCTCTCTTTTTTCAAGAGAAAAGAGGGGAGTTCACTCCCCGTTCTTCTCCTTCCACTCGTCCAGGAACTCCTTGGCTGAGTTGGCAGCGATGGCTCCCTGGCCTACAGCTACAGCAATCTGCTTGAAGACGTTGGTTATATCCCCAGCGGCGAAAATCCCAGGTACCTTCGTGTGCATGTACATGTCAACCGGGATGTAGCCGTACTCGTCGGTTATGCCGAGGTGCTTTACGAAGTCCGTCTTAGGCTCGTAGCCAATGAAGATGAAGACGCCGTCCACCTTCATCTCGGTCTCCTCGCCGGTTACGCGGTTTTTGAGCCTGACCCCTTCAACCTTGTCCTTGCCCTTTATCTCGGTCACGACGGTGTCGAGTATCGCAGGAATCCCGCTCTCCCTAAAGCGGTCCTGCAGTATCTTGTCCGCCCTGAACTCCCTTCTCCTGTGAACGAGCGTAACGTCGACGCCTATGCTCTTCAGGTAAAGCGCCTCCTGAAGGGCGGTGTTCCCCCCTCCGACAACGATGACCCTCTTCCCTTTGAACAGGGGGCCGTCGCAGGTGGCGCAGTAGGAGACGCCCCTTCCCGTAAGTTCTTCCTCACCGGGAACCCTCAGCTTCCTCGGGGCCGCTCCGACGGCTATGATTATCGTTCTCCCCTTGTACTCCTTGCCGTTGGCCGTTCTGACCCTGAACTTGCAGGGCCCCTCGTAGTAGGCGCACTCGGCCGGGTCTATCCTCTCGACCTCGTCGAAGATGACCTCGACTCCCAGCTTCTTCACCTGTTCGTGCATCCTGTTCGTCAGCTCCGGGCCGCTTACCCCCTCCGGGAAGCCCGGGTAGTTCTCTATGATATCCGTGAGCGCCATATTCCCCCCGAGGTCCTTGCTTATGATGATGGTTTCGAGGCCGAAGCGCGCCGCGTACACTGCCGCAGTGAAGCCAGCCGGTCCCGCTCCGATTATGAGTACGTCCCAGGTCTTGCTCTCGTACTCTCCACCACGTGAAAAGCCACCGAGACTGAACACTTTTCCCACCTCCGGGCCTTTCCTAACGTTCCCTATTTAAAAGGGTTGTTGCACATGATTGGGTAATATTAAACAAGCTTAAGAGATCCGTCGAGCGTTAGGTGCAAGGTGTACCCAGAGAAGGCGGCGAAGCCCGAGTACAGGGCCTCCCCGAAGCTCATCCCAAGACCGTACCCAGCTAAGAGGAACGCTAAAAACCCGTAGATCGCGGCGAAGAAGAGGGAGTGGACGACCCCCCTGTGTCTCGGCATAACCGCGGTAAAGCCGAACCACGCTATGAATGCCCCGACCGCCCCTATGGCCCACGCCGCACTCTGGTTGAGCCACTCGGCCCCGAGGTGAAGGTAGCGGATGACCCAGAGGTAGACCGCACCGCCGACCGAGACGCTGACTATGGGCTTCGTCCCCCTGTGTATGAGGGCGTTCGGGTGGTCCATGTCGGGCAGGTCGCTGCCGAGTACGTAGAGGGCGTAGCCGAGGATTAGGGCCGTGGGCGTAAGGCCAAAGTGGAGGGTCGGTGAGAGCAGGCCGGCCAGGGCAACCACCGCTGGATAGCTCACTATCCCCGAGAGCACGTGAACGTCGTAGTTCGGCATCAGCCCTCCTCTCCGAGGAACTTCCTGACGTAGTTCGGCACCTTGTAGTTTCCCCCGGGGTCGCCGACGAGGAAGCCGATGGTAACGAGCCGGTTCAGGGACTCGTAAACGATGTTGGCCGGTTTCTTCAGCTCCTTGGCTATCGTTATGTAGCTGACCGGGCCCCCGTTGAAAGTGTAGACGATGGCCTCCACGAGGTCGCGGTAGTCCTTGGGAACCCTCCTGATGTACTCCTCAAGGCTCTTCGGCTCTTCGAGGATGGTTGTGACGACGAGCTCGTCAATCGGGTCGAAGGCCCTCTTTGCGGCCTCGCTCAGGACGTAGTGGAGTAGGCGGAGGATCTGCCTCGGGTTTCCCTTGGCCAGGTCGTGGATCATCCTGAGGGCCTCCTCGGTGAAGGGGTAGAGCGGATCGTCGGTGTCCTTTACGCGAACCCTGTTGAGCCTCTTCTTCACCAGCTCAAAGGTCTCCTCGACGCTCATCGGCCTGAGCCTGAACTCGTAGTGCAGGCGCATGAAGAAGGCCGGAAATATCTTGGTGTACTCCTCGTAGGCTTCTGGTATGCAGGCGAAGGCGACTATGCAGCCGGGGGGCATCGTGCTTATGACGTGCCTCAGCATCTCAAAGAACTGTATCTTCTCGTGCTCCCTCGCGCTCTGCATGTTTTCGAGCTCGTCGAGCAGAAGGGTGGAGTGGGGAAACCTTGAGAGCTGTTTGACGAGCATCTCGGCGATGTCCCTGCTCTTGTACTCCTTCGTGTCGCTGAGCATCTTCTCAAGGCGGTCTATGAAGCCGAGCTTCCTGCTCAGGTTTTCAAGGAAGATGTTCGTCCTGCTCCTCGGGGGCTTGAGTGCGTAGAATATGTCCCTGGTCAGCTTGAGTATGTCGTTTGTGTCCACCTTCACGTATATCGCCTTTCCCCCCTCCTTCTCTATGGCCTTCGCTATGCTCTTTAACCTCTGGGTCTTCCCCATCCCGAGGGGGCCGACTATGCTCATGGCTATTGAGCTCTTGTTCCCTATAACCTCGGAGACTATGGTGGAGAGCTTCATATCTACCTCCTGGTAGACGTGGATCGCCTCAACGTCCTCTATGCCCTCGCTCGCGAGCTGTTCAAAGGGGTTGCGGGACAGGCCGTAAACCGTGTAAATCTGAGAGGGATAAACTTTAAGTTCGTCTTCCATTTAAGTCACCCGGATTAATTCGTCTTTGGAAATATAAAAGTTTGTCCGATGGTGGGGGAGATGGTCTTTCTCGTGGCGACGTGCCCGCCGGGCAGGGAGGGGGACGCGATACTCGAACTTGAGTGGGCCCTTGGCAGGGTTCACGTCAGGGGAACCGAGTGGAGGGGAGTCCTCGTAGCCGAGACGCCGCTGGGCAGGGATGAGGCGATAAAAAGTCTCCGTTCCTTTGAAACGCAGGCACTTCAAAGGGTTGTCCCGCTTGACTGCCTCCTGCCCGCCAAACTTGAGGATATCGAGGAGAAGGCCGTCGAGCTGATGGAGGGGAAAACCGGGAGCTTTGCGGTGAGGGCGAGGGTTAGGGGGAACAAAAAGCTCGGTGAGAAAGAGATCGAGAGGGCCGTTGGCTCCAGGATCGTGGAGGAGCGCGGTTTGAAGGTGGATCTGTCAAACCCGGACTGGGTGGTGGTCGTTGAAGTCCTCGGAAGGAAGGCCGGAGTAGGTGTTCTGAAGAGGGATGAGGTCTTGAAGTTCGAGGTTGAGGATTGAGGCGGGCTATCTAATTAGCTTGACGGAGAGCCCGAACTCCTTCAGTACCTCGAAGTCGCCATCGAGCGTTATCAGTGGCAGGCCGTTGGCGAGACAAACGGCACCGATGAAAAGATCCCTCAACCCCATGGGGGTTCCTCTTTCCCTCAGCTTTTTGTGGAGGTACGCGGCCATCTCAGCGGATTTTCTGTCAAAGGGAAGCTCAATGAGAGGGTTCAGCCATATCAGCTCATCTTTCTTAGGGAGACCAACCAGAAGTTCAAAAGCGTGTTATGGAAGTCACGTAGAAGGTTTTGTCAAGCTTTAGAATGGCGTTGAGAACGTCCTTGTTACCCCTGGCTATTTCAATTATCACGTTTGTGTCAAGGACTGCCCCCATTCGTCAAACGCCTCCTCCAGCTCTTTAATTCTCTTTTTGGCCTCCTCATACTCATCCTCGTTCAGGATTCCAGCGATGTGTAGCAGGGCATCGGCGTTGCCCTTTTTCTCCCTTAACAGCTCCCTAAAAAGCTCGCTGAAGGACTTATCTCCTTTAATGCGGAGTAGCTCTTTGTAAACGTCGTCGGATATCGTGATGGTTTTGACCATCTGCACCACCAGTACACTGAATGCATGCATCATATTTGAGCATTATTCACTGTCCCGAAGTCTCTTTAGGAGGATTAACGGAGTAGTACGTGATGAACATGGAGAGAATCGAGATAAACCCAAGAAAATGGGTGGAAAGCCCGTTATCAGGGGAACGAGGATTCCAGTTTACTTCATACTTGAACTCCTTGCTAACGGCTGGAGCTTTGAGGAGATACTCGAGAGCCATCCCCAGCTGACAAAAGAGGACATACTTGCCGCGATCGGCTATGCGGGCATGATATTAATGGAGGAGCAGTACGTTGAAGTTTCTGGCCGATGAAAACATACCCTACCCCAGTTCTCAAACGCCTAAGGGAGAACGGCTTTGACATAACATCTATCTACGAAGCCAAGAGAGGCATGACTGACGAGGAAGTTGCCCGAATTGCCACCGCGGAGGATAGAATCCTTATAACGTTCGACAAAGACTTTGGAATGATTATTTTTGTTGAGAACATCACGATTCCAGGACTTATCCCCCTGAGGTTTCCACCGAAGAGCATTGAGTACATTTATTCAAAACTCCATGCAGTCTTAGAGCTGGGCATTGACTTCAAAGGAAAAATCGTGAGCATTCACTAAGATAAAATAAGAGTGGCAAAGCTCTGACCTCCTCCCCGCCTTAGCCGGGGGTTCGGCTTAACCCTCGCCAGTGGGCGGTTCGGTTTACGGGCTCATTACCTACTCCCGTTGCCAGTTTCAGTTCAGCCCGAAGGTCGGTCTCAGGCCCGTTACCCCTACCGGCAAAGCCGTTTTGGGAAGACGCCTATCGGCGTCAACCACTCCAAAGCAGAGTGGTAACGCGAAACCTCTTTTGAGTGGCCTCTCCGAGGCCTTACTACACTCCAGAGTTTAAAAGGGTTTCGAGGGTTTAAGGGCTCTTGGGTGGTTTACTGCATCCCCGCCCTTTAGGGCGGGGCTTTCAGAAGAAAAAAAGTAAATCACAGATACCTCTCCTTCACCCAGCGAATGAAGTAGTCCGGGTTCAGTTCCTCGCCGATGGCCTTTTTGAGGAGCTCCTTCGGCGGGTAGATGCTTCCCCAGCGGTGTATCTTCTCCCTCAGCCAGGCCTTTATCGGCTCGAACTCCGCTTTAGCTATCTTCTCCTCGAAGTCAGGGATGTCGCGCCTGATGTGGTAGTAGTACTGGGCCGAGAGGAGCGTTCCAATGCTGTAGGTTGGGAAGTAGCCGACAGTTCCGTGGGCCCAGTGGATGTCCTGGAGGATTCCTTCCGCGTAGGTCTTCGGCCTTATTCCTAAGAGGCGCTCCATCTCCTCGTTCCAGAGCTCCGGCAGATCCTTCGCCTTAACGCCCTCGTTGAGCATCATCCTCTCCAGCTTGAAGCGGAGGAGTATGTGGAGGTTGTAGGTGACAACATCGGCTTCTGTCCTTATGAGATCCGGACGAACTAGGTTGAAGTAGAGGTACACATCCTCGGGTGTGTAGTTGGCCATGAACGGAAGGCTCTCCTTCAAAACCGGGTAGATTAAGCCGGCGAACTCCTTTGAGCGGCCGATGATGTTCTCCCAGAAGCGGCTCTGGCTTTCATGGATTCCCAGGCTTACTCCGCCGGCTATGGGGCTGAACATGAAGCGCTCGTCCTGCTGGAGTTCGTAGAGCGCGTGGCCAAACTCGTGAACCGTGCTGAGTATAGTCCTCCTGAAGTCGTAGCCCTCGTATCTGGTGGTTATCCTGACATCGCGAATGCCAAACTCGGTGGTGAACGGGTGAGCTGATACATCCAGGCGGGAGCGAGTGCCGAGCGGGAAGCCGAACTTCTGGAGGATCCAGAGGTTAACGCGCTCCATCTGCTCCTTCTCGTACTTCTGCTCCTCAAGCGGGTGACTCTGCGGGACTTTCCCCTCCCCCATGATCTTTTCGATGAGGGGCCTCAGCTCCCTTTCAAGCTTGTCAAACATCCTCTCGACTTCCCTGGTGGTGAGGCCCTCCTCGAAGAGGTCGAGCAGGGCATCGTAGGGTTCGTCTTCGTAGCCGAGGTAGTCAGCGGCGCGCTTTGCAAGGCCGATGATCTTGTCGAGCCAGGGCTCGAACTTGGAGTAGTCGTCGCTCTTCTTGGCCTCCTCCCAGGCCTTCGTAGCTTGACTCGTTACCTCGCTGACCTCCCGCAGGAACTCCGGTGGGAAGGACTTGCTTATCCTTATCTCCCTGTCGAGGACTCTAACAACACCGCGCTCGTACTCGTTGAGCTCCAGCCCTTTAGCCTTCTCGACGAGCTCTATGAAATCTGGCTTGAGGATGAACTCCTGGCTTAGAACGCTCAACTCGCCCTGGGCCACCGAGCGCTCAAGTATGCCCTCCTTGGGCATGTTGACCTCCATGTCCCAGCCTAAAACGCTCTGGGCGTGGTTTATGGCCCATATCCTCCTGTACCTGGTGAGGATTTCCTTTATCGTCTCGTTCTGGAAAACTGGCTCCATGCCTTTCACCGGGGAACTTTTGCGGGTGAACTTTTAAACCTTTTCGATGGCTATCTAAACGATGGGGGTAAAAACCGATTACTCAACGGAAAACGGCTTAAAGGGCTGCCCGAATGAGGGGGGTGGTGGCGATGATGGACCTGGTGGTGCTCGGTCACGTATCGATAGACACGATAGTATTCCCAGACGGGAGAAGGGTTGAGAGGCCTGGGGGGGCTGCGGCGGCCGTTGCCACTTCGGCTGCCTTAGCCGGGGCAAGGGTCGGGCTCGTTACAAAGGTGGGGGAGGACTTCCCCGTGGAGTGGCTGGAGGAGCTCGGGAAGTTCGTTGACATCCGCGGCGTCCGCGTTCTCCCCGGCAGAACCATCCACATCTACGTGATCTACCACCGGGACGGGAGCGTTGACTCGCCGGTTGAGATGGGCGTTGCGGAGAGGATGGGTGAGACGCCGATTCCAGAGGAGTACCTGAACGCAACGGTCTTCCACATAGCCCCCATCCCGCCGGAGGAGCAGCTGAAGGCATTGAAAAGGCTTGAGGGGAAGAGGTTGAGCCTCGACTTTAACCCGACTTACATGGATGAATACGGAAATAGGAGCGGCCTCATGAGGAGGATAGTCTCACGGGCGGAGGTTGTATTCCCAAACGAGAGGGAGGCCCTCGTCGTAACGAAGGCCGAAACGGTCGAGGAGGCCGCGGAGGTTCTGCGCGAATGGGGTGCCAAGTTAGTCGTGATAACGCGCGGCGAGAGGGGCGTTTTAGTTTACGACGGTGAGTTCAAGGAGTTCCCGGCCCTCCCTGTGGAGAGGATCGTTGATCCAACTGGGGCCGGTGACGCCTTCGCCGGGGGCTTCCTCGCAGGTTACTCCAAGGGGATGGCCATCGGGGAATGCGTCAGGCTGGGCCTGGAGAGGGCCCGGGATGTCCTCGGGAAGTGGGGGAGCTGGAGCATCAGCGTCTGATCACGGTGTACAGGAGCATGTAAAGGATAACAACGAAGAGGGCTGCAATGACCGTGTTGACGAGGCTCGGGAGGAGTCCGGAGAGGATGGCGCTGACGTAGTAGAGGGGAACCGCGAGGATTACGGAGGCCGTGAGAACGATGTAGTGCCAGAGGGGGGCCTTCCTCTTCATGAGGTAAACGCTCTCGACGTAGATCAGGGAGAAGGAGAGGGAGGCCACCGCCACGCCTCCGGGCGGGGTGCGGTAGACCAAGATGAAGCCGAGGTAGGTTAGGGAGAGGTAGCCCGCCGGCGGCCAGAGGAAAGCCAAAAGGGCTGGAAGGATGAAGGCGAGGGCCTCAGCGGGGCTCAGGATGAGCGAGAGCAGGTACGCGGCCAGGGCCAGCGTTGAAAGGGCCAGTACTCCCCTTATCGCCTTCATCTCCCGATCGCCTCCGCTATCGCCACCTTTAGCGGTTTCCCCACGTCCCAGTCCACTATCACGCCGTAGCCGGCCAGGCTCCTGATGAGTGCCTTCCTCTTGACGCGCACGAGCCTCATCGCCAGCCTCTCGGCCTCGTCCTTCGGCTTGTAGACGCTGTTCGGATCGGGGCTTATGACGACAACGCGGTAGCCGTGGTCTGCGAGGACTTCGAGGGCCCTTCTGCTCTCGGGGGTCGTCAGGGTGGAGAAGTAGAGCACCTGGGCCCTCGGTGGAAAGGCCCTCCTGACGAGGTGCTCGACCTGGTAGGCTATCATGTTGCTCTTGTCGGGCCTGGCCGTGCTCAGGAAGTCTATGCACTTGAAGAAGTGCCTCTTTCCGTAGTCGACCCTCACCCACAGGGGGATCTCCTCGGAGAGGAGGAGCCCGAAGCTCGTGCCGTCGTTGAGGGCGTTCAGCATGAGCGACGCTGCGGCGCGTATTAGGTGGTCGAAGACCGCCCCGCTTGAGAGGCTCGCGTCAACGACGAAGACCACGTCAACCTTTCTCTCGCTCTCGAACTCGTTTGCCATTACCCTCCCGGTTCTGGCGGTGGCCTTCCAGTTGATGATCTTCAGCGGATCCCCGGGCTGGTACTCCCTCACGGCGTGGAACTCCAGTCCCTCCCCAACGAGAGGTGAGGGGAGGGGCCCTATCGTTATCTTCGTCCCCCGGGTAGAGTAAGGCGTTTGGACATCGTAGAGGATCGGAACGCCGATTACCTCCGTGTAAACCTCCGCGAGGCCGTCCGATGAGAAGAAGCCGAAGGGATCCCTGTAAGCGATCCTCGTTTTTTCAAAGGTGTGAACGCCGCGCCTTATCCTAACGCGGTACTTTAGGGCCCCCTCTTCCCCGGCCCGGAGGGAGAATACCCTGGAGGGGCTCCCGGAGATGAGCTCAAGCCCCGGGGGAACGACGTCTTCCACGAGGAGGTGATCGACGCTGAACTCGGGTTTAACGTGAACTTCAACCTCAAATTCCTGCCCCTCAAGAAAGCGGTTGTGCTGGACGATGCGCCAGACTTTCACATCTCCCCTGGGCTTGAAGAGTACGTACGAGACCGAGAGCATGGTGACGTAGGGGAGGATGAGGTATAGGGAGCCCCAGCGGAGGAAGAGAATGGCGGTTGTGGGCACTATCCAGAGCGCGATGATGAAGAGGACGAGCTTGCCAGTGGGCGAGACCTTCTCGGGGGGCTTAACTTCTCCCGGCCTCTCCAGCTGTGGAAGCATGTAGGGTATTCCGCCGAGCCCCTGCATCTTCTCCCCTCACTCGAACTTAGGAACGGGAACCTTCTCCAGTATCTTGGCCATAACGCTTTCCTGGGAGACGCGAGTGTACCAGAGCTCTCTCTTAAGGATCAGCCTGTGGCTCAGGGCTGGGATCGCGACGCTCTTAACGTCGTCGGGGATCACGTAGTCCCTCCCCTCTATGGCCGCGTAGGCCCTCGAAAGTTTGAGCAGCGCCAGAGAGCCCCTCGGCGACGCCCCTATCTCAAGGTTTCTCCTGTCGTTTCTCGTCGTGTTGACCAGGTCGACTATGTAGTCCAGTATGGGGTCACTGACGTAAACGTCCTCTATGGCCCTCTGCATCTCCGTGACGTCTCCAGCCCTCACCACCGGCTTTATCTCGACCTCCTCCCTCTTCCTCTCCATCCTCCTCCTCAGGATTTCCTTCTCCTCCTCCCTGTTAGGGTAGCCCACGCGAAGCCTCACCAAAAAGCGGTCGAGCTGGGCCTCGGGGAGTGGATAGGTTCCCTCCTGCTCTATCGGGTTCTGGGTGGCTATAACGATGAAGGGCCTCGGCAGTTCGTGGGTGTGTCCCTCCACCGTAACCTGTCTCTCCTGCATCGCCTCAAGCAGGGCAGACTGGGTCTTTGGGGGCGAGCGGTTTATCTCGTCCGCTAAGAGGACGTTCGTGAACACCGGTCCCCGCCTGAACTCAAACTCAAGGGTTTTCTGGTTGAAGACGCTCACCCCGAGGATGTCGCTCGGGAGAAGGTCGGGCGTGAACTGCACCCTCCTGAAGTCAAGTCCGAGGGCCCCGGCAAAGCTCTTGGC
>NZ_JALXBJ010000022.1:23686-25498 GCF_026991495.1 Thermococcus sp. | reverse complement strand
GGGTCTCTCTGGTGCGCTCGCGGTGCATGGCAATCCACGTTGCTTTCGCGTTCGGAACGACAAAGTAGCCGTCCTTCTCAAGCTCAAAGAGTGCATCGAGGTTTATAGCCTCTATCTCCGGGATTATTGCATCGGGCTTCTCCCTCTCGACGACCGAGAAGAGGAAGTCTGCATTCCTCATCTCGCCCACGTAAGCTCTATGGGCAACCTGCATCGCTGGAGCGTTGGCGTACCTATCGACCGCTATAACCTCAACGCCGAGCCTTTGAGCCTCAATCGCTATCTCCTTCCCGAGCTCACCGCTCCCGAGGAGGAGTATTCTCTGGGCTGAATCTGTTGTGGCGGTTCCGAGTTCGTCTCTCAGGCCAACCATGAGCACCACCTCATTGATTGACGTTAAAATGTTAAAAGATGGATATATTTAAGCCTTTTTAAGCAGAAAAATGGCAAAGTTTTTAAAGAACCTGAGGTAGGGTGTAGCGGTGGTGCTCATGCTGACCTACGCCCAGGCTGGCGTTGATGAGGAGAAGACTTCGAGGGCCTTGAGAAGTATAATCTCACTCGCAAGGGCAACTTTCGGGTTCAGAAAGGGAAAAATCGGAGAACCTGCCGAAGATCTTGGCCACTACTCGGCTCTGCTCGACTTCGGAAGCCTTTATCTGGCCATGACGACCGACGGTGTTGGAACCAAGGTGCTCGTGGCTGAAGCGGTTGAAAAGTTCGATACGATAGGAATAGACATGATAGCGATGAACGTCAACGATCTGCTCTGCGTCGGGGCAGAGCCGGTAGCTTTAGTTGACTACCTCGCCGTCAGGGAGCCGGATGAGGGGGTCTTCGCCGAGATTGGTAAGGGCCTCTACGAAGGGGCGAGGCAGGCCGGTATAGCGATAGTTGGTGGTGAGACGGCGGTTATGCCCGACCTCATCAACGGCTTCGATCTGGCAGGAACTGCAGTCGGAGTCGTTGAGAAGGGCAAGGTCATAACCGGCGAGAGGATAAGGCCCGGCGATGCCGTCATAGGAATCTCAAGTTCAGGAATCCACTCCAACGGTTTAACCCTCGCGAGGAAGCTTTTGGTTCCAAAATACGGCCTCGACTACGAGTATGAAGGCAGGAAGCTCTGGGAGTGGCTCTTGGAGCCCACGAGGATATACGTCAAACCCGTTTTGGAACTCCTTGAGAGCGTTGAAGTCCACGGATTGGCCCACATAACCGGCGGGGGACTGCTCAACCTGAAGCGCCTGACTGGCTACGGGTTCTCGCTGGAGATGCCCCCAGTCGAGGGAATCTTCAGGCTCATCCACGAGAACGGCGTCTCGCTGGAGGAGATGTTCAAGGTCTTCAACATGGGAGTTGGCATGGTGGCCATAGTGCCGCAGGAGGAGAAGGAGGAAGCACTTGACATCCTTAACAGACACTACGAGAGCTTTGAGCTCGGAACTGTAGCGGAGGGCCCGGGGATAAGGGTGGAGAACTACGGGGTAAGCCTTTAAACTCCCTTTCCAATCTTTCCCGGTGGTCCAATGGGCTGACCGTAAAGAAAAAGGCCCTCCTTGAGAACCTGCCCGGACTCGTTGATAAAGCTGTGAGCGAATACGGGACAGGGCTGAGGAGAATAGTGATAGGGGAAGACGAGAAAGGTTGCTACACCGTCTTCATAGCCTACGAGGCTAAGCTCCGGTGAGCCTCCTGTAGAGCTCCTCGTAGGCCCTGATGAGGTCGCCCCTGTCGAAGCGGAAGACGTCCTTGTCGAGGCTCTCACCGGTTTTCGCGTCCCAGAAGCGACAGGTGTCGGGGCTGATCTCGTCG
>NZ_JALXBJ010000022.1:0-23676 GCF_026991495.1 Thermococcus sp. | reverse complement strand
TCTCGTCGCCGAGGACTATCTCGCCCCTCCCGTTCTTTCCGAACTCCAGCTTGAAGTCAACCAGGATTATCCCGCGCTCGGCAAAGTACTTCCTCAGGATATCGTTCACCTTCAAAGCGATTCGCTCGATCTCCTTAAGCTCGACCTCGCTTATCCCCAAAACCCTCGCGTGATAGCGGTTTATCATCGGATCGTGGAGGGAATCGTCCTTGTAGTAGAGCTCAACTATCGGTTCTCTGAGCTCGGTTCCCTCATCGAGGGGGAGGCGCTTCTTGAGACTGCCAGCAACGATGTTCCTGACAACAACTTCGAGGGGATACATATCAAGCCTCTCGACGATTAGCCTGTTATCGCCGGCAACGCCAATAAAGTGGGTCTTTACGCCTTTCTCCTCAAGAACCCTGAAGATGTGGGCACTGATCTGAGCATTAAGCCAGCCCTTTCCTTTAAACTTCGCCTTCTTGCCGCCGTCGAAGGCGGTTGCATCGTCTTTGAACTCCATTATTGCCTTCCCATCATCGAGCGGGATTATCTTCTTGGCCTTACCCTCGTAGACCTCCATGGGTTTCACCATTTTTATGTAAAATTCTGCGAGTTTTTAAGGATTTTTTTGACGTTTAAAAGTCAACCATTGGGCAAGGTTTTTAAACTAAAATCTGTTAATAGCCCCAGAACTAACGGTTGATATGGGCACGTAAACGTCAAAGGACGGTGTGGCCGTTGAGGGAGAAGTGCGGTATCTTTGCAACGCTTTCAGAGAACGCACCGAAGAAGGCCTACTACGCGCTCATAGCCCTCCAGCACCGCGGGCAGGAGAGCGCTGGAATAAGCGTCTGGAGGCACAGAATAAGGACGGTTTCCGGGCCGGGCCTCGTCCAGGACGTTTTCAAGGGGCCAATCTTAGCTAAGCTCAAATCGAACCTCGCGATAGCCCACGTCCGCTACTCCACCTCAGGCTCACCCAACGAGACCCAGCCACTTGAAACCGAGTGCTGTGGAAAGAGGATAGCAGTTGCCCACAACGGAACCCTCACGAACTTTGGGCCCCTCAGGGAGGAGTACGGGAAGAGGGGAATTGATTTCAAGCACTCCGTCGATTCAGAGCTCCTCGGGATTTCCTTCCTATGGCACTTGAAGGAAACCGGCGACGAGTTCGAGGCGATGAAAGCGGTCTTTGATGAGGTTAAAGGGGCATACTCGGTTGCCTTTCTCTTCGACGGGAAGATACTCGTGGCGAGGGACCCGGTCGGCTTCAGACCGCTTAGCTACGGAATCGGGAACGGTCACTACTTCGCAAGCGAGGGCTCAGCTTTGAGGCCCTTCGTGGACGGGGTTAGGGACGTTAATCCAGGCGAGGCCTTCCTCGTCGATGGGGACTCTGCTGAGAGCAAGGCTCTGGCCAAGGAGAGACACCACACCTGCGTTTTCGAGTACATCTACTTCGCGAGGCCGGACAGCAGGATAGACGGTGTAAACGTTTACTCAGCCAGGGTGAGGATGGGTGCAGAGCTCGCCCGCGAAAGTCCAGCAGAGGGGGACGTTGTTATAGCTGTTCCCGATTCCGGAAGGGCTGCTGCCCTCGGCTTTTCAATGGAGAGCGGGATTCCGTACGCTGAGGGACTCATAAAGAACCGCTACATTGGAAGGACTTTCATAACGCCGGGCCAGTTCAACCGCGAGCTGAAGGTCAAGCTGAAGCTCTCCCCGGTGGAAGAGGTAGTGAGCGGGGAGCGCGTGGTACTCGTCGATGACTCGATAGTTAGGGGCACCACGATGAGGAGAATAGTTGCCATGCTCAGGAGGGCAGGAGCTAGGGAAGTCCACGTGAGGATAGCCTCGCCACCGATAAGATACCCATGCTACATGGGGATAGACATACCGACGAGGCACGAGCTTATAGCTGCATTCGGGAGCGTGGAGAAGGTGAGGAAAGCTATAGGTGCTGACAGCCTCGCTTATCTCAGCGTCGAGGGCCTGAAGAGGGCAGTCGGAAGGGAAGACCTCTGCCTTGCCTGCCTCACCGGGGAGTACCCGGAGTGGGTTTTCAGATTTTGAGGAAATTGTTAAATACCTCGGGTGCGTATTATCACTTCAGGCATGAATGATGAACGGCTACCTGGTTGCCGCCGCCTTCAGTGCCGGTGTAAAGCTGACCGCCGGGGCAATGCTCATTCTCTTCGCAGAAAAGAGGCACAAGAGGGCCGCCCTCTACTGGGGCCTCGGCTGGTTCCTCTACGCCTACGCGATAGTGGGGGACATAGGGAAGAACCCTACCTGGAGGGCGGTCTCGTTAGGTCTCTTCGCATCCTCCCTCCTGTACGGTACCTACAGGTTCATCGAGGGATACACACCGGCTGTGAGGGATAGACAGCTCGTTCCCTGGATCCCCGCGATCATGGCGTTTTACATGTGGGCCGTTGTACTGGCCTGGGGGCGCTGCACGGGAGATGCCGTTGTCACGGGTCTGGCCGGTCTCTTCATGTCCCTTAGCGGCTGGATAATCTACAGGCTGAGGGAGATAACTGGAACAGGCGCCCGCAACCTCGGGATAACGCTCATCGTATACGGCCTCCACCAGATGGACTACCCCTTCCTGAGGCCAGTGGAGTGGTTCGCCCCCTTCGGTTTCTGGCTCGGCTTTCTGCTGACCCTCCTATCGGCGTTCTTTATGGTCGAGCTCGTGATGGTTAGGGGCTTTGAGCTCAAAAAGCCTGAGAAGAGGCCCTCAGTTCAGCCCGGCGTTCACATCATTGAGCCCAAGGAGATTCCGGGAACCGTTGAGGGGCTGAGGGACTACCCCGTCTTAGCTTTCGTGAGAAACCTCGATGCCCCAGGGGAGTGGAAGGCATACAGGATAACAAACGTTGGCGGGGAAAACAGCATCGGGCCCACAGGCCTCCCACAGATCCTTGAGCTGGCCGTTTCCTACCTGAACTCCGCCCGCGAAATTACTCCCGTCGTGTTCCTTGAGGGTGTAGAGTACTTGAGACTCTACAACGACTTCAGGGGGCTCGCTAAGTTCCTCTCGATGCTCAAAGACTACGTCTCCGTTAAGGGAGGGGCCCTCTACATCGTCCTCGAAAGGGGCGCCTGGAATGAGAGGGACTTCAACATCATTCAGAGGCTTCTCCTTTAAGTTTCCCCGCCTTCCTCACCCTGCACGCCGAAAACTTGAACTCCGGCGTTCCCGCCTTGTTCAGGGCCGAGCCCGTAAGCCTGTTGGGCTTGAAGTGGAAGGGAACCGCTATAACTCCCTCTGGGACTCCACCGACCTTAGCGCGCATCCTTATCCTTCCGCGCCTCGTCTCTATCTCGATTAAATCTCCCTCGTTGATGCCGAACCTCTCAGCGTCCCTCTCGTTGATCAAAGCCCTTGGCTCGCCCATGAGTTTAACCAGCGATGGACTCCTCAGCGTCATCTCGCCGGTGTTGTAGTGGCTTATCAGCCTCACCGTGGTGAGCACGAAGGGGTATTCTTTGTCCGGCACTTCCCAAGGTGCTATCTGTTCGACCGCTATAAGCCTGGCCTTCCCGTCCGGGGTGGCGAACTCCCAGGTGTGGAGCCTCTTCTTCGGCAGGAAGATTCCGTCCGAGCTTTTCAGCTCTTCAACACTCCTCTCCTCAAGCTCTGGAAAGAGCCTGAAGTACTCAGCGGTTATTTCCTCGACCCTCGAATAGTTGAAGCCGGGCAGACCGAGGGCTTTCCCGAGCATCCCCAGTATCTCCCAGTCGGGCTTTGAGTCGGCGTAGGGTTCACAAACTTTCTCGCTCCACTGGATTCTTCTCTCGCTGTTCATATAACTTCCACTCTTCTCGCAGAAAGCCGAAGCCGGAAGGAGGTAGTGGGCGTAGCGGGCCGTCTTTGTGGGGAAGACGTCCTGAACGACCAGGAGATCGAGCTTCCTTAGGGCTCTCCTAACCTGAGCAAAGTCGGCCTCGCTGACCGCTGGGTTCTCGCCGACGATGTAAAGCGCTTTCACGTTGCCCTCCTCAATCTCGTCCCATAGCTCCGTTAGATAAAGGCCCCTCTCCGTAGGAAGGTCCTCAACGCCCCAGAGCGATGCGACGCGCTTCCTGAAGCGCTCATCTGACAGGGGAACGTAACCCGGCAGGAACTCGCTCAGCGCGCCCATATAAGCCGCTCCCTGCACGTTGTTCTGCCCGCGCATCGGGTAGAGGCCACCTCTCTCGCCTATGTAGCCGGGCAGTAGGACGAGGTCTATGACAGCTAAAACGTTTTCAACGCCCGAGACGTGCTGTGTAAGCCCCATGCCCCACATTACTGCACCGCTTCCGGCTAAAGCGAAGGTTCTCGCGACAGCTCTTATGGTCTCCGCGGGAATTCCCGTTACCCTCTCCGCGTACTCCGGCGTGTACTTTCTCACAGCCATCTTGACCTCTGAAAAACCGTTCGTGCGCGAACGGATGAACTCTTCGTCGTAGAGCTCCTCGCGGATTATGACGTGGATCATCGCGTTGGCGAGCGTTATGTCTGTTCCCGGCCTGAGTACAAGCTTGTAGTCGGCGAAGGCCATGGTTCTGGTTTTCCTGACGTCAACGACGATTATCTTCGCACCCCTCCTCTTTGCCCTCAGGATGTAGTCCATAACTACCGGATGCGTTTCCGCTGGATTATAGCCCCAGATGAGTATGGCCTTAAAGCCCTCCAAATCCTCGTAGGGGTTCGTTTGAGCGCCGGTTCCCACGGCAAGTTTGAGCGCATGAACAGAAGCCTCGTGGCAGAGACGAGCGCAGTTGTCTATGTTGTTCGTCCCGAAGAGGCGAGCTATCTTCTGGAGGAGGTAGTTCTCCTCGTTGCTAACCTTTGAGGACGCTAAAAAGGCCACGGCATCAGCGCCATAGAGCTCGCGGATTTCGAGAAGCTTACCAGCTATCTCGTCAATCGCGACACCCCAGCTTATCGGAACCATCGCCGAGCCGATTCTCTTGAGGGGCCTCTTGAGTCTATCCCTTGAGGTAACGAACTCGGTCGCGTGGAGGCCCTTGGGACAGAGCTTCCCCCTGTTCGGTTCCCCACGATAAGGCCTTACCTTCAGGGTTTTTGAGTCTATGAGGAGGTTACAGCCAAAGCCGCAGTAGGGGCAGACTACCTTTCTTAGTTCGCCCATCCAACCACCGGTTGACATAGAAAAAGCAAAAATAAAAGCCTTCCGGGAGGGATTTGGCATAGAAATGCTATCAAAGCGCCTTCCTCAAAAAGTACTCGTGAACCCTCGTGTCATCAGTCAGCTCCGGGTGGAACTCAAGGCCGATTATGTTGTCCTGCTCCACACCTACAACCCTGTCACCGAGCCACGCTATCGGCTTTACCCTGTCGCTCAAAAGCTCGACTATCCTCGGGGCGCGGATGAAGACCCCTATGAAGGGCTCGTCGCTGAAAGCTAACTTCACCGGTGCCTCAAAGCTGTCCACTTGTCTGCCGTAAGCGTTTCTATTAACGCGAACGTCGAGGAGGGCCAAAAACTTCTGCTCGGGAGTTGCTCCGATTACCTCCTTCGAGAGCATTATCAAACCCGCGCAGGTGCCCATTATCGGCAGTCCTTCCTCGCCGAGCTTCCTGACGGGCTCAAGGAGGCCGTTCTCCACCATGAGCCTCGATATCGTCGTGCTCTCCCCGCCGGGGATTATTATCGCTGAGATGCCTTCAAGCTGCTCCTTCCTCCTGAGCCAGATGACTTCCCCTGAAACGCCGAGGTTTTCGAGGGTTCTCTTCGCTGCATCGATGTGCTCGCTGACGTCTCCCTGGAGGCCAATGACGCCTACCCTGACCATTTTGATCACCTCAAGGGAAAGGAGAAAAGGGTCAGACGCCCCTCTCCTCAAGGCGGACTTCGAGCTGCTCTATCTCCTGACCGTGCATGGGCTCGCCGATGTCCTTGCTTATCTCCGCTAAAACGTCAGGCTCATCCCAGTGGTTTACCGCTTCAACTATCGCCCTCGCCATCTTCGGCGGGTTGGAGCTCTTGAAGATTCCAGAGCCGACGAAGACGCCGTCCATACCCATCTGCATCATGAGTGCCGCGTCCGCTGGGGTAGCAACGCCGCCGGCCGCGAAGTTGACAACGGGAAGACGGCCGAGCTTCTTTATCTCAAGGAGAACCTTGTAGAGACCCTCAACGATCTCACGGTAGGTGTAGTGGCCGTAGACGGGCTCGCTCTCAAGCACCTGCTTTGGCAAGCCGCTTATCTCCCTGACTTCGAAGGCCAGTCTGAGGTACGGTTCTGCGAACTTCTCGGCAACGCCGTAGACCTGCTCGTCCGTCATCCTCTGGAGGAGGGCTATGTTGTCGTTGAGGAGGCGGACGTGCCTGACTGCCTCGACTATGTTTCCCGTTCCGGCCTCGCCCTTCGTCCTTATCATCGCGGCCCCTTCCCATATCCTCCTGACGGCCTCGCCGAGGTTCCTGTCACCGCAGACGAACGGAACCTTGAACTCGCGCTTGTCAATGTGGAAGTAGGGGTCAGACGGGGTGAGAACCTCGCTCTCGTCTATCATGTCAACGCCAAGGGCCTCAAGGATCCTCGCCTCGGCAACGTGGCCTATCCTGACCTTTGCCATAACCGGGATCGTTACCGCGTCCATTATCTCTTGGATCTTCTCTATCGGGGCCATTCTGGCTACTCCGCCGGCCTTCCTTATGTCAGCCGGAACCCTGTGGAGGGCCATAACCGAGACTGCCCCGGCTTCTTCAGCAATCCTCGCCTGCTCGGCGTTGGTGACGTCCATAATTACTCCGCCCTTCACCATCTTCGCGAATCCCCTCTTGAGTCTCTCCGTCCCCTTAGCCTCGATAATATCAAGCTTTCCCATACCGGTCACCCCTTTCGGCTTTCCTTCAGATTGTGATTTGAAGAGGGGGATATAAGCCTTTCCACCCAGTGATTACCACTTTATTGTGTCACCAGCAGCTTAGTCTTAAGCCCCACATTGTATAACTAATTTATAAAACCGTAAAATTTAAAAATTAAAAGATACTTTTGGTCTAGGTGATCCTATGAGATGGCGTAGAGCTGTAGCACTTGCTATAGTTGTTCTGTTCCTTGGAATGACGGTCAGCAGTGCAAGCGTCGAAGCCAAGATCGTTGTGCAGGGGCCTCGAGGTGAGAGCAGCACGGGCGTAGCCTTAAACCCGGGCACTCCCGGGAACCAATCCCGCCCGGAGAACATCGGGGCGATTGGCGAGTTGGCACCGCGGATACTAAGCATTGATTTCCCCATCGTGGGGGAGATAGTCATAGTTGCCCAGCTTGCCGAGATTTTGGTCAAGGTTGCTCAATACGTCTCGAGACATACTTACGGGAAGCCGGTAGCAGAGTTCACCAAAGGCTTCATAGAGAAGATCCCGGCGAAGCACGACGGATACACTCAGGTAACAAAGATGAACTTCTGGGGCACGAAGGTGGAGATAGGCTACGGCTACGTCAAAAGCGAGTGGTGGGGGCTCAGAAAAGAGACTGTTATCGTTGAGCACGTCATAACGGTAAACCGGGACGATGTGACTTCCGTTTGCGATCTGTTCTCGCCGGAGGAGTACGGCAAACTGCTCGCAATGGCCTGGCTTAACGGCTGGGACGCAGAGAAGGCGAAAGAATTCGCTGAAGAATTGTACAGGGAGACCAGGAACTTACCAAAATTTGAAGGAAGGAGCGCACCCTGCGGGTACTGGCCACCGGGAAAAGTGAAACTTTTCGAAAGTGATTTACGACACATTATCCGTAGACATTACGAAGGTAAAGTTTATTATGGAGAGCCTGATGCAACAGTTTTCCCAAAGAGCATATCCGGTAAATGGCTGGCTAATGTTATTAAGAAAGCAATAACAAGCGGAGATGTGAACTGTGGTAAAACAAATCCCCGTGAGGGCAAAATAGCACTGGAGGTGGACACAGAAATTGGCAGAGTAAGAGTGATACTACAGAGAATAGGATACAAAAGCTACAAAGTTCTTACGGCATACCTGTTAAAATCCCACTGAGTTGATGCCCACAATTTTAATTTTTATATGTTGCATCAACTCATAAGGTGGTGCACATGACAAAGGTTCATCTGTGGTACACACTCCCAACTAAGGACTACCTGAAGGGAGCGGTCGTTTCGTCGCTCTCAGACACCGTGGAAACATACACTGAATCCGTTGAAGAAGACGACGAAGAGGACTTCAACGAGCTCCTCAAAGGCATTACCTCAAGGGCATTTGAATACGGCGTTAAGTACGGGTTGGTGGTGAATGGCAGAGAGCTGATAGCACCCGCCTGTGGGAACTTAATTGACTTTTTTGAGGACGTGGCACTCTCGATTGTTTACGCAGGGGGAGGAAAGGATTCAATAATCGAACTCATGAGTCTCCCGGTGGAGGTAAACCCCCTCAGGAACAACCCTGTCACCAGAAGCATGTCCATAGAAGAGGTGTTTTTTCCTGAAGGACCCCTTAAACTCTTCTTCGGTACCTTTGACCCCATAAAGTTCGTCCTGTACCGCAAACATGGCAAAATCCTTGAAATTGAGTCCCCGGACAACGGAGTAACCGTCCGGGTGGGGGTTGAAGAGTACGTAGAGGGCATTAGGGAAGACCTCATAATGGGAGTACATGAGGTGGAAGAAGCCCTAAAAACGTTCACTCCCCTGCGGGCTTTATATCCAAAAATACAATGGGTGAAGGTGGTAGCAAGGTATGCACTCAGCACATGGTGAGAAGCATGACCCTGCACAACACTAACCCGGGGGTTTTACTAGTACTGGTATATTACAAAAACGCTGGATTCAACCTCTAAAAGCGTGGACGAGCTTTTTTAGCAGGTAAGACACGCGGTTGAAGGGATTATTGAAGACATAAAGCAATGGGACGGTACGCTCTTTTGAGAGTGGACTGAAAAAGAGGTAGCCATCATGCTGGAACGGGAGATCGATAAAGAGGAAGAGAAAAACTCCGCTTCAAGCCCTTCCGATAACCTCAAGGCTCACGTCGAAGTTCTTCACCGAGTGGGTTAAGTAACCCAGACTTATGACGTCGATATCGAGCCTGGCGTACTCGGCTATGTTCTCAGGCGTTATGCCTCCGGAGACCTCGATTTTAACTTTATCGCGGAGGCCTTCGCGTTTTAAAGCCTCTATCGTCTTAGCTATCTCCCCCGGCGTCATGTTGTCGAGCATAACAACGTCAGCCCCAGCCCTTGCCGCTTTAACCGCGTCCTCAATGCTCTCAACCTCAACCTCGATGACCTTGTAAACGCTGAAGGCCTTCGCCCTCTTTATCGCCTCCTCCAGCGGAACTAAGGCAAGGTGGTTGTCCTTTATGAGTATTGCGTCGCTCAGTGAGAAGCGGTGAGGCTCGCCGCCGCCGATGAGAATCGCTTTTTTGTCAAGGGGCTTAAGGAGGCTCTTCCTCGTCCCGGCAACCCGAACCTTTGGGTTGACGGCCCTAACCCTCTCGACGAGCCTTCTGACCTCGGTCGCTATCCCGCTCATCCTGCCCACGACATTGAGTGCCGTCCTCTCGACGAGTAGAACGGCCTTCGCGTCCCCTTCGAGCTCGACTATTGTATCGCCCTTCTCCACTTCCTCACCATCACGTTTTTTGACCCTAACTTCAACGCCAAAGTGCTTGAAGAGGGCCTCTGTCTCTTCAACGCCGGCTATAATCCCGTTCTGCTTAGCCACGATCACCGCTCTGGCTTTCATTCCCCCCGGGATAACCGCCTTGCTCGTGACGTCGCCAAAGGGAGCATCCTCGTTAATGAACCGGAGCAGGTACTCAAGCGGAACCATGCTTTTCACCCCAACCCCATTGGGAACCGGGCTTTATTTCGCTTTCCATGTCCCGGCACCACTCACCGTGAGAGAATGCCTTTTATTCTCAGGGAGCGATATTAGATGGGGAAACACCATGATCAGGAAGGCTGTAATCCCCATAGGGGGTGAGGCGACCCGCCTGAGGCCCCTGACGATAGAGACATCGAAGGGCCTCGTAAGGCTTCTAAACAGGCCGATTTTAGAGCACTCTATTCTGAACCTGGCAAAGGACGGTGTTGAGGAGGTCTACCTCGGCGTTAAGGGCTACGTGAACTACACAACCCTCTTCGACTACTTCCGCGAGGGCTACTGGCTCAAAAAGAAATA
This sequence comes from Thermococcus sp., assembly GCF_026991495.1. Classification (GTDB taxonomy): domain Archaea; phylum Methanobacteriota_B; class Thermococci; order Thermococcales; family Thermococcaceae; genus Thermococcus. The sequence continues at coordinate 13,538 of NZ_JALXBJ010000022.1, read as the reverse complement.
CGGGCTTGAGAGGGAGGTCAGGATACGCTACATGCCCCGCTACGAGAGCACGACCAACGGCGACGCCGTCTGGTACACTATGCAGTACTACGGCATTAAAGAGCCCGTTGTGGTGATCCAGGGAGATAACATATACCAGCTCAGCCTTCGGGAGATGTTCGAGTGGCACAGAAAAAAGAACGCCTTCATGACGATAGCGCTCCAGCCGGTGGAGGACGTAACGGGCTTTGGCGTGGCAAAGATAGACGACGACTACAGGATAGACTACTTCGTCGAGAAGCCTAAGCCGGAGGAAGCCCCGAGCAACCTGGCGAACACAGGCATCTACATCCTCTCGGAGAACTTCTGGGAGTTCCTTGAGGCGGATTGGGCGAAGGAGATGGGGAAAGATAGGAGGCTGGACTTTGGGGGCGATGTAATCCCCGCCCTCATAGAGCACGGCTACGACGTCTACGGCTACCCGATGGAGGGATACTGGTTCGACGTTGGAACCCCTGAGAGGTACCTGAACGCGGCGATGTACCTCCTCAACCACCTCTCCGCTGAGGAGATAGAGGCCGTTGAAGTCGTTCGGGACGTCTACATGCAGGGGAAGTCCAAGATGTCCGAGAACCTGAGGCGCGAGGTCAGGGGCATGATAAAGAGGGGCCAGCTCCTGGTTGAGGGGAAGGTCCTCCTCGGGAGGCACATCTCAATAGGGAGGGGAACCGCCCTCGAAGACGCAATCATAGACAATTACTCTATAATCGGAAGGGAGTGCGAGATCCTCCACTCGGTGGTGATGGACAGGGCGAAGTTAGGGGACAATGTGAGGATAATGAACTCCATAATAGGCCGCCACGTCGAGATCGGCGACAACGTGAGGATAGTGAACTCGGTCATAGGGGACAACGCGGTAATAAGTGACAACGTGAGGATGTACAACGTCAAGATATGGCCCCACGAGTTCGTTGAGACCGGCGCGACGCTGGAGCACTACACCGTCAGGCACACTGCGCCGAAGAGGTAGAGGTCAGCTCATCTCCAACATTTTCTCTATAGCCTTTCTCGCCTTCTCAGCTATCCTCTCCGGAACCTCGACGGCATACTTCATGTCCTTAAGGGATTCGTAGATGTGGTTCAGTGTTATCGCCTTCATTCCGATGCAGGTGGCATCCTCCCTCGCAGGGTGGAACCTGATATTCGGGTAGAGCTTGCTCAAACGGTAGACCATCTCCCTCTCGGTGAAGACGACCCACTCGTCCCACTCGGGAGCCCTTTTGATCATCCCGCCGGTGGAAACGATCACATCGGCCTCCTCCTGGACTTCCGGCTCGCATTCCGGATGAACCATGAGCTTGGCGTTGGGGTAGAGCCTCCTCGCGCGCTCAACGTCCTCAAGGGTGAACTTCCTGTGGACGTAGCAGTGCCCGTATTCAGGAACGGGGATTACTTTCTTCCCGGTCTGCTTTGCCACGTAGTGGGCGAGGTTCTTGTCCGGTCCGAAGATTATAACCTCAGAGTCGAGCTTCTCAACAACCCTGACGGCGTTGGCTGAGGTAACGGTAACGTCAGCCAAGGCCTTTGTCTCGGCGGAACTGTTGACGTAGAGCACAACCGGAGCGTCTGGATACTTCTTCTTCGCCTCGATTATGTGCTCCGGTCTGAGCATCTCGGCCATCGCGCATGTTGCCCTCCTCGTTGGCAGGAGAACGGTCTTTCCCGGATTGAGGATTTTGGCGGTCTCCGCCATGAAGTCAACTCCGGCAAAGACTATAACGTCGGCGTCAACGTTGACCGCTTTCCTCGCGAGCTCAAGGCTGTCACCGAGGAAGTCCGCTATGTCCTGCACCTCGGGAAGCTGGTAGTTGTGGGCCATTATTATGGCGTTGCGCTCCTCCTTAAGCCGGGCTATCTCCTCAACGAGTTTCTCGCGTTCCATGCTATCTTCACCTGTGCGAGAATAGGGGGGTGCGTTAAAAGGGTTTTTGGACACCTTTGGTTAGGTTCGTCCTCGAAGGAGGGTCTGAATCTCCTCCCTTTCAGCTTCTCTAAGGAGAAGGGTCTCGATGCCCAGCCTTTTCGCGTGAAAGGCCATCTTAATATCGTCGGTGATTAGGAGGGCCCCTTCCATAAGGGCGAGGGGCATGAAGTAGCAATCAAAACCCGAGGCCCCGGTTTCGGAGGCAACATCGATGGCTTCCTCAAATATGGGCTCCTCGGGCACGAGATTGTACGAGGGCGACAGGGACTCCACGACGTCAGGTATGACATCACCGTGGCCATTTCGCTTAAGAACGCTGGCTACTTCCACTATGCCCGCCTTGGGGAGAAGAACCTCGTGTTCATCGCAGAGGTGAATCACGAGCTTTGCCTTTTCATGGGTCTCGGTCTCGCGTTTTAGAACCTCTTCTCCTCTATGTAGATGATGAGTCTCTTTGAAGGGAGCGAAAGGGGTTTCAGGGGTGTTATCACCCCGTTTTCATAGATCGCCTCGACGGCCTTGGGCATTTTCTCACCGTTTAAAGTTATCCTCCCCCATTTAAACCGCTCGATTACAGACTGCACCTTCCGTCGAAGAAGCTCGGCCTCTCGAAGGCCTTCCTCATAACCGGGAAGTCCTCGCGGTAGTGAGCACCTCTGCTCTCCTCCCTCGCCAAGGCGCACTCAAGGACGCCCCTGGCGAGGAGCTTAAGCCTCTCGTCCGCTTCTATCCCTCTAAGCTTTTTCAGCCCTTCCCTCAGCCCCTCGGCGGTTCTCACAATTCCAGCGTGCTCCCAGAGGAGCTCCCTTATAGCCCCAACTTCCCCCGGCTCGAACGGTCTGTAGGGCGGTTCCCTCCTCGACAGGTTCTTCGGCCTTTCCCTAGCTATCGTCCGGGCCACCTCAAGGCCGGAAACTATGCACTCAAGGAGCGAGTTGCTGGCCAGCCTGTTTGCCCCGTGGAAGCCGTTGCTCATGACCTCGCCAACTGCATAGAGCCCCTTAACGCCCGTCCTGTACCAGAGGTCGACGGCTATTCCGCCAATCGTGTAGTGGGCGATCGGTGAGACAGGGATCGGGTCTTTTGAGGGGTCCATCCCGTCCTTCTGGAGAAAGGCGTATATCTGGGGGAACTTTTTCTTGAAGTCCTCTATCGAGCTCGCGTCGAGGTAGACCCGCTTTCCCTTCTGCATCTGTCTGTAAATTGCCCTCGCGACGATGTCCCTCGTGGAGAGCTCGTTGACGAAGCGCTCCCCGTCCTCGGTTATAAGCTTCGCCCCGGCACCGCGGACGGCCTCGCTTATGAGCTTAACCCCGCCCTTTCCGACGTAGCCAGTCGGGTGGAACTGGACGAACTCAAGGTCCCTAGCAGGAAGGCCGTGAAGGATGGCGTCCCCTGTCATAAGGCCGAGGTTCGTCCCAACTCCGGCGGTGTACTGGAAGAGGCCCGTGAAGCCGCCGGAGGCCATGACAACGGCATCGAAGCGGAGGAACTCGCCATCAACGAAAACCCCGTAGGCCCTTCTTCCAAGGATTCCAAGACTCTCGGCAGTCCCTCTGACAAGGTCAACACCCAGTTCCTTCGCACTCAGCCAGAGGACTTTCATGATGTGCTTTCCCGTCTCGTTCTTTATCGTGTAGACCCTGGGAAAGGAGTGCCCGCCCTCGGTTTCCAGCTCGAACCTGAGGCCGAAGGAGGAGAGGAAGTCGTGGGCCTCGCTGGCCTTGGATATTACTCCCCACACCACTTCCTCGTCGTTGATGTACTTCCCAGCCCTGATCGTATCGGTGACGTGGGCCCTGAGAGAATCACCATCGGCGAGGGGAAACGCTACTCCGGCCTGGGCCAAGTAGGAGTTGCTCCTTCTAATTCCGTGACCGGTGAGAGTAACCTCAAAGCCCCTCTTGGAGAGGGCTATGGCGGTTGTTAAGCCTGCTAAACCGGTCCCTATGACACCAACCTTCATCAGACCACCGGGGAGAAAAAGGGAGAGTAAACTTAAACGGTTTTTCATTTGCCGAGCGGGTAGTTCGGGGCCTCGTTGGTTATGAGTACGTCATGAGGATGGCTCTCCCTAAAGCCTGCCTGCGTTATGATGACGAACTCGCCCCTCTCCTTGAGCTCCCCGATGTTTTTTGCCCCAACGTAGCCCATCCCCGAGCGAAGGCCGCCGACGAGCTGGTAGAGGACGCCGCTGAGGGAGCCCTTGTAAGGCACTACCCCCTCAACTCCCTCTGGAACGAACTTTTTAGTTTTCATGTGGCCCTTCTGGTAGTATCTCTCTGCACTCCCCTTCATCATCGCTCCGAGAGAACCCATCCCGCGGTACTGCTTGTACCTCCTCCCGTTTATGACGACCTCCTTGCCCGGCGCTTCTTTAGTTCCAGCGAGGAGAGAGCCGAGCATTACCGCGTCAGCTCCAGCGGCTATTGCCTTGACTATGTCTCCGGAGTAGCGGATTCCCCCATCGGCTATGACGTAAAGCCCGTACTCCTGAGCCCTGTCAGCTACAAGAGCTATTGCGGTAACCTGGGGAACACCTACTCCAGCGACGACTCTGGTTGTGCATATGCTCCCCGGGCCGATTCCAACCTTTACCGCGTCGGCAAAGGTCAAATCATCGACCGCCTTCAGGTTCGCTATGTTGCCGACTATGAGCTCTGCATCGACGGCCTTCCTTATCTCCTTCATGGCCTTAATCGCCTTGAGGTTGTGGGCGTGGGCGGTGTCAACAACTATGACATCAGCCCCGGCCCTATCGAGCGCCTTTGCCCTCTCAAGGTCGAAGGGCCCGACCGCGGCGGCAACTATCAGATCACCGTTCTCGTCCCTAACGGCGTTCTTGTACTTTCTGCGCCTCGCCAAGTCGCTCATCGTGATTATCCCGAGGAGTTTGCCTTCGCTGTCAACCACCGGCAGTCTGTCAATCCCCTGCTCGAACATCAGCTGGAGGGCTTCCTCAGCGGTTACGCTCTCGGGAACGGTTATCGGCTCGCCCGTCATAACCTCTCTGACGAGTCCCCCCTGCTTCACCGCTATGTCCTTCTTGCTTATCACTCCAACGACTTTCCCGTCCTCGACCACTGGCAGGCCGTCTATGCCGTTCTTGTCCATGAGGAAGAGGGCGTAATCAACCGTCTCCTCTGGAGAAATCGATATGACGTCCTCAACGATAAAGCGCTCCGCCCGCTTTACTTTCTTCACCTGCTCGACCTGCTCGCCTATGCTCATGTTCCTGTGGATCACTCCAAGGCCACCTTCCCTGGCCATCGCGACTGCCATCTCCCATTCGGTCACCGTATCCATGGCCGCGCTGAGAATCGGAATGTTCAGCCTTATCTTTGGTGTAATCCTCGTCGAGACGTCAACGTCCTTGGGCTCGACTTCAGTAGCCTGCGGTATGAGGAGGACGTCGTCGAATGTGTAGCCCCTGAGGGCATTAACAAGTTTCTGTTCAAACTTCCCCATAATCCGCGAACCCCCTCATCCTTTTTGACTTGAAGCTGTTAAGAGTTTTTAAGGCTTTCCACGGCGAACCTCGAACCTCAACCAGAAGGCTGGCCAGGATAACGAACCCGGGGTTCAAGTTTCAGGACCTTTACAAACGTAAAGCTTTTAAACAAATGTATACCTCTGTGCACGGTGATAGGATGAGAAAGCTCGCGATAGCCCTCTCATACGTGGCCCCCGTACTGGCCGTCATCGTCATCCTGGCCTTGGCTGCGTGACGAAAACAGATTTAATTTGGGGCAGATTGTTCAAGAATCTTCCGAATTTTTCTGCATTTTTGTCATATTTACAGAGAAAATTCCAAAAAGCTGATATAGGTGCTGGACGTTTTGAAGCCGGTGGTCCCAATGGAGGCCCTATCGAGGATTCCAAGGGGGGAGGGTCAAACCCTCCGCTGAGAGGTTTGGTTTTGAGGAAGTCCTGTACGAGATTTTAAAGGAAGGCCTTTTCTGGGCGGCCCTTGGGAGGCCCTCCGAGGTGATGCCCTTCCTGCGGGGAAGGCTTTTGAACGGCCCTGCCGATGGGCAGAGGAGGCAGTACATCGAGTGCCTGCTCGACGAGCTTGAGCGCTTTTACCAGCGCGTCTCGTGGAGCGGGGAAATCAGCGAGGCCAGCTGGAGGGCCCTGAAGTCGTTCCATCGGGAGTTGCTGGCTCTCCTGTATTAGCTACCTTTTTAACCCCCTTCCCCTATTCTTCCCGGGATGATGAGGGAAGTTTCGCCCGAGCGGTGAGGAGACTCGCATGGGCTGACCACCCTCAGCTTTTTAAGGAACTCTTCTCCCCGGTCATCGGGAGGAAAAAATGGAAGAGAGACTGTCAAGGTTCATCTCTCACCTCAAAGGGCTCGTGGAGCTTGAGCGAAAGGCAGAGATAGAGGCCATGAAGCTGGAGATGAAGCGCCTCTCGGGAAGGGAGAGGGAGAAGGTCGGGAGGGCGGTTCTCAACCTCAACGGGAAGATAATAGGTGAGGAGCTTGGCTACTTCTTGGTGAGATACGGACGCGATAGGGAAATCAAGACGGAGATAAGCGTCGGCGACCTTGTTGTAATCAGCAAACGCGATCCCCTGAAGAGCGATCTTGTGGGAACTGTCGTCGAGAAGGGGAAGCGCTTCATCACGGTTGCCCTTGAAACAGTTCCAGAGTGGGCCCTTAAGGGCGTCCGCCTGGATCTCTACGCCAACGACATAACCTTCAAGCGCTGGATTGAGAACCTCGAAAACCTGCGAGAGAGCGGGAGGAAAGCGCTGGAGCTTTATCTCGGCCTTAGGAAAGCTGAAGAGGGTGAAGAAGTTGGCTTCAGGCCCTTTGACAAAAGCTTAAACGCGAGCCAGAGGAAGGCCATCGCGAAAGCCCTCGGCAGTCCCGACTTCTTCCTGATTCACGGGCCCTTTGGAACTGGAAAGACGAGAACTTTAGCAGAGCTGATAAGGCAGGAGGTCGAGAGGGGCAACAAGGTTTTGGCAACCGCTGAGAGCAACGTCGCAGTTGACAACCTCGTTGAGAGGCTCGTCGGCTCGGGCCTTAAGGTCGTCCGCGTGGGACATCCGAGCAGGGTCTCAAGGGCTCTGCACGAAACGACCTTAGCTTATCTGATAACCCAGCACGAGCTCTACGGCGAGCTGAGGGAGCTCCGCGTTATAGGGCAGAACCTGAAGGAGAAGCGCGACACCTTCACTAAACCCGCGCCAAAATACAGGAGAGGACTGAGCGACCGCGAGATTCTCAGGCTGGCCTCGAAGGGAATAGGAACAAGGGGAGTGCCTGCCAGGCTGATCCGCGAGATGGCCGAGTGGATAAAGCTCAACGAGCAGGTGGGCAAAACCTTTGAGGACGCGAGGAGGCTTGAGGAGAGGATAGCGAGGGGGATAATAAGGGAAGCCGACGTGGTTCTAACAACCAACGCATCGGCTGGCCTCGAAGTCGTTGATTACGCCTCCTACGATGTGGCCATTATAGACGAGGCGACCCAGGCGACAATCCCGAGCGTCCTCATACCGATAAACCGCGCGAAGCGGTTCGTCTTAGCGGGAGACCACAAACAGCTCCCGCCGACGATACTGAGCGAAAAGGCCATGGAGCTCTCCAGGACGCTCTTCGAGGGACTCATCGAGCGCTATCCCCACAAGTCGGAGATGCTGACGGTGCAGTACAGGATGAACGAACGCCTTATGGAGTTCCCCAGTAAAGAGTTCTACGAGGGAAAGGTCGTAGCAGACGAGAGCGTCAGGGGCATAACGCTTGAAGATCTGGGGATCAAAGTTCCAGCATCGAAAGGGCTCTGGAGTGATGTGCTTAAGCCGGAGAACGTCCTCGTCTTCATAGACACCTCGACGAGAGAAGACCGCTTTGAGAGGCAGAGACGCGGGAGCGAGAGTAGAGAAAACCCTTTTGAGGCGAGAATAGTTGCCGAAACCGTGGTGAGACTCCTAAATCTTGGAGTCAAGCCCGAATGGATTGGAGTCATTACCCCCTACGACGACCAGAGGGATTTAATAAGCTTCCTCCTGCCGGAGGAGGTTGAAGTTAAAACCGTTGACGGCTACCAGGGGAGGGAGAAGGAGGTCATCGTCCTCTCCTTCGTCCGCTCAAACGAGAGGGGTGAGCTCGGCTTCCTGAGGGATTTGAGGCGCCTAAACGTCTCCCTGACGAGGGCCAAGAGGAAGCTGATTCTTATCGGCGACTCCTCGACTTTAAGGGCCCACTCCACCTATGGGCGTCTGATTGAGTTCATTAATGATAAAGGTGTGCTCATCCATGTTCCAAAAAACTTCCCAAGATCTCGGAGTTAATATGGATAAAGCCCAATCCGAACCCGCGGGGGCTTGCTTAGATGGCATTCTAATAGCTGTGCATGGAAGAATGAGCAGGTTCGGCGTTCATTCCCTTTAAAATTGTCAAAAAGAAGAAAAGGGAGCATCGAGGGGTTGAGGGCGGGAGGAGATAGAGTCAAAGCCCCAGCCACCTGAACCGCCCGGTACTTAGGTTGGGAGATGGATGGGCTGAGATTTGGGCTATGATCTGGGCCAAAGGGCCTCACCTGCACCCTTTGAATTTTGGACCCCACGAAAAGTTTATATTAAGGTTTTCCAAAGGATAGATAGTGATTAAAAAGCGGCCGGGTAGAGTACAATCTGATGTGAAAGGTGGTCATCATGGCCAAGTACGAAGTCTCACGTGTAAAGACCGGCATCCCCGGTTTTGACGATCTAATAGAGGGGGGTTTTCCACAGGGCACCACGATCCTCGTTACTGGGCCCACCGGGACTGGAAAAACGACTTTTGCCGTCCAGTTCGTTTATAAGGGGGCCGAGCTTTACGACGAGCCCGGTGTCATAGTTACCCTCGAGGAGCGAGCGCAGGATCTCAGGCGGGAAATGCTGAGCTTTGGATGGGATCTCAAGAAGTACGAGGAGCAGGGGAAGATAGCCATTATAGACGGCGTCAGCTCCGTTGTGGGTCTCCCCTCGGAGGAGAGGTTTGCCCTTGAGGAGGGCCTAAACGTTGAGGGGTTCCTCCGCTACGTCTACCGGGTTGTTAAGAGCATAAACGCAAAGAGGCTTGTAATCGATTCTATACCCTCCATAGCCATTCGCCTAAAGGAGGAACAGAACATAAGGGAGGTTCTCCTGAGGCTGAACACGATACTCCTTGAGATGGGTGTTACCTCAATCCTGACCACGGAGTCCGAGGATCCAAAGGGGGGCAAGATAAGCAAGTACGGCGTTGAGGAGTTCGTGGCCCGCGGGGTTATCCTCCTCGATCTCGTTGAAAAGGACGTTGAGCTCAAACGGTACCTCCTAATACGGAAGATGAGGGAAACAAAGCATTCAATGAAGAAGTATCCCTTTGAAATAACGGAGAACGGCATAGTGGTGTACCCGAGCGGAGAAATATACTGAGCGGTGGTCATCTTGGACGTTCCGAGGGTCCAAACCGGGATAATTGACGCCCTCATCCAGGGAGGGATCCCCGCTGGAAGCGTTGTTCTCGTTATAGGGGACCCCAAATCGGGTAAGACCATCCTCCAGACCCAGTTCCTCTACAATCAGGTTGTGATGGGCGGGCTTCCCGGTCTCGCGATACTCGTTGACCTTCCCAAGAAGGAGTTCCTTGAGATATCCAAGGGCTTTGGCTGGGACTTCTCCCCCGTACTCGATGAGTTCCTCTACCTCGTGGATGCGTACTCCCACAGGATAAAGGGGGCGCCGAAGTTCTCCTTTTCTGAGGACGTCATAATAGACGCTTCAAACCCCATCCAGATCGCCAGGTTCATCAGGGACACAACTGCGGGCCTTGTCGCCGGCGGTCACAGCGGACAGCTCATCGGGGTAATAACATCCTTAACGCCCCTGTTCTTCGAGGCCGAGCTCGTTGAGATCTACAAGTTCCTTGAGGAGCTTAAGGACATAGCCCACCGCTACAAGCAGGTTTGGACGATAGAGATAAACACTGGCATTGAGAGGGCCCAGGTTGAGAACATGGTGAAGGCCATCGTGGACGGCATAATAGAGCTCAGGATGTTCGAGGAGGGCCGGACGCTCCGCAGGTACCTGCGCGTCTACGGGATGAGGAGGACGGCTCACTCCCTCAGCTGGTTCCCCTACGAGATAACCCCGACCGGCATAGTTCTCAGGGGCTGACCAAAAAATTTTTAAAAGTTTGATTTTTACCATTAACCATGATTATCAGTAAACGACTCGGCATTGTGCTCGCTCTCATCGTCCTAACATCATCACTCCTCCTCATCCGCTCCGACCCAGGGGGGAGAGACTCCTTCACGGGTGTGTGCGTTCGCTCCTATCCAACCTACTCCCTTATCTTCAACGGCTCGTCCACCCTGCTGGTTAAGGCTGAGCTCAAGAAGGGGGAACTCTACACCGTCAGGGGTAGCTTCTTTTCCAGCGGGGATCTGCTCTCGGTCAGGGGAAAGTATTCGGTCGAGGGTTCCGCTATCTTTGATGGTGGCGAGTGGGTTAAGGGCTACTACTGGGAAAAACGGGGGAGACCATATCTGATCTCCGAAGATGGGTGGATCCCCCTTGGGAAGAGCCTGAAAGTGGGGAAAGGATTCCTCATCTACGTGAGAGGCCTCTTCTACGGGAAGGAACTCTTCCCCACGGAAATCAGGGAGATCGCCGGCATTCCGGCTGAGCCAGAGGACGGCCATCCCATCGGGGTGAGGGGGGTTCTCCTTCCGGGTTCGCCTCCGAGGCTTTTCTCAAACGGCACCGAGTTTTATCTGAGCCTGCCCTACGGGCTTCATCCAAAGCCCGGCCGGGTCGTAGAGGTGACTGGGATAGTCAGGGAGACGACCAAGCTCTGGCTCTACGTCTACTCCCGGGACGATGTAAGGACAATCGGTCTTCCCCCCGTCAAGGAGCTGGGAAGAAGCGGAAAGGGGGATCTCGTCAGCGGAACCTGCAGGGTTTACGAGGTTAAGAAATCCGGGCTGAGGCTGGACTGCACAGAAAAGCTTCTGAGGGGTTTTCATGCGAGAACCGCGGATAGGGTAAAGTTCCTGGCCCTCGACACCGGTGGCTACCTATACTGCCTTAACTGCACCGTGCTGGAGGAGAGGGAGCGCCTCCCCAACGGGATATGCGGGGCGAAGCCGGGAAGCGTCGAGAGGGTGGAGGGCAGGGTGGAGTGGGTGAAAAGGTACTCGAGCGGCTTTCAGCTCGCCAACCTGAGCAATGGGGTTTGCTGGCTGCTCCTCAAGATCCCGAAGTCAACCGGAAAGGAGGTTGTAGCTGGCGAGGAGCTCACGGTCTACGGCCTCGTCTCAACGTATCGGGGGAAGCCAGCCATAACACCGTCCTCGGGTGATGACCTCTGTTCATCGAAATGCTGATTGGGATCCTCTTGGGCACTTTCACCGGGATAACCCCGGGGATACACGTGAACACCCTCGCAGCGATGGAGAGCTCATCCTTCTGGCTGCTCTTTGCAATGGGGCTCACCCACACGTTCCTCGATGTAGTGCCCGCTTCCTTCTTGGGGGTCCCCGATGAGGAGACCGCCGTTGGCCTGCTGCCAGCGCACAGGCTCGTAGTTCATGGGAGGGGGCGCGAGGTTCTGCACATAGCCCTATGGTCGAGCTTCCTCGCCGTCCTCTTCGCCCTGCCCCTCGCCCCCCTCTACATCCGGGTCGCATCTGGATACAATCCATCCTACGGCAGGCTCCTCGTCATCGCTGTTGCTGCCGTTATAGTGCTCTCCGAGGGGAGGGCAAGATGGCTGAGGGCCCTGGCTCTCTTCCTCCTCTCCGGGGCCCTTGGACTGGCCGTTCTGAGGGCTGCCACACTCAGCGAGCCCTTCTACCATCTCTTCACTGGTCTCTTTGGAGTCCCCACCCTCATCGTGGCCCTCCAATCGGGAGGCAAAATTAGACGGCAGGGGAAGGAGGCCATTACGAATTGCCCTGTACCAATAGTTCCCATCGTGCTCGGAACCGTGGCGGGGGCAGCGGCGTCCCTAATACCGGCTTTCACAGCTTCCCTTGCCGCCCTCTTAGCATCGCCGCTCGCGAGGGGGGAGAGGGAGTACCTGGCGGTAGTCTACTCCGCCAACACCGCCAACTTCCTCTTCGGCATCGTTAACTACGCCTCAACCGGAAGAACGAGGAACGGTGTGGCCGTTGCGCTCGCCAGGGCGGGCATCCCGTCCCCTGGGCTTGAGGTGATGATGATCGGGGCGGTTCTCATAGGGACCCTGGCTCTACTCGCGGGCGCGGTCGTGGGCGAGGTCGTAATCAGGGGCGTGGAAAAGATTGAAACCGCCAAACTAAACGCAGCGATCCTCGTGCTTTTAGGGGGCATCTCCCTGTGGCTCGATGGGCTGAGGGGGCTTTGGGTCATGCTCACCGCCTCGGCCCTCGGGTTTCTCCCCCTTATCTTCGGGACGAGGCGGCTGGTTTTGATGGGCGTCCTCGCGGTGCCCGTCCTGCTCGGCTGATCAGCTGCCCTCCCTCTTGAGAACCCTCTGAAACTCCGGGTAGTTCGTCACGATCCTCTTCCCGTCGAGGGTCTCGAAGTAGACTTTCTTGACCTTTATCTTCCTAACGTTCGTGTATTTCATCTCGGGGGGGTCGTAAGAACCGGGTTCGACAACCTCGTCTTCGATCACGTAAGTGTTCAGCTCGGGCTGACCTATGTACTTCCAAACCCTGTAGAACACCTCCGGGTCGAGGTGGATTTCGCCGTCGAGCTCTATCCAGTCCGCGCCTATCTCTTCCAAGAACTCCTTTACGACCTCGAAGTGCATAGAAACCACCGCTATTATTTGGAAGCGAAGGGTTAAATACCTATCGCCGAACACAGGGGGGTGGTGAGTATGGCCGCGGTAATCGTTGATGGCCAGGCGGCGAAGGCCATAGGGAAGGGCGCGATGATAGTCTTCAAAAAGGGCGTTGTGAGGGTCGAGGGCTCCGTGAGACCGGGCGATGTGGTTGATGTCTACACGAGGGGCGGGAAGTTCCTCGGGAGGGGCTTCATCAACCCAAATTCTAACATCATGGTCAGGCTCATAACGACGAGGCGCGAGACGGTGGTGAACAAGGCCCTGTTCCGGGAGAGGATAAGGAGGGCCAATGAGTACAGGAAAAGGGTTCTCGGGTACGATAAGGCCTACCGCATGGTGTACGGCGAGGCCGATTACCTGCCCGGCCTGATAGTGGACCGCTTCAACGAGATAGCCTCGCTCCAGATTTCGAGCGTCGGCATGGAGCGCTTTAAGCTCGACCTCGCGGAGGCGGTGATGGAGGTCGAACCCGGAATCGAGACCGTCTTCGAGAAGAACACCGGTAGGTCGCGCAGGAGGGAGGGTTTACCCGAGATAGAGCGCGTCCTCCTCGGCAAGGAAAAGTACAGGACTGTGATCGAGGAAGGTAAAGCCAGGTTCATCGTCGACATGCGCGGCCAGAAGACCGGCTTCTTCCTCGACCAGAGGGAGAACAGAATAGCTTTGGAGAAGTACGTCAGGCCAGGCATGCGCGTCTTAGATGTCTTCACCTACACCGGCGGCTTCGCAATTCACGCCGCCGGTGTAGGTGAAGACATCTAAGA
>NZ_JALXBJ010000021.1:60814-77814 GCF_026991495.1 Thermococcus sp. | reverse complement strand
CCTTGATGGACTCGTAAACCTTGGAAAAGCCGCCGAGGTTCTTGGTGTAACAAGGGAGGAGCTTATCAAGGAGTTTAAGAAGAGAGGAATCCCCGTACGAGTTCCCGATAGGGCCGATGTTCTATCAGATTTGAGAAGATAGTGGAAGGAAGGCCATGACGACTCCCCATGTTATCGAAGAGTTCAAAATTGGTGTAAGGAGAGGCAGGTACCCTCCAGTCGAGATTCCACTTGAGGTGACTGAACTGACCGAAGAAGAGAAAAACCTGTACGAACGACTCAGTCGAAGCTTGGGCAGAGGTGAAGCCTCTTGCATAGCCGTTGCAAGGAACAGAGGATTAATTTTCCTCAGCGACGACTACGACGCGAGGAAAAAGGCCAGGTTGCTCGGGGTGAAGGTGTCAGGAACGATAGGTCTCTTGGTTCTCGGTGTTAAAAAGAACGTGCTAACGCTTGACGAGGCAGATAAGCTGTTGCAAAAGATGATTGAACTGGGCTTCTACTCCCCAATCAAAAGAATTGAAGAGATTATGCCCTCTTCCTCACCTTAACTGCGATGCCCTTCTTCGCCTTTACCATCTCATCTCCAGCGAGAACGGCCTTTCCGACGCCCACGACCTTATCATCCCTCACGACGCCGACTATGTCGTCCGGGCGGATTCTCTCATCGGCCTCGTTCACGCCCACAGCAAATACGTCGCCGCGGAGGTCGAAGTCTATCCTGACCCAGTATGCCCTAAGCTCGTCGTAAACTCTCTGCATTCCGAAGGGAGTGAGGCTTATAACCCCGTCCTTGAAGGTCCCTGTCTGCTGGTTCTCGACGAAGAGGCGGAGCATCTTGCTTCCCCTCACCTTTCCGCCGTCCGGGAGGACGACCTCTCCCGCACCGGCACCGAAGTAGAAGTCAAAAACCTTCCTTATGCCCTCGAAGTAGCGGTAGCTTCTGTCCTCCTTCGTTCCCTCAATCTCGAACTCCTTTAGGGTCTCCTTCAGCGATTCGAGGCTCTTCCTGCTTGTTGTCCCGTTCTCGACGCGGGTGAAGATTATCTCCCTTCCGGTTATTTCGGAGGCGAGCTTGGCTATCTCCACGTAGGCCTCGTCGAGGTGCGCTATAACCGGCACGTTCTTCGGGTACTTTTCGAGGCTCTTGGCGAGCAGTTCAGCGGCGGGCTTTACCTCCTCCTCGCTCCAGTGACCGGTAACGACTATGTCGTATTTAGCTAACCACTCCCACTCGCGCGGAACGACGCCGAAGGGTGAGGTTAAGATCAGCTCGTGAACCTTAGCTATTCCGGATCCGAGGGCCTCTTTCATAGCTTTCCTGTAGAGGGTGTGAGAGCGGGAGAACGAATAGGGCTTTTTGGCGGAGCAAGGTAAGAGCAGAGCCAGCTCGGTGTTTTTGGGTGGCACAAAGCGCTCTGCAACGCGGAAGTGCCAGCGCCTCACCTCGGGCCTTCTGATCGAGGCGTCGCTTATGAAGTAGACCGTCTCCCTCTGGATCGGTGTGTACTTTTCGAGGTAGTCAGGATGCTCAAGGTCGGCTATCCTCAGGATCCCGGCGTGGTACTGGGTCGGGAAGTAGTTCTCAGCTAAGTAGCGGAGCTTCCCCTCCTCAATGGCCTTCCTGACGAGAAAAAGCGTTTCCCTCGCGAAGTCCAATGAGTTGGCTTTATTCCCCCAGAGGAGCGGACTGAAGCCTGTGAAGCCCTTCCCCTCTAAGTCGTAGAGCCTGAGCGAACGCGTGTCGAAGGCGTCAACTCCGAGGTAAACCGCCAACGGGTAGAAAAAAGGCTCTAAGTCGGCTATTACCATGAGGTTTGGGAACCTCTCGCGGAGCTCCCTCAGGATTCTCACAAAGTAGCGGTGCTCCCTGACAAGGATTTTGGAGTTGCCGAGGTAGACCGCATCGAAGTCGTTCTCCTCGATTATCCTGAAGAACTCGCCTAAGTACTCAGTTCTCCTCAGGGCAGGGAGATAGAAGGCGTTAAAGCCATCGTAATCTGCGCTCCAGAGCCTTTTGAGGGCCTTTTCTACAACCTCCCCCGGGGTGTGGAAGGCGAGGGGAATCGCGGGGGCCAGGGTAAAGTCGTAGTCGCCGGGTTCATTTGGGTGGAAGAAGGAGTTGAAGGGGGAGAGCGTGAAGTCAAGCCCTGCTAAGGCCGGCGTTCTGAACGATCTACTCCTAACTTCGACTAAGCCGAGCCTCCCGGGCCCGTCGTGCTTGAGCGTCTCCATCGGCATCACACGAGGTTGTACCTCTGGAGGAGGAGCAACTCGTCGAGCGTCAGCTTCTCGCCCTTCTTGAACTTCTCAAGGGCGTCCACGGCCTTCTCAAAGCTGCTGTCCTTCCTGGCCCTCATCCTGGCGACGAGGCGGTAGGCGATGAGCTCCTTGTGTCTCTCATCGTACTCCCTGATCTTCTTCTCAAGGTCGCGGAGCTGCCTCCTCACTTCCCTGACCTTGTCGCGGACCTCGATTACCTTTGCGTGGTACTGGTCGGCCTCCTTCTTGACCTCGTCGGCCTGGTTGAAGGACTTTATCATCATCTCATGGAACTGCTGGCTCTGGTTCGCCAACTTCTGTATCTCAAGGTTTATGGCCCTCCTCGCCTTTTTGAGCTGGTCCACCTTCTTCCTCGCCTCGACCAGCTTCTTGTGGAAGCGATCGGCCTGCTGTATTATCTCAAGCTCTGTCGCTAAAACCTGTATCTGGTCTACTATCTGCTTTTCCCTCTCCTGGGTTATCTTGGGGTTCGTCTGGAGCTCCCACTCAAGCTTCTCTATCTTCTCCTGGATCTTGTTAGCGGGCATGTTTAGCCTTCTGAGCTGGTTGTACTCATCCCTCTTGGTCCTGTACTCCAATATCTCCTGATAGAGAAGGTCGAGCTTCGCGTTAATCTCCTCACGATTCTTTTTGAGCGCCTTAATCTGCTCGTTGATTTCATCCCTCTTCGCCTTGTACTCCCTGCCCTTCTGGCGGAGCTGCTGAACCTCCCTGTTCTTCTCGTCCCTCTTCTGTATCCAGCCCTGGAGCTCTTTTTCGAGCTCCTCGAGCTTGGCCCTTATTTCATTCCTCTCCTTCTCAAGGGCCTCGATTTCCTTCTTGATCCTCTTTATTTCCTCTGGATCCACTTTGACCGTTGGCATCGCTCTTACCCCTCTCCTCTTTTTAGAACAGGCACTCAACCGGTTTCTGGAGGGGAAAGGAAAAAACCACATAAAAACTTTTTGGCCGGCCTCAGCCGACCCTCACAAAGGAAACCTTGATCTCCCCATCCTTCTCCATGCCGAGGACGGCGTATCCGTAAAAGCCTCCCTTTGACGGATCCGTCACGTAGAGAGGCGCCCCTGCGCCGCCGGTTATTATCATCTGAACGCCTTCGTATGTTCCGTACCAGTTCATGTGGATGTGGCTGAATATCCCGAAGGAGTTGTACTCCCTCATGAGGGCGAGCAGCTTCTTGGCGGAAGCCTCGTTCATCGTGTGGCGGCCGTTGGGCCTCGGGTCGTAGGGCGGTGCGTGCGCTATGATAACCGTCCGCCTCCCGGTTTCGTTGTCCTTTTTGAGCCACTCCTCAAGGAAAGCCCACTGGGCAGGAACGAGGGTGTAGCCGTTGTCAACGTCGTCGAGGAAGACGTAGCCGAAGCTCCCGAGGGTGAAGGCGAAGTCCTCAGCGGGGCCGAAGAGGTAGTGGTAGATGTTCCTCCCCTCGCCCTGGTACTCGTGGTTGCCGGGGGAGACGAAAATCGGCTTGTTCCAGTGCCAGACTCTCATGAGGTCCACCCACTCCCCCAGCCTGCCGGAGTAGACGAGGTCACCGTTGTCGATTACGAAGGCCGCCGAGCGGTTGTTCACCTCTTTGACTATCTTCCTGAAAACCTCGGGAACAGGATCGTTTCTGTGGGCCGGTCTGTGGTCTCCGAAGGCTATTACGGTGTAGTTCGAAACGGGGAGGGGCTTAATTATGAAACCGGAGGTGGAGGTTATCCTTATCGTCGTTCCGTTAACGGAGGCGCACTTGGGGTAGTCGAGGTATGCCGGGTTCACGTTCTCAATGACGAAGGTCAGGTTCTTGCCCGAGGGCCTGACCGAGACGTTCACGCTGAAGCCGAGGGCGCGGAGGTAGACTGTGCTCCCGTTAACGAGCCTTATGAAGGCCCCCCTCACGCTCACGTTCTCCCCGCCGACAACCCTCCAGTAGAACTGGAAGGGCTCGTCGTAGTAGAGGGGGTAGTCCCTTACGTACTCGTCCTTCTCAACTATGCCGTCCCAGTTGACGTCGCCTATCTCCTTAAGGGCGAGGGCCTCGAACTGGCCGTAGCGATAGACGTAGAACGACGGGACGTCCGAGGGGGAGTGTATCCTGACGAGCTCCCTGAGGGCGAGTCCGACGCCTGCCCTGCTCGTTCCCGTGACTATCAGTCTCTTCCCATCTTTGCTGTTGAAAACTGCTATAATGCCCTTGTCGGGCCCGACGAAGTGGTAGCCGTTCCTGTAGAGCACGTAGCCGAAGTAGTCAACCCTCTCAATCCTCACCCTCTCGCTGCTCAGGAGCTTAATGCCGAGCTCCGGCGGGAGAACCGCTATCCCCCACTTGTAAACCGCCACGTCCTCAACGCTCGCGTTGGGAAGGTAGTTCTTGACCAGGTCCCAGTAACCCGGAACCGTGTAAACCCTGCTCGCATTGAAGAGCT
This sequence comes from Thermococcus sp., assembly GCF_026991495.1. GTDB lineage: Archaea > Methanobacteriota_B > Thermococci > Thermococcales > Thermococcaceae > Thermococcus. The sequence continues at coordinate 73,120 of NZ_JALXBJ010000021.1, read as the reverse complement.
TCCTCCAGGAGCCTATCACCGAGCCCCTGCTCCTGTAGGCGGAGAAGTTTATCATCGGTGCCTGGGGAGCCGGGGAGCTCGTGGTTGAGCTCGTCTCAGAGGTCGTTGTCTCCGAGGAAGTTGGTGTGGAGGTTGAGGTTGCCGAGGACGTGGGGGAAGTTGACGTAAGGGAAGTCGAACTGGATCCGGACGCGGTTTGGGATGAGGAGGTGGTTGGCTGGACCTTTCCGCTTGAGGTGCTTGAGGGCGTCTTTGAGGTGCCCCCGCCAAGGCAGCCGCTCGCAACAACCCCGAGGATAACGATGGCGACCAAAAGGAGGGCGTATCTTCTCATGCTATCACCAAAAACCCTTTGATGCAACGGGGTTAAAAAGACTTCTGCGAAAGCAACTTTATATACCCCAACGTTCAACCCTGAACGGTGGTACCATGTTCGTCGGTCACTACACAGAGGTTCCCGAGAAGGAGACGGGGTTTGAGGGCGTAACGATCCGCTGGCTCGTTTCCCCGAAAATCGGGGCCAAGAACTACGCAATGAGGTACTTCGTCATGAAAAGGGGCTCCGAGATCCCCATGCACCAGCACGACTGGGAGCACGAGATATTCATCGTAAAGGGGGAGGGAATAATAACCAACGGGAAGGAGGAGCACCGCGTCAAGGCTGGCGACTTCCTCTATGTTCCGCCCAACGAGCCCCATGGGTACAGGGCAACCGGAGAAACGCTGGAGTTCCTCTGCATAATACCAGCGAAGAGAGAGGCAATACCAGAGGAAGAATGGGCCTAAAAGTGCCCCCTGCCGGGCCGTCTGGCCCTCCTCACCAAGTACATCCTCCCGGTCTTTCTGGCCCTCTCCAGGTTCTTTTCTTCGGCTCCCCCCTCCGTTAGGACGATACCTATCTCGTAGGCTATGGAGGCTATCAGGGCTAAGAAGATGAGGAGCACTATAACCCCGGCGTATTCAAAGAGCCTCCCCACCGCTGGAACCACGAGGAGAACCTTCCCAACGATCTGGTCCGGGTAGACCTTCCACGGGTCTCTGAACTCCCTGTTGTCGCCTTTGGTTATGTAGCAGAGCCTCCCTGAGCCGTCGTACCCGACCCCTACTACGCGGTGGGTTATGTAGTAGCGGTTCCCACCGAGGTCGAGGCGGTAGAGGATCACGTCGCCGGGCTTCACGTCGTGCGCTGGGTAAGCAACGACGAGGTCGCCGGGATTTAGATGGGGCTTCATGGAGTCGGTGAGGACGACGACGTACTGGAAGCCGAAGGCGAAGTGGAGGAGGACAACTAAAACGGTGAAGGCAACGAGAAAGGCCGAAAAGAAGGAAAGGATTTTGGAGCGGGAGGGCATCTAAGGGGGCCTCCGAGTTACTGTGGCGAGCTCACGACCCCACCAAGACGACGGCGACTTGATACATGTTCTTAATCTCAACAGTGGTATTGAGATCAATCTCAACTGCCGTACCCGCGGTAAGGGCTGAGCTGAGTGTTGTGGTACCCTGGGCGATCAGATTTCCACTTGAGTCGTAAACTTTAGCGTATATGGTGGTTCCAGAGGCAAGATCCTGATCGAATGACACGCTAACCCCTTTCACGTAGTCAGGGTTGTTGTCAAGAACCCAGTTGACGTTTGCGTTAGCAACTCCTCCGGGAACGTTTATAGCCTGCGGACCGCCCTCACCAATGTTCTGAACGTTGAGATTAAACGTCGGCACTGCCAGTGCTGCACCGACCATGGTTGCCACGAGCGCTAAAAGCAGCGGGATCAACCTCTTCTGATTCGCCTTCCTTCGCATTGAGCTCACCCCATCAGGGCTGTCATAACTTTTTTGTTCGATTGCAGGTATATAAGCCTTTCTTAACGAGAATCCAGCCCTTTAGGCCATTCTTTTGGAGAAAAAACAAACCCCCATATCAATTTCCTAAAAACACAGGGTAATCGCTGAATATGCACCAACAGAAAAGACCGCCCGCTGTAAGGCTCACATCCCCGGGGAGCTCCGGCTTTCGAGGCTTCCCTTAAGGTAGGTGGAGCCGGCCCAGTGCACCCTCGCCGCCGCGATCTCGCCGGGCCTTCCGGAGTCCAGTATGATCTCCTTGTAGTTGAAAGTCCTGCCCTCAACCCCGCCCTTTCCAGCCGGCCCGTGGATGAGAACCTCAACCCTCCTCCCTAAGTATGACCTGTTTATCTCATAGGCTATCTTGAGCCTCAGGCGGTGGAGGAGCCTTGAGCGCTCCTTAACCTTCCAGCCGGGCAACTGCTTCCACTTTGCCGCTATCGTGCCGGGCCTCTTGCTGTAGCGGGAGACGTTTATCTTGTCAGGCCTTATCCGCTTCACAAGCTCGACGGTGTTCTCAAAGGCCTCCTCGTCCTCGCCCGGGAAGCCGACTATTACGTCCGTGTTGAGGTTTAAGCCCGGAACCTTCCCCCTAAACTCCCGAACGATCTCCTCGAACTCCTCGACGGTGTAGTTACGGCCCATCCTCCTAAGGACGTTGTCGTCGCCGCTCTGGACCGGCAGGTGGAGGAATTTGTAGACCTTCTCGCTCCGGTAGGCCTCTATAAGCCCGTCGAGGATCTTTATCGCGTGGTTGGGGTTCATCATGCCAACCCTTACCCTGAAGTCGCCATCTATGGCCGTTATCTCATCCAAGAGCTCAGCTAAATTCGTCCCGATGTCGAAGCCGTAGCAGCCGGTGTCCTCGCTCGACAGCTGTATCTCCCTGTAACCCCTCGCTAAGGCCTCCTTAACCCACCTGATAACGAGCTCAGGCTTATAGCTCTTCAAGACCCCCCTCGCGAAGCGGGTCGCGCAGTAGGTGCAGGCGTTCAGACAGCCTTCGGATATGGGAATTATGAAGACGACGCCGGACTTCCAGAGGCGGGGGAGTTCGAGCTTGTCCGGGTTCCTCTCGCGCCAGCCCTCGACGCTGACGAGCTTTCCACCGCGCTCCGCGACGTCAATTGCTTCGGCAATCCGGTCTATGCTCTTAACGCCGAGCATTCCGGAAACGCGGGGGTCTATAGCGTCGGGGTTGACGTGGACGAGGCAACCGGTAGCTATGACCCTCTTCCCGGAGTCTATGAGCTCCCTTATCCTGCGCGCCATCTTCCTCTCCGTGGGGTCCTTTACCGCACAGGTGTTTACAACGACGTAGTCGGCCTCCTCCGGCCCGTCGACCAGCTCATAGCCGGCCCTAACTAAGATGGCCTCCATTATCTCCCCGTCGGCCCTGTTCCTCGTGCAGCCGTAGCTCTCAACGTAAACCCTGACCATCGAAAATGGTGAAAGCTGGGGATTTAAAAAGTTGAGGGGACATGATCGTCACCAGGGGACGCTTTTCCATCCCATCCTGTAGGCGAGGTAGTTGGTTCCCCAGTGGAGCAGAGGCGTGAAGACGAGGAGGAAGAGCATCTGGCCGGAGGAGATGGTCTTAACCGGATATGCAAACACCATGGCGCTTATCAGGAAGCCGAGCTGGTCGAGGCCGACCGCCGGGTAGCCCCTCGGCAGGTCGAGGCGCCTCTTTATGAAACTCCCCACAAGGTCGCCAAAGAGGGCTCCAAACGACAGGAGGAAGGCCAAAATGAGCGCCGATCCGATGGAACCGTAGAAGGAGGGGGTGAAAAAATACTGGAGGAGCCCTATCAAGGTTCCGGTGCCGACGCCGCCGAAAAAACCCCTCCACGTCTTTCCATCACCGAGGAGCCTTTTCCCGTCCTTCCACAGCCTCCCGCCGTCTATGGGACTACCTCCGCCGAAGAGCACGGGGGAGCCGTTGGCGAAATAGGCCGGGAGTATGTACCAGAGCGCCCAGGCGAGGGATGAGAGTGCGCCCATCCATTCCACCGGAGGCTTTTGGAGGGGGCTTTAAAAAAGCTTCTGGTGGAATTCTTTTTAACCTGCCTGAAGGATCCAGGGTGGGTGAGAAAATGCCGGCTAAGTGCAAGTTCTGCGACAGGCCAGCCTTTATCAAGCTTCACTATCCGAGGATGTACCTCTGTGAGGAGCACTTCAAAGAGTACTTCGAGAGAAAGGTCAGGCGGACGATGGAGAGATACAAAATGCTGAAACCGGACGAGAGGGTCTTGGTTGCCGTCAGCGGGGGAAAGGACTCCGCCGTCGCCGCTTACATCCTCAAGAAGCTCGGCTACAAGGTCGAGTGCCTCCACATAAACCTCGGCATAGGAGATTACAGCGAGAAGGGCGAGCGCTACGCAAGGAGGCAGTGCGAGAAGATTGGAGCGCCCCTCCACGTCGTCCGCGTGAAGGAGCTTCTGGGCCACGGAATAGGCGAGGTCAAAACGAGACGACCGACGTGCTCCTACTGCGGCTTGACCAAGCGCTACATCTTCAACAAGTTCGCCTACGACAACGGCTTCGATGCCGTCGCCACCGGTCACAACCTCGACGACGAGGCGAGCTTCATCTTCAACAACATCATGAACTGGAACACCCAGTATCTCGCCAAGCAGGGGCCCGTGACTCCAGCCGGATTCAACGGAAAACTTGTGAAGAAGGTCAAGCCCCTCTACGAGGTCACTGAGAGGGAGGTCGTTGCCTACGCCCTCGCCAGCGGCATAGAGTATGAGATAGAGGAGTGCCCGTACGCGAGGGGTGCGACGACGCTTGAGTGGAAGGAAATACTGAACCAGATGGAGGAGAAGAGGCCCGGAACCAAGATCAACTTCGTCAAGGGCTACCTGAGGAAGAGGCACCTCTTCGAGGCGGAACTGAAGGAAGCGGAGCTGAGGGAGTGCAAAGTCTGCGGCATGCCGGCAAGCGGCGAGGTCTGCTCCTTTTGCAGGTTCTGGGGGCTTAAGGAGCCGATAGACTTCAGGGTAAAGCGCCAATGATTTGATGGTCCTCCCTCCGGGTTTATACTTTCCGAAACGGTGGGACACAGATGAGGTTAAACGTTAAAGGTCAAGGCCCAGAGGAATAGGGATAAACCAGCCTAAAACTGCCCCGTTCTCAAATTTCCTGGTTCCCCGAGAAAAGTGATTTAAACCATAAACACAAGACAGGAACCAAGGAGGTGATAGGATGGGGCTTAGAGATGCCGTTATGGTCGAGCTCTGGGAGTCAATACAGCCCGGAGAAACAGTGCTCTTTGAGAGGATCGGGGAGGGCAACTTAGCCTTTGGGCTCTACCAGATAATCGAGTGGGCCGCCGAGAAGGGGTTCAGGGTGATCATAGCGGACGTGCTCGACTCTTATGAGACGATGCTCTCCAAGATGAAGCTCATGGGCCTGGACCCGGGGAAGCTGTCCGGGATAGAGGTCATAAAGATAGGGGGCTCGAAGAAGTTCGGGAGGATCATCGCCCATATAGAGGAGATATCTGAGCCCATGATACTCTCAAAGAAGTTCAAGGAGGCCTACGAACCGATAATAGCGGACTCAAGCAGGAGAGTCCTGGCCGTCGCGGTCGGCATTGAGAGGCTCTTCGCGGTTTCAGACATCAACATCGGGGGAGTTCAGGTCATAGTCAGCCACTTAGCGGGCTACGTCGGGAGGCCGAACAGACTCGGGATATACCTCGTGAAGAGGGGCGTACTTCCCAAGGAGAGGGAGTTCCTCATAAACATGTTAGAGGACATAGCAACGACCGTCATCAAGACGGAGAAGAAGGGGCGCATGACCGAGTTCCACATCGTCAAGTCCGTGAACAGGGATCTGGAGGGCGTCCTGATAAGGGTGTGAATGCGAAAAAGACTAAAGCTCCCTAAAGCGGAGCCTGAAGCGGAGCCCTCCCTCTAAAGGGAAGAGGATTGTATAGCTGACCCCCTGCTGGATGAAGTCCCACCCGCTCTCGCTCTGGCTGAGGGTTTTTACCGGGTACTTCCAGACCCTCACTTTTCTATCGAGCTCTATTCTTGCTTTGCCCATGCCGTATGGGTCGTTGATTTCAAAGCTCTCCCCCTCGAACTCCTCCGGCTCCTCCATGACGCTGTGAACGGCTAAGTTGAGTTCGACGCCGAAGAGGGCCTTTGCTTCGCTCCTCACAGTGTAGTCAACTGCAAAACCGTCCTCTGTGAGGTGGAAGGTCTTCTCCACTTTGGCCGGCCTTCCCGAGACACTCCCATCCCTCTCAAGTGAGATGCCGCCGTCGAAGAGGCTGAAGTCATAGGGGGCCGTTAGGAAGTCTCCAAGCTCCATATAGCGGCTCAGCCTGTACTCGTCAAGGGTCGTCTCCGGCTTTATGAAGTGATCTTGGAGGATCGCCCTTAGATGGCTGTCGTAAGCTAACTCACGCCTTATCTCCTCCGGGATCCGCTTCCCGAGCTCGTGTATGCTTGCAACACCGTCTTTGCTCTCCTCCTCAGGTGTCGCGGACTCTGGAACCTCGTGGTAGTGCTCCCAGCGTCTCGCGAGCACGTCGTTGTAGTTGACGGCTTTCACCTTGGAGGAGAATTCGAAGAGGGCACCGCCGTAGGCGGGCTTGAAGACCGCGTAAAAGGCCTCGTTCTCCAGAAAGGCCTCCTCCCTTCCGTCGAAGTCTATGTCCCTGACGAAGCTTCCAGTGGAAACGAAGCTGTTCGCCTTTATTATGTTCTCCCAAACGGCCCTCCTCAGGTGGGGGAGGTAGACGCCACCGAAGACGCCGTGCCAGTAGGCGTCGTTGCACTGGGCCTTGAATATGAACTTCCTCGCCTCCGGCTTATCCCTGACCAGTTCGCTCACCATCAGCATGCGCTTGTGCATGTAGTTGCTCTCAGGGTACTTGAAGAAGAAGTTCTTCCAGATGCCGCCGCGCACGAAGACGCGGTACCTCTCGAACTTCCCCTCCTCCTTGAGCCCCTCGACGAACTCTACGAAGAGCTTTGCCTGCCTCGCCGGCAGAGACCACTCACTCATCTCAAAGTAGGAAGCTATCGGGAGGTAGACGAGGCCCCTCGGTTTAAAGCGGGAGAGATACTCGGAGTAGAGCATCAGATTAATCCTCTCGTCGCTTGAAACCCTCTCAAAGAACTCCCTGAGCCAGCCCTTTTCATAGACCCACTCGTGGGTTCCGGGCCAGACGCCGAACTTCTCGCCGTCGTCGTGGAAGACCGCGACCTTGCTCTCGTCGCCGTCGTCGAGGGAGTGAAGGTAAGCTATCGTCTTCCCGACCGGACGGAAGGGGATCAGATAGCGGAGCTTCTCGTCTATCGGGAAGACGGTGATTGCCTTTCCCCCGTCCTCGGTGTAGTAAGGCCAGAAGAGCTCCTCCTTGGCGAGGCCGGCGCTCATGAAGTGGTAGTCGTCAACTATGACGTACTCTATACCCACCTCGCGGAGGCTCTTCACCAGCTCCGGCTGCCAGACACGCTCGGTGAGCCAGACACCCCTCGCTTCATAGCCGAGCTTCCTGGCGAAGTCCTTGAGGAGCCTGATCTGCTCCAGCCTGTCCTCCTTGGGGATTGAAGCCAAAACCGGCTCGTAGAAGCCCGCGACCACTATCTCCAACTGGCCTTTTTTAACAAGGGAGCGGAGCAGATCGAGGTGCTCCGCTCTGTTACCGGCTATCCACTCAAGGAGCGGGCCGGAGTAGTGAACTGCAACCTTCATGTTGGGGTAATCCTCAAGGGTCTCCATGAAGGGCCTGTAAGACCTCTCGTAAGCGCTCTCCATGACCCACCCGAAGTTCCCGAGGGGCTGATGGTTGTGTATCCCGAAGATGAAGTTCACCATGTCCCTCACCACCGATGTTATCACTATGGGTGATACGATAGGGGCAGTATAAATACTTTGCTGATGCCGCTAACCAGGGCCCCTCAGGATGTTTCCTTTGAGAGCGCATTCCCGACCACCTTCCCGTACCTGAGCTTATACGTGACCCTCGCTATCTCGATCAGTCCAGGATCGTGCGTGGCCACCACCACGGTCTTTCCTCCTTCTTTGAGCTCCTTGAGGATATCTACGACCGCTTTCGAGGACTCCTCGTCCAAGTAGGCCGTCGGCTCGTCCAGGATAACCACCGCGGGATCCTTGGCGAGGGCCATTACTACAGACGCCCTCCTCAGCTCGCCCCCGCTAACTTCCGATGGCCTCTTCCGGAGCAGCCCCTTGATCCCTAACTTCTCTGCTAAAGAAGCCGCAAGCTCTTTGTGGGCACCGTCAAGCCGGTCTGAGGAATTGAGGACGAGTTCAATGTTCTCCCAGAGGGTAAGCTGGGAAACGAAGACCGGCTGCTGGAAGGATATTCCTACTTCCCTCCTCAGATTGAGGAGCTCCTTCCTGGGCAGTTCGTAGGGGTTCCTTTCCCCGTATCTTACCGTGCCGCCTGTCGGCCTGAGGAGCGTTCCAATGGCCTTTAACAGGGTCGTCTTTCCGGAACCGCTCGGACCGAACACAACGGTGATCTCTCCGGGAGCAAAGAACCCCTCAAAATCCTTCAGTGCGGTAGTCCAGCTCTCGCCGGTCTTATACCTGACCGTTAAACCTTCACATGTTATGTGCCATCCTCCAGACAATTTTCACACCTCCCTCATCTCTCCCAATATTGAGGCAAAATAGAGGACGAGGCCCGCGAAGAGGCCGAGCAGGGGTGAGGCGCTGATCAGCGCAAGCCCCTTCCCCACAAAGCCCATTGAGGCGAAGGAATACCCGTCCCTGAGCATCAAAACCGGGACAAAGGCCAGGACAAGCAGGGGCAGAAGGATGAAACCCCTAATGGACAGCGGCTCCTTCCCGTTGACCTTCATGAGCTCCACGAGCTCAGAGAGCCTCCTCCCGTCCCTGACCCCGATGACAACTCCCGCTGCAGCCATCAGGAACCCGGAGAGAAGCAGGGGGATGAACCCCTTGGGGTCTTCAAACTGGGACTGAACGTGGGAGGAGATGTCTCCTAAAGACCACAGGTCGCTAAACGCCTTGGGATATTTTGGGACTACCGTCCCGTTTATCTCCCTCATTGCCTCACCCGTTGTCTTGGAGTCCCCGTAGATCAGGAGGTACTTTGGCAGGGGTGTGAGGCCGTTTTTTCTTGCAACTTCGCAAGAGATAATTGGAGACTCAACACCCCCAGGAAGCATTTCAACAGTTTCATAGGGGGCAGAAAGCCTGTGGATGTTCCAGGAATCGTCTATCACCGAGATAGTGAGGGAGTTCCCCGAAACCTGCACTGCTTCATACCTTTTGAGTTTTTCAAGGGAATACTGGGGGACGATGACCCCATCCGGGAGGGAGGAGAGCTTGGAGTAGAGCAGCCGCGCCGTCGTGCTCATCCCGCCGGCTCTCTTCAGGAACTTCAGGAAGTCCCCATCGTAGCATAAAATCCTGCCGTGGGTTGAGTAGGTCATCCCATTTCCCTCGCCGATAGACCCCACGCTCCAGAGGGTTGCATACATTACGCCCCTCCCGGAAATCAGCTCATGGGTCAAGTTATACGCCTTGAGGAGGTTGTTTGAGTCTCCAAAGCTGACCACTCCGGTTGCACCGCCGCCGTACACATCGCTTACTGAGGCAAGCGAAACCAAAGGAGCTGAAAACAGCAGGGAGGTGTAGAGGAAGAGGACTCCGAGGGAGAGCATCCCCGGGGAGAGCAGCCTCGCGGCAGCCCTGTGGTGAGGCCGTCCACGACCCAGCAGGAGCAGGAACAGGGAGACGACCCCGAGTGATATCAAAACCCCCGGGAGGTACCTGAAGGAGACCAGACTGAAGAGCAGGGAGATGTCGGACCCTCCCCAGGAGAGGAGAAGACCCAAGATGCCCGAGGCGAGAATCCTCAGGTGAACGCTGTAGTGAAGGAGGACCCCAAGGAAGCCCAAGAGGATTAAAGAGAGGAGCGTTAAGCCAAGCTTTCTCCCGAACTCCCTTCCGGCCACGAAGTTCCTCAGGACGTAAACGAGCAAGAGCATCACTGCCGAGAGGAAGGCCGCTTTTCTGCCGAGAAATACCGCCGAAACCCCGAGCGCAAAGAGAACGGTTCCCGCGGTGATCAAATCCAGAACGATCTCCCTGCCCCCGCTGGTCGAGATCAGATACCTCATCCTCCTCTCGCCCTCCTTTTCCCTGCCCATTATGACCAGCATAGCAGGTAAAACCGGGAGGAAGAGGGCCACATAACCCCACAGGTAGTCCCATAGGCTCTTATTGGTCGATTCTACTGCTGAAACCCAGCGAGGGGTCAGAACGTTCATGACGACGGAGAGGTTGTACTTAGCGGCTTCCCGGGATAGGGCTTGGTAGATCTTCCCTATGCTCTGGCTTCCATCTGTTATAACTATTATCCCCTGGCTTCCGATGGAGAGTTCTCCCAAGTCGTCTCCAACGCCATAGGGCTTGAGCAACTTCCTCGCAAACTCCGGGGAGGCTATACAGGCTTTATAGCCATACCTTTCCCAGCTCTTTAGAACTGCCCTGAGAACCTTGCTCTTCTCGTCGTTTCCCGAGAGCACCTGGACGGTGCCGACCTTTATGGTGGTAAAGCCCTCATAACCTTGGAAGTTGTTAACAAAGTGGGTGTAATAATACTTTATCTTGACCCCTTTGTCTTCCTCCGCGGCCTTTTCGCTGGAAACGTAGCAGTCAGCCCCTCCCTTTCCTCCTATAATGGGTGCTAAGATCACCCAGTTTTGAGCATTGGACTTCTCATCCGAAATGTAAAGCGGGAGGTAAACCTCTGTGGCCCTTATCCCCGCGTTAGCAAGCATGCTCCGAATGTCGTTTACGGAGAAGCCGCCCTGCCATTTCGCGGAACGAGGGGGTTCTGCCCCGGTAAGATCTTCCCCGTTCTTCAGGTAGGTGATACCGGCTCGGCCATAGTCCCTCGGCACAAACCAGAATGAGAAGTATTCCCCCGAGAACTCGCCGAGCCTCATCTCGGTCGCCTGGTTTACCACGGCGCTCGCCGTTGCGGGGATTACAGCAACGAGGAAAACGAGAAGGAGAAAGGAGAGGAAGACCCTTGAGTAGTGCCTTATCATTGGTTTGAACTTCATCATGGCACCTCCGAGCTTTTAGGGAAAAGTAATTAGATTATCAATCCTATAATACCAGAGATAACCATCGTCACCTCCGGCTTCGCTGTTGTCTCCGAGTATGAATGTTATTCCCCTAACTTTAAAGTCATCCCAGGTGATCCATGTATGTGTGGATTTGTATTTTGCTACAGTAAAGAGAATTATAATAGGACGATCTCTGAGTGTGTTATCGATATAATCTGCTTCGCTTTTTTGAGTTCTTGTAGAGATTGCAAACCTTAAGGTTGTAGGGAAGGCTGTATCTTTCTTGACCACTACTTTCCCTGCGTATCTAAGCAACCAATTGTTACCACCTCCCAAGACTATGCAGATATCATCAGCCTCACAAACTTTTTTCTGAACATCCTCTCTAACCTGCTTAGCGGTGTAGGTATATCCCTCCTTGTCCCTATCAATATTGATTTTACATCCTGCTGGCACGGTGCTGGACCAGCTTAGTCCAAATGTCCTTCCTGCTCCAAGTTCGAGAAGTTTGCTTACTCCCACAGAAGCTTCAAGAGAGAGCTCATACGATGCCCCATATGTTATGTACCCGCCGCTCTTCACGGGTCCCCTTGGAGCTGTATCTGATATTCCAATGAGGTTATAAGGTGGTGCATTGGATGAATGGATCGCATTGCTGTACCACATCATAACTTGATACTCTATGGGCTTATAGTCGGGCCACCAGCTATTGATGATCTTCGGGGCAGAGAGGTAGATGTCTATTAGGTTGCTCCTATGTGTGCTCAGGTAAGGAACGCCCCCATACGCAAAACCTGGCCCATAATGCAAATCGACATTGAAATTACCTGCATTCTGATACTCCTGACCCAATAACATTGGGGATGTACTACTAAGACCAGTCCCCCCGTATGCTAACCCCAAAGTGCCCTGGAGCAATATATACATGCCAAGTAGTCCTATGGTCAATACTTTAAGTATGTTTCCTATCCTACCATCCATAGTCACAGGAACCACCGACTACACTGTAGGATTATTTCTTTAAAAGTCTTACTATCGTAAATGTAGTTTATATCATAGAAATAAGAACAATATGTCCTATTTAGGGAATAACAAAGACACAATGATTTATCCCCTTTCCAACTTCGCTATGAAGAAGCTGTTGCAGTCGTGCTTGTGCGTCCACGCCCTGAAAACCCTGTCCCCAATCTCAAGGAATCCCCTATCGCCCCAGCTGAAGTCATAGGGGATAAGCTCAAGGCCGACCTTTTCAACGGCGAAGAGCACGTTTTCTTCATCTTCATCGATTCTAATCGAGCAGGTCGAGTAGGTCATCTCGCCGCCGTCGCGGAGGTTCTCGTAAGCATTGCGGAGCATGTTTCTCTGAACG
>NZ_JALXBJ010000021.1:0-60804 GCF_026991495.1 Thermococcus sp. | reverse complement strand
TCCGGGAACTGCCGGTAGGTTCCGGAGCTTGAACACGGCGCGTCGAGGATTATCTTGTCGAACTTACCTTTGCCCCTGAAGTTCTGACCGTCCGCGTGGACCAGTTTAACGTTTTTAATCCCTAAAAGCTTCATCTTCTCCCTCATTCTCATCAGGCGGTCGTGGGAGTAGTCCACCGCTACTACCTCCCCCTTATTCTCCATCAGCGCCGCCGCGTGGAAGGTTTTGCTCCCGGGGGCCGCTGCCAAATCGAGAACCCTCTCGCCCGGCTCCGGATTCAGAACGTGTGCGACGTAAGCTGAAGCTAAATCCTGAATCACGAACTTCCCCTGTTTATACCAGTCGAGCCTTGTGACCGGCGTTTTGTACTCGAGGACCTTCAGAACATCTGGAACCGGAGTCAAAGTCGTTCTAACACCCTTCTCCTCAAGGTAGTCCCTCAGCGAGTCCACGTCCGTCTTCAGCGTGTTGGCCCTGACATAGTACCTCTGCGGCCTGTTGTTGCTGAGGAGCAAGCGAACGGCCTCGTCGTAGCCGAACATGTCAATGGCGTACTCCACGTACCAGCGCGGGTGAGAGAAGCGGACGCTCAACCACTCAATTCTGTCCCGTTCCTTAAGCCTCTTCAGAGCCTTCTCGACGTTGAACTTTTCGATGGAGTGCATGAGTGCGTTGATGAATTTGGCGCGGGAGAAATCAAAGCGCTCCTTGACGACGCGGATTATCGAGTCGGTAGCTATTGCCGGCGGGACCTTTCGGAAGTGGATTTCAAACGTCCCTATACGGAGGAGGTTCGCTAAGTAGAGATCCAAATCTTCAACGGTTGAACCTTTGAGAACGGAGTTGATTATGAAATCTATTTTAGCGCGCCATTTCTCAATCTCGAAGACGTAGGCGTGAGCTAAGCCGCGCGCCTTCTCGCGGTCCCTTCCCGCCACTCGCTTAAAGACCCTCTCGAGGGCGTGCTTCGACGACAGCTCGCGCTCCTCAACGAGGGTTAAAGCGTCCACAACTACTTCCTGAAAGCTCACGCGGTAAAACAGCTCCATGGGCGGGACTTCGATGGGAGGTTTAAAAAGATGATGCATCTGAAATCCCGCCTGCAAAAGCGATAAATATCAGTGTGAGAATGGACTTAAAGTGGTGCCAATGGGAATTGAAGTGGGAAGGGAGGAAATAAGAATTTCACGGGAGCTCAGCAACTTAGACAAGTTTGTTCTTGACGTTGTGCACCTCATAGAGAGGTATGCCAACTACGTGATAGTCAGCGGCTACGTAACCATACTCTTCGGCCGTTCGAGGGGTACGGAGGATATAGATTTTGTAATGGAGAAAGTATCCAAAGAGAGATTCATAGCCATGTGTAGGGAAGCCCTGAACGCAGGTTTTGAGTTTTTAAATCCGGAGGACTGCGGAGGACTCTACGAAATGCTTGAAGAGAAGATGGGAATCAGGATGGTCAGAAAGGGAGAGATAATACCCAATGCGGAAATCAAGTTTCCAAAGGATAGTTTTCACAAAGAGGCTCTAAGAAAGAGAATCACTATAAGGCTGAACGACGAGACCCTCTATGTTTCTCCTATAGAGCTTCAAATCGCCTACAAACTTTACCTCGGAAGTGATAAGGACATTGAAGATGCCTTTTTCTTGTATGAAATGTTCAAGGACTACCTGGACTGGGGGGCTCTGAATGACTACGCGAAAAAGCTCGGGGTTGAAATCCCGTTCTAAACGTGACATGGATGAGAGACTGGCCTTTATACGGCTCTACGTGAAAAAGCTGAAGGAGAATCCGGATAGGGTGTTTAGACAACAGGTCAAGCTCGTCAATTCCTTCCTGCAGTCCGCTAAAGACTTTCCACTCACAAAGGAGGAGTACCTTAAGATAAAGGGCGAGCTTAAGAAACAGCCAAAATCCTCTCGTTCTTCGCCAACGTCTTGAAGTGAGTCTGAGTGTCCTCGTGAGGTTTATTAGGATGCAGTCTTAAACTTCTCTTGGTGTTCCTCATGATCCTCGATACAGACTACATAACCGAGAACGGAAGGCCCGTCATTAGGATTTTCAAGAAGGAGAAGGGCGAGTTCAAGATAGACTACGACAGAAACTTCGAGCCCTACATCTACGCCCTCCTGAGGGACGATTCCGCGATCGAGAACGTCAAGAAAATCACGGCCGAGAGGCACGGCACTACCGTTAGGGTCGTCAGGGCCGAGAAGGTGGAGAAGAAGTTCCTCGGCAGGCCGATAGAGGTCTGGAAGCTCTACTTCACCCACCCCCAGGACGTCCCGGCGATAAGGGACAGGATAAGGAAGCATCCAGACGTTGTGGAGATCTACGAGTACGACATACCCTTCGCGAAGCGCTATCTCATAGACAAAGGCTTAATCCCGATGGAGGGCGAGGAGAAACTCAAGATGCTCGCCTTCGACATAGAGACCCTCTACCACGAGGGCGAGGAGTTCGCCGAGGGGCCGGTTCTCATGATAAGCTACGCCGACGAGGGGGGAGCGCGCGTAATAACCTGGAAGAAGATCGACCTGCCGTACGTCGATGTCGTCTCCACCGAGAAGGACATGATAAAGCGCTTTCTGAGGGTCGTGAAGGAGAAGGATCCCGATGTGCTCATAACCTACAACGGCGACAACTTCGACTTCGCCTACCTCAAGAAGCGCTCGGAGAAGCTCGGCGTCAAGTTCATCCTCGGAAGGGACGGGAGTGAGCCGAAGATACAGAGAATGGGCGACCGCTTTGCCGTTGAAGTTAAGGGAAGGCTCCACTTCGACCTCTATCCAGTCATAAGGCGCACCGTCAACCTGCCGACCTACACCCTTGAGGCCGTCTACGAGGCCATCTTCGGAAAGCCGAAGGAGAAGGTATACGCGGAGGAGATAGCGCAGGCCTGGGAAACGGGAGAGGGCTTAGAAAGGGTCGCCCACTACTCTATGGAGGATGCGAAGGTTACCTTTGAGTTAGGAAGGGAGTTCTTCCCAATGGAGGCCCAGCTCTCCCGTTTAATCGGCCAGAGCCTCTGGGACGTCTCGCGCTCGAGCACCGGCAACCTCGTCGAGTGGTTCCTGCTGAGGAAAGCCTACGAGAGGAACGAGCTCGCCCCGAACAAGCCGAGCGCAAGGGAGCTTGAAAGGAGGAGGGAGAGCTACACGGGGGCCTACGTCAAGGAACCGGAGAGGGGGCTGTGGGAGAACATAGCTTATTTAGATTACAAATCGTTATATCCTTCCATAATTATAACACATAATATCTCACCAGACACGCTCAACAGGGAAGATTGCAAGGAGTACGATACCGCCCCTGAGGTCGGCCATAAGTTCTGCAAGGACTTCCCAGGCTTCATTCCGAGCCTCCTCGGAGACCTTTTGGAGGAGAGGCAGAAGATAAAGAAGCGCATGAAGGCCACCATCGACCCAATCGAGAGGAAGCTCCTCGATTACAGGCAGCGCGCCATCAAGATCCTGGCCAACTCATATTATGGTTACTATGGTTATGCGAAAGCACGTTGGTACTGTAAAGAGTGTGCCGAGAGCGTGACAGCTTGGGGCAGGCAGTACATTGAGATGACAATGCGGGAAATAGAGGAGAAATTCGGCTTTAAGGTGCTCTATGCTGATAGTGTTACTGGTGATACGGAGATTATCATAAAGAGAAACGGCAGGATTGAGCTCATTCTAATCGAGAAACTCTTCCAGCGTGTTGATTACAGGATTGGTGGGAAGGAGTACTGCATCCTTGAAGGCGTTGAGGCACTAACGCTGGACAACAGAGGCAGGCTCGTGTGGAGGAAGGTTCCGTACGTCATGAGGCACAGGACCGACAAAAAAATTTACCGCGTCTGGCTGACCAACAGCTGGTATCTGGATGTTACGGAGGATCACTCGCTCATCGGCTACCTAAATGGAGAATACTTGGAGATAAAACCCGTTGATATCCTCAAAACTCCAGACATGAAACTGATAACCATTGCATCCCGCGATTTGCAGGAAGTCAGGTTCAGAAATCCATCGAGGATTGAAGAAATCTCCTACAACGGCTACGTCTACGACATTGAGGTTGAAGAAACCCACAGGTTCTTTGCCAACGGAATACTCGTTCACAATACCGACGGCTTTTTCGCGACAATACCTGGAGCAGACACCGAAACCGTCAAAAAGAAGGCTAAGGAGTTCCTCGATTACATCAACCCCAGACTGCCTGGCCTTCTGGAGCTTGAGTACGAGGGGTTCTACAGGCGCGGCTTCTTTGTGACGAAGAAGAAGTACGCGGTCATAGACGAAGAGGGCAAGATAACGACGCGCGGACTTGAGATAGTCCGGCGCGACTGGAGCGAGATAGCAAAGGAGACGCAGGCGAGGGTTCTTGAGGCTATACTCAAGCACGGTGACGTTAAGGAAGCTGTAAGGATTGTCAAAGAGGTGACGGAAAAGCTGAGCAAGTACGAGGTTCCGCCCGAAAAACTGGTTATCCACGAGCAGATAACCCGTGATCTAAAGGACTACAAGGCCACCGGCCCGCACGTGGCGATAGCGAAGCGCTTGGCTGCAAAGGGGATTAAAATCCGGCCCGGGACGGTCATCAGCTACATCGTTCTCAAAGGCTCAGGCAGGATAGGGGACAGGGCGATTCCGGCGGACGAGTTCGACCCGACAAAACACAAGTACGATGCAGACTATTACATCGAAAACCAGGTTCTGCCAGCGGTGGAGAGGATTCTAAAGGCTTTTGGCTACAAAGGGGAGGACCTACGCTACCAGAAGACGCGGCAGGTCGGACTGGGGGCGTGGCTCGGAATGGGGAAGAAGTGATCCAAAGCTTTCCTTATTCACCCTTAACCCCTCCAAACGGCGAGGCTCTCAAGGGAAATGAGCCCAAAGAAAGCGTGGAATCGTGACCCGAAACGCGATGGCGAAAGTTCTGGGATGAACATCGGGAGAAGTGGTAGCGGGGGGAGGATTTGAACCTCCGACCTCCGGGTTATGAGCCCGGCGGGCACTCCTAGCTGCCCCACCCCGCTGTCTGACCCGTTCTCTACTGAGAGGGCGAGAGTTTATAAAGTTTGCGGGAGCGGTTTTATAACCCCTCGGTCAAAGGGTAAACGGTGAAGTGAATGTACCTGACCCGGGAGGAGGAGCTGGCCTTAGCGGGGGAGTATGGATACGCCCTTCAGAAGGCGATGGAGATACTCGTAGCCCTCGGCGACATCTACGGGGCCGACCGCCTCATCCCCATAAAGAGCGCCCAGGTAGCCGGGGTGTCCTACAAAAACATAGGCGATGCTGGGGTTGAGTTCCTCAGGGACTTTGTGGAGGCAGGCGCCAAGGTCTCGGTCTACACGACCCTCAACCCGGCCGGGATCGGTGACGAGGCCTTCATGGAGAAGCAGCGAGAGGTTCTCGAACTCTACAGGGAGATGGGAATAGAGGTGACCTCAACCTGCACACCCTACTACGGTGCAAACCTCCCCAAGTTCGGCGACCATATAGCCTGGAGCGAGAGCTCCGCGGTGATCTTCGCCAACTCGATAATCGGGGCACGGACGAACAGGGAGGGGGGACCATCAAGCCTCGCGGCGGCAATAGCCGGAAGGACGCCCAACTACGGGCTACACCTTGAGGAGAACAGAAAAGCTACCGTTTTGGTGGAGGTCGAGGCGGAAGTTAAGAGCTTCGTGGACTACGCCTCGCTTGGCTACCACCTCGGAAAGAGCCTTGGAAACGACGTTCCCTACTTCAAGAACCTGAGGCCGGAGAGGGCAGAGTCCCTGAAGGAGATGGGGGCCGCAATGGCCGCCACCGGCTCGGTAGCGCTCTACCACGTTGAGGGGGAGACCCCTGAGTATAGGGGTGCAATCGGCGATAACCTGGAGGAGATAACCGTCGAGGACTCCGACCTGAAGGCGGTGAGGGAGGCGTTCAGCGACGACTGGAGTGAGATGGACATGATTCTCATAGGCTGCCCTCACGCATCCCTGCCGGAGGTCAAGGAGGTGGCCGAGCTGCTCTCCATGCGCGGGAGGCCTCTGAGGGTGCCCCTTTTCATAACCGCGAGCCGGGCCGTTAAGGCCCTCTCCGATGCCCTCGGCTACACCGATGTGATAGAGCGCTACAACGGGAAGATAGTCCCAGATTCCTGTTTCGTTGTCTCGCCGATAAAGGGCTGGTACCGCGGGATTGCCACGAACAGTGGGAAGTCCGCCTTCTACTTCAGGTCCTTTGGCTTCAAAGTCAGGCTCGACGACGCTGAGAACCTGATAAAGGAGGCCCCGTGAGGTGAGGGAGATGCTGCTGAAGGGAAGGAAGGTCGTCGGGGGGACTGCGGAGGGAGAGCTCGTGGTGTCGAGGAAGCCCCTCTCCTTCCTCGGTGGGGTAGACCCGGAGACGGGCGTTGTCACAGACGCCGAGAGCGACATAAAGGGCCAGAGCATCGTGGGAAAGATCCTCGCCTTTCCAAGGGGGAAGGGCTCCACCGTTGGCTCCTACGTCCTCTACGCACTCAAAAAGAACGGTAAGGGGCCGAAGGCGATAATAGTCGAGGAGGCGGAGACGATAGTCGCCACCGGGGCCATAATAGCTGGGATCCCGATGGTTCAGGGGATAGATGTTTCGAGGCTCAAAAGCGGCGAGAGGGTCAGGGTGGACGCGGACAGGGGGGAAGTCGAGGTATTGAATGGCAGGCCCTCGGGTGGAGGGTAAGTTTTTAACCCCACCGCCCACTTTACACTGGAGGGAAAGGATGCCAAAGGGACTTTATGAGTGCGTTAACTGCGGCCACAGGGAGGTAATGGACTCGACGGAGCCACTGCTCGAGGGGGCGTGCCCCAAGTGTGGGGGAGATATGATACTGGTGAAGGTTTTGGAGGGCTCTGAAAGCCCTGAATCCAGCGAAGAAGCCGGGGAAGCGGCCGGAATAAGAGCGGACGTCGAGGCCCTCCTCAGGAAGTTCTACTCGCTTGAGCTCATCGAGGTTCAGGGGGCGGTTGCGGTCTTCCGGGTAACTGAGATCCACGAGCAGGACTTTGAGGCGGTTTTAGCTGAGCTCGAACCCCTCGGCTACTGGGCCGCCCTCAAGAGGGCAGGAAACGAGGTGAGGCTCTTCCTCTTCCCGGCCGAGCAGCCGAAGAAGGACAACCCTCTCGTAGGCGCAACACTCTTCGTGCTCACCCTGATCTCGACGCTGTGGGCGGGCTACGTTCTCGGCCTCTCGTACGTCCGCACTCTCTCTGACCTCGGCATACCTACAAGACAGAGCCCGTATTTAATAGCGGTGGCATTCTCCGTGAGCGTTATGGGGATCTTGGGAACGCACGAGCTCGGGCATAAGGTCGCGGCCTCAATGCACAACGTCCGCTCCACATTCCCCTACTTCATCCCCTTTCCGAACCTCCTCGGCACCTTAGGTGCCGTAATAAGGGTGAAATCGCCCATCCCCACGAGGAAAGCCGCCGTGGACTTAGGGGTCAGCGGGCCCATCGCGGGACTGCTCGTGGCGATCCCCGTGACGATGATAGGGATCAAGCTCTCCCCGGTCATCCCGATGAGCGCCCTCCCCGGCGCCGCCGGAAAGGGGATATACTTCGGCACAAACTTGGTGTTCATCCTGCTGGAAAAGCTGATACTCGGTGCGAGGAGCGGTGACAACTACCTGATCCAGCTCCATCCGGTTGCGATAGCCGGATGGGTTGGGATCTTCGTGACCTTCCTGAACCTGATCCCCGCCGCCCAGCTCGACGGCGGTCACGTTGCCAGGGCCTTCCTGCCCGAGCGGGCCCACAGATACCTGACCTTAGGGCTCGGCCTCCTCATCCTCCTAATGAGCTACTACTGGGCCGGCTGGGCGATCTGGGCGATCTTAGTGCTCTTCCTCGGGGCCGCAGGGAACCCGGGAGCCCTCGATGAGGTGTCACCAGTACCGTTGAGTAGAAAGGCACTGGCACTAATCGCGGCGCTGATATTCATAATAACCGTCACACCCGTTCCTTTCTATACGGGATAGCCCTCTCCTTCAGTATCTGCTCTATGTCGTAGTATATCGTGTCCCTTGAGACCCCAAAGACCCTCGAAAGCTCCGAGATGTTCAGAACCTTGGGGTTGTAATCGAAGAGCTCAAGAACGTGCGCTATCACCTTCCTCCTGCTGGACGTCTCAAGTCTCTCCCCCTCAACCTTGGGAATAGAGTTGAAAACGACGACCCCGACCGCGTACGTCCTCCTCGTCACGGGGGTTGTATAAGTTCCAATCCTGAACGCCACAACCTCGGCGTTTTTTATCCTCGCGTTTATCCTCTCGAGAACCTCCCGTATCGCCCGATCCCTACCCCCCGACGCGTGCTCTATTATCAGCCCCCCTCCCGTTCTCGTGGGATCAACGAGGAGGGTCATCGAAAGGTGCATGAAGGCACCGAACGTCAGGTTAATTTGGGCATCTTTAATGTAACTCTCTGGGGGATGAAGAAGCTGCTTAAACCTGTTCTGGAACTCTTTAACGCACTCCTCAACGCTCGCGGACTCGCTGGAGACGTGTATAAGCTTCATTATGCCTCCTCAATGTTATTTCTCCAAAAAATATATAAAGGTTGTTTCGATAATCGGGAGGGCGCCAATCAGGACTTAACCTAACATGTGGAAACCACATTTGATATGTATCCAATCCGTATGCACTCAGCTTGTAAGTTCCGCAAAAGTTTTTCTGGCTTGTTAACCTTACACCTCCTCTCCTCAATTTTGGTAGAACATCCGGCAAAATTGGGGAGAAAGGCATTTAAATTCCCCCACGGAGAATACTTTTGAGATAACTCTAAGGGGGTGATGTAGAATGATGAGGAAGGCCCAGGGTGCAATCGAGTACCTCTTTATGATTGCAGCGGCCCTCATAATAGTTGCAGTGGTTATTAAATACCTCAGAGGTTCGGCAAGCAGCACCGGCCAGACCATAAGCTCCGGCCAGAGCCAGCTCAACAACGCCGTCAGCAGTGAGCTCAGCAGCGCCCTCAGCTGATAACCCCATCAGACACCATGACATTTTTTAATGACTTTGTTTTATAAATATTCATACTCGTTAACTTTTTAAGTTTTTAACTGTACACTCTACGGTGTGCTTCAGCATGGGGTGGAAACATGAAGTACCGGGCTCAGGGTGCCGTTGAGTATCTGCTGATGGTGGGTCTCGTGCTGATTGTAATTGTGTGGAGCCTCTATTACATCAAAGTAATCAGGGGAGGCCAAGAGCATCTCGCCAGCTCCCTCTCCTCTGACGAACAGACTCTGAACCGGAAAATCCTCAGCGAGGTCTCAAGCAACCTCAACTCAGGCTGATCCTTTCTATCATCACGTTCCCAACAAATTTTATGATGCACGGTCTGCCGGCCCTAATTCTCCCTTTGAAGGTGATTCTCCTCCCCAGGGTCCCTATAAGCAAGCCGTTCAGGTAAACGCTTGCGTTTTCACTGAGCCCCTCAATTGAGAGGGAGGTGTAGTTCCTTAGCGGGATGAACATGATGTAAGAGGTATTCCTCATTGAGAAAACGCCGTTCCACTCGCCGAGTATCATACCCTCCAACACCGCGGGATGCCTCAGCAGGAAACCGTAGACGAAATACCTCCAGTCGCTTCTTTTCTTTGCGTCAATAGTGGCATCTCTAAGGGATAGCTCAGCCGTCAGGTTTCTGAAGGCCGCTGGATTATCCTCACTTCCAGGGATCCTAAAAAGCCATATGTTCCCATGATAGTATAACAGGGAA
This sequence comes from Thermococcus sp., assembly GCF_026991495.1. GTDB lineage: Archaea > Methanobacteriota_B > Thermococci > Thermococcales > Thermococcaceae > Thermococcus. The sequence continues at coordinate 51,056 of NZ_JALXBJ010000021.1, read as the reverse complement.
CCCCTCTTCCAGGCTTCCAGCGGGTTTATGGGGTTCACGCGCAGATCTCCATATCCCCTTCCATCAACGTACAGAACACCCCTCTCCGGAGGCGTGGACACCCTTATTATCCTTTTACCCGTCATTAACGGAATCCAGTAGCCGGAGTCCTTGAAGTTGCCTATGTAGATCGTTCCTTCGTCGATCCTCCTCCCAATGAAGGACATTGCATTGAGTGCGGGCCCACTTAGGACGGAGCACTCCTCGTGCGAGTAGTTGGTCAGGTTCACGTAAAAGGAGGGGATTATGAGCAGGGCAATTACCCCCGCGAGGAATTTCCTCCTAAATCCTACCACTGAAAAAGTCACTGACATTCCAGCGCCGGAGACTATTGGAAGCAGGGGTGTTATGAGCACGTATACCCTTTCAGAGCTCCAGATAGAGGAGTAATACGGGACAGGAACGTGAAACCACATCTTATTCAAAACAAGGAAGAGGTCGTAGGCGAGGGTCAGGAGGAGCGGGAGCCCCCTCCTCCTAAGCGCAAAAATGCCCACAACGTAGAAGGGTAGAAGGACGAACTGGCCGTGATTCCAGAAGGTCTCCCGAAGGATCCAGGCGAACCAGTGAGGGTTGTCCTTAAATGAATACGCGGGCCTGTTGAAAACGGCCCCTGCGTAATGTCCAACAGGGAGCCTCATGGGGTATTCAAGGGCGAAGTAGAGCACAAGACTGACCCCGACCACCGTAGCGTACAGCCAGAGTTTCTGCCGCCATTCCGAGGGGGACAGCATGGCCAGAAAGCCAACGTAAGCAATAAAGAGGAGGTAAACGTAAGGGTGGACAACGAGAACTGAGAACGCAAGCAGAGACCCCCAGAGGAGGAGTGAAAGCTTCCTTTTAACCCTCTGGACGACGGTTAGGGCGCTTAAGAAGAGATAATAGTCAAGGAACATATGTTGGAGGGAGTAGTTCAAGTAGTAGTAGAACATGTAGGAAAGGGGCATGAGGGAGGCCGCGGCCAGACCAGCTCTCCGCCCGAGGATGCCCTTCCCGAGGGTGTATGTTCCGAGGGGAAGGAGGATCCATACGAAGAGCTTCAGGGCTTTCATGGAGATGGGAACGGTGCTTCCACTTGCCAGGCTTATGAAGGCTATGAGGGAGTGGTAGCCCGCTGGGTAGCTGAGGAACATTGGAAGGTTCAGGGGGTTTCTTTTGATGAAGACAGTTCCCTCAGCAAGGATCTCCTGGGATTTGTAGGCGTGGAATATCGAATCCGAACCAACCCCTCCGGGATACGATGGTATCTGGAGGAAGGGCAGTTTCATCCCCGCCGAGAACAGAACAGAAAAAATTAAGATTGCAACCGCAAAACGGTCAATTCTCCCAAAATTCAGGGCTTCTTCCCAGTTCTCCGTTGCGGAGAGGATAAGGAGGAGGAAATAAGCCACAAAAACCACGGTGGAGAGGGAAAGGCCTGTGAAGCTCACCGCGTGCATAAGGATTATGGCCACGACAAAGCCGGCCGCCGGGCCTAAGAGGAGCTTAGTCTCAAGCTCAAAACCTCTCATTGAAAGGAAGCCCAGGTACCAAAGCATGAGAAGGCTTCCATATGGGGAGGCAGACGAGAGAAAAATCAGGAGAATGGCCGCCGCCAAACCTACGAGCGCAGTTCGAGGGAGGAGCATCTCACAACCACCTTTCTCTCGCCGATCCTCTCAATGGTTCCTTTAACATCAACCTCGAACGACCTTCTGGCCAAGTAAACCCTAAAGGTTCCCCCCTGCCCGATCCCTGCGAGAGAGCTGCCCTTCATGACCACGGCAGGTTCCGCGAACTCCAGCGTTACCAAGGTGGCGTTGGGAAACAGGAACTCAACTCCCCCGCTCGACTGAACTGCCTTGAACCCAATGGTCCTTCTTCTAACCCTCACTTGGAGGCGGTACTCCCCTGAACCCGTTCTTTTGATGAGAACTGAGCTCTCGTTGTCTATGGATAGGTACCCGAGTTCCCTACCTCTGAGCCAGAGCCGCACTTTCCCGAAGTACGGCGAGAAGGAGACGTTCTTTGGGAAGCCGGTTCTCGTGTAGAGCTCCATAACGTCCCCTCTCTCGTAGGAGCCGCCGAAGAGGAGGGTGCAGTTCTGCCGGCAGTACGAGAGGAGCCTCCCAAACCTTTCCTTGAAGACGGGAGAAGCCTCCATCATTGCATACGTCCACGTGCTTATCAGGACGTAGTCACTTGAATTGAAGGCCTTCTCCAGCAGGTTGCCCCTCTCCAAGTAGGTTATCCCGAAGACGTCGAGGTAGCGCGGGTTCACGGGGAGGTGGAGGTAGTAGGCGTTGAAGGGGTTCATTGAGAGGTAGGTGCCGTTCCGGAGGGAGTTGGAGGTTATGTAGCCGCCGAGGTCATCGCGAAGCTCCCGGCTGTGGGAGGCCCAGGCGATGAGGAGCTTCCCCCGCGGGAAGCTGTAGGCCATTCCAGCAGCAGCCGAGCCGAGGATTATGATGGAAACGATCAGAAAGCCTGCAAAGGTGCGCCTTCCAACCCTTATGTCGAGCAGGGAGTAGAGCACTGTAATGTACAGAACGAGGAAGAAGGGGTAGAGAAACCTCTGGATGGGGACTATCGGAAAAACTAAGAAGTAGGAGATGAAGCTGAAGATGAAGAGGGTTTTGAGCTCGATTGGGGCGTTGGGCTTCTTCCCCCTCGCAAGGGCTAAGAAGAGAAGGAAGAGGAGGAGCAGAAGGGGAACGCGGGTTATGAGGTAATCAGGCTTGCCGTTTCTGAGGTCCTTCAGAATGAAATTCATGTACTCAAAGGGGTTTATGATCGGGGCGTAGCGGGCGCTCTGGGAGAGGTAGGTCTGGTGCACGTAATCGCGGGAAACGAGGAGACCCAGGGGGACCTCAACGATCAGCTTCGGGGCAATGAGGGCAAGCGCGAGCTTGAGAGCAGGATAAAGGCTTCCAATGAGCTCGCGGCAGGTCTCCAAGAGAGGGCGCATGTACCTGATCCTGAAGGCGTAGACGGTTAAAGTTGACCAGACCACGAGGAAGACGCCAACCGAGATCAGCTGACCTATGGTCTCAACCCCGTGGACGCCCGGGACTATGAGGATACCCCTCAGGAAATCCGAGGGGAAGAGAACCACCACGCTCACGAAGAGGGAAACGAGGAGAGCGTACGACCCGAGGAGTATGTAAACCTGCTTCCTGCTCAGGAGGGCCCGCGAGACCCCCTCTAAGTGCTTTCTGCTCCCCCTCATCTCTAAGAACAGGATTGCAAAGTAAAGTGCCACCGCGTAGGGGATTATTGTAAACTTCGATGTCGTCCCGAGACCGGCCCAGAAGAGTGAGATGTAGGCCTGCTTTAAGCCGCCGCCCTTGAAGTACCTGACGAAGAAGTAGAGCGAGAGCAGCGTGAACAGCTCTATTGAGGTCTCGTGAAAGACGAGGCTGTTCATCTGGACCATAACCGGGTCGAGGGTTACCAGAGTTGCGAAGATGGCGCCCAGCTTCCAGTCCCTGAGTTCCCTTCCGGTGAGGTAGGCAACGTAAACTGCAGCTAAGCCCAGGACTACGGAGAGAGACCTCCCGACAACGTAGCTGTCCCCAAAAATCCTCATCCAGAGAGCGAGGAGGTAGTAGTAAAAAGGCGGGTGCACCGCTATTACATCCCTGTAGGGGAGGATGCCGTGGTTTATGAGCCTCGCTATCAGGAGGTAAGTCCCCTCATCGTAGTCGAAGTACTCGTTCATGGCCCCAGATACTGCCCAAAACCTGGTCGCAAGGTAGGCAATGATTACAAGCACGAGTGTTATCCTTCCGTTGAGCTGAGGTTTACCCACCATGGCTCCCCCTTCACCATAATCGTCTCGGTTAAAAACGTTAGCGTCCAAAAAACCTTTAACCTGATTTAGAATATATTAAGGATAGAGCGGTAAGCCGGTGGTAATAATGGGGTTCCTTTCCTTCGGATCGAAAAAGAAAAAGGTCAGGGGGATGCTTGAGGACGGCCAGTTTGAGGTTCTGACCCAGGAGGCCGTGAAGGACAGGAAGGTTTTCGAGGCACTCGTTGAGCTCCTCGACGACGAGAACCCGGGGATCGTTGGGGATACCCTGCTCGTTTTCACCCAGCTCCTTGAGCTCAACCCGGATTTTATGGGGAAGCAGTTCTCCCCAGAGAGCTTTAAAAAGCTCTTAGGCCTCATCCACAGCAGAAATCCCTACGTCAAGGAGAACGCCATGATCCTCGCCTACTCCATCATCAAAACGTTCCCGGATCTTATAGGGAGGTACAGAAGTTGGATAGTCGAGGAGATAAGGAGCAGCTTAAGCTCGGCCAACAGCGAACAGAAGGGCTTTTTGCTGGTGGTTATAGGGGAGCTGAAGCTCAAGGAGTTTGAGGAGGACGTTAAAGGGCTCCTGAACGTTGAGGACAAGGTTGTTCTTCCGTTCGAGGGAAAGAAGTGGATCCCGCTCGGCGAGATAGCGAGGGAAACCCTGGAGAAGCTCACCTGACCCACCGAGGGATTTTGGCCCCCCTCCAAACCTTTATAAATTTCCCCCTCGTGCTTTTCCCAGGCGAGGTAACGGGGTGATTCTCATGTCTCACAAGTCGGCTGAAATGTACGAACTCAAGAAGAGGGTTGAGGAGCTGAAGAAGTATCGAGGCCGGGCAACGGAGCTCGTCAGCATCTACATACCAGACGGGTATGACATAAACAAGGTCATGCAGCAGCTCCGCGAGGAGTACGGGACGGCTCAGAACATAAAGAGCAAATCAACGCGAAAGAACGTCTTAGGGGCGCTTGAGAGGGCCATGCAGCACCTCAAGCTCTACAGGCAGACCCCAAAGAACGGCCTCGCCCTCTTCGTCGGCAACGTGAGCGAGCAGGAGGGCGTCAGCGATATAAAGCTATGGGCCATCGTCCCCCCCGAACCGCTGAGGATCCGCCTCTACCGATGCGACCAGACCTTTGTCACGGAGCCTCTTGAGGAGATGCTTCGAGTAAAGGACGCCTACGGCCTCATAACCGTGGAGAAGAACGAGGCCACGATAGGCCTCCTAAGGGGAAAGAGGATAGAGCTCATAGACGACCTCACTTCGAACGTCCCCGGAAAGACCCGAGCTGGTGGTCAGTCGGCGAGGCGTTACGAGCGCATCCGCGAGCAGGAGACGCACGAGTTCATGAAGCGCATAGCGGAACACGCCAACAGGGCGTTCCTCCCCCTACTTGAGAAGGGAGAGCTCAGGGGAATCATCGTGGGTGGCCCGGGGCCGACGAAGGAGGACTTCATAGAGGGCGACTACCTCCACCACGAGCTGAGGAAGAGGATAATAGGCGTCGTCGACATAAGCTACAGCGGGGAGTACGGTCTGAGGGAGCTCGTAGAGAAGGCCAGCGACATACTGAAGGATCAGGAGGCCGTCAGGGAGAAGAAGCTCATACAGGAGTTCTTCAGGCACCTCGTCAAGGACACAGGGATGATAACCTACGGGGAAAGGGAGGTCAGAAGGGCCCTCGAACTCGGCGCCGTTGACACGCTCCTCATAAGCGAGGGGTACGACCGCGTTAGAGTGCGCGCGAAGTGCAACAACTGCGGCTGGGAAGAGGTGAAAACGATGGGCGAGGCCGAGTTCCAGGCCTACAAAAAGAGGCTCACCCACTGCCCGAGGTGCGGCAGCCAGAACATCAGCTTTGAGAAGTGGGACGTGGCGGAGGAGCTAATAAAAATGGCCGAAGAAGCCGGCTCGAACGTTGAGGTCATATCCCTCGACACGGAGGAGGGCCAGCAGTTCTACAAGGCCTTCGGCGGACTCGCCGCGATACTGAGGTACAAGATAAGTTAGCCCGCCGGATTTTAAACCAGAAAGGTTAGGTTTTTAGGGTTCAAAGGCAAATCCAGTCGGGGGAGGAGATGAGGTACGACGTTCTCATAATCGGCGGGGGATTCGCTGGCAACTACCTCGCAAGGCTCCTGGCCGGAAAGCTCGAAGTGGCCGTCGTTGAAAGGAAGGGCTCCTTCGGGGGCAAGGCCTGCACCGGAATAATCGGGGCCGAGAGCTTCGAGGCCCTCAACCTACCCGAGGAGGCGGTAATCAACGGGCTCAGAGGAGCGGTCTTTCATTCCGCGGTTCAGAGCTTCGAGGTTTCCAGGAAAAAAACCCAGGCATACGTGGTGGACAGGGAAAACCTTGAGAAGGAGCTCGCAAAGGAGGCAATCAGAAAGGGGGCCGACTACTTCATGGCCACGAACTTCTTAGGGTTCAGGGGGAGGAGGGCCCGCCTCTCGCACCTCAAGGAGGAGTTCGAGGTCGAGGCAAAGTTCTACGTTGGAGCGGACGGGGTTGCGAGCACTGTTGCGAGGGAGATCGGCAGTAAGAGCAGGGCGGAGTTCCTAAGGGGATACGAGCTGGAGGTTTTCGGGGAGTTCAGAAGGGAGTTCGCGGAGGTGTGGGTGAACAAGTCCCTGAACAAGGAGTTCTTCCTGTGGGTTGCCCCCTTGGGGGACGAAGTCGCCCGGGTGGGGACCTTCGGGGAGCTGAGCTCCCTTGAACGCTTTCTCAGGCTCAGGAACCTAAAGCCAACGTCGGCGATTGAGTTCAAGGTCGGGGTCGTGGGGCTCGGCTGGAGGGAGCCCTGGGTGAGGGGGAACACCGCCCTCCTCGGGGACGCTGCACTGCAGATAAAGCCAACGACAGCAGGCGGGATAGTATTTGGGGCCATATGCGCCCACCACCTGGCCAGGGCCATTCTCTCGGGGGAGATAAGCTCCTACGAGCGCTCCTGCAGAGCTGTGAGAAGGCAGATATCCTTTGGGCTGACGCTCAGGAGGGTCTTCCTCAACCTGACCCAGGAGGGCATTGAGAGGATCTTCAGGGTTCTCTCGAGCGAGGAAGCCAGGAGGGTCATAGAGGAGGAGGCTGACTTCGACGACCACCTGAGAACCTTCAAGGCGATAGCCAAGAGACCGCGCCTCCTCGCCGGTCTGCTGAGGGTCAGCCCGAGCTTGATAAGGGCACTGCTGTGAGGTGAGCCCATGACCACTTGGAGGATGGGACTTCAGCCCCAGTACCTGAAGGCCATAGCCGAGGGGAGAAAGAAGGTCGAGGGGCGCCTATACGACGAGAAGAGGCAGGGGATAAAGCCCGGTGACATGGTAATCTTCGAAAACCAGCTCATAGCGGTTGTAAAGGACGTCCGCGTTTACTCATCGTTCAGGGAGATGCTTGAAAAGGAAGGCATCGAGAACGTTCTTCCGGAGGTAAAGAGCATCGAGGATGGCGTAAAGGTCTACAGGCGCTTTTACAGCGAGGAAAAGGAGAAAAAGTACGGTGTGGTGGCCATAGAGATAGAGCCGGTCGGGTGGATAGGGGGTGAATGAGGTGCTCGACGTTGATGAGGTCATTGAGGGGCTCTCAAAGCTATCCTATGAGGAAGGCTTGGCATACTGGATAAAGAGCGAAAGGGGGGAGGCCGAGTTCTACCGCCAGCTTGCCGAGCGCGCCAGGAACCTCGGCCTTTCTAAAAGCCTGGTTGAGGCCTTTGAAAAGCTCTCAAGGGACTCGGAGAGACATGCAAAAGAACTGACGAGACTCTTCAGGGAGAGCTATTCTAAGGAACCGGAGAGCGATCTACCGCCGATAGAAGTTCTCCCGGTCATCGAAAAGTTCGAAAGAGCAGATCAGGTCGGGGAAGTCCTGAAGACGGCCATGGAGAGCGAGCTCATAGCAATGAACGCTTATAAGACCCTCGCCGAGAAGGTTGAGGATCCGAAACTAAAGGAGCTCTACTTCAGGCTGGCCACCGTTGAGAAAACTCACTACGAGGCCCTCAAAAGGGAATATGAAAGGTTGGGTGATTGAAATGGTCGTGGAGATTTTGAACGAGATAAGGAAGCTGGACGAGCGCGAACTCCTCAGCTACTGGATTAAGGGCGAATACGAGGAGGCCGAGACTTACTGGAAGCTGGCCGAACGAGCGAAGGAGCTCGGCCTTCCAGATAACGTCGTGGAGACCTTCAAAAGGCTCGGCGATGAGTCCAAGAGGCACGGCGACGAGCTTCTGAAGATTTACAGGGCTGAGTACGGGAAGGAGCTCGTTGAGGTTAACGTTCCGAACGTTGAAGCGCTGAACGTCCTCGGCAAGTTCTGGAAGGTGGAGGACATCAAAGACGTCCTCAGGATAGCGATGGAGAGCGAGAAGCTCGCCGAGACGATATATCGGAGGCTCGCCGAGGAATGCAGTAACGAGAGGCTCAGGGAGACCTACCTCCGGCTTGCGGAGATAGAAAGGGGGCACTACGAGTCTCTGGCCTCCCTCAAGGGGCAGCTCGGTCTGGAGGACTGAGGATGGAGAACCTTGAAGATACGCTGAAGAGGTTCAGGGAAATGCTCCTTTCACTCTCCGAGAGGGGTGTCTTGGCCTACTGGACTTTCGGGGAGTACGAGGAAGCCGAGGTTTACTGGGAGTTAGCGAAGAAGGCCGAGGAGCTCCGGCTCCCCCCAGGGCTTGTATCAACCTTCAGGAAGCTTGCCAAGGAGTCGGAGGAGCATGGAGACTGCCTTAAAAGGCTCTACGTCAAGACCTACGGCGAGGAGCCAAAGAGGGTTGACGTTCCCTACGTAGAGGTCGTCAACCTCGCGAGGGCCCTTGAAAATCCCGCGAACCTTGAGTTCGTCTTCAGGGTTGCGATGGAGACGGAACTCATCGCCAAAAAGCTCTATGAGCACTTGGCTTCAATAACCGAGAACAGGGAGTCGAGAGAGCTCTACGAGTTCTTGGCAAACGTTGAGTGGGCCCACTACCAGAGGCTCCGCGGCGAGGCTGAGCTCATGGGGGTTGATGTCAAGAAGATAGAGGGGGAGATAATGAAAAGGGGCTTCATATGACTGCTTTTTGCTCCTTTCGTTTCCGGCCCAGCTTCTTTGATGAGGGTCAACTTGGCAGACATTCAGCGTTTAGGATTTTGAGTACTCCTCCATCAGTTTGAGTATTGCACGGGCAAGTTCCTCGAACTCTTTGACGTCCTTGAGTATGTTCTTGTTTTTCTCCGGGTTCTTTTCCAGCAACTTCCTCAGGGGGACAACGTACTCCTTAAGGATTCTGTCTGGGAAAAGCAACAGCCTGTTCAGGGCACTTCTGGCGTAGTAGAGCTTTTTCTTCCCCACCTTCGTTGAATAGACCAGCCCGTCGTGTTCTAAAAGTCTCAGGGATGTGGAGACCGTTGACTTTCCGAGTCCGGTTTCTTCGGCGAGCTCTGTTATCGTTTTCGGTCTCTCTGAAAAGAGCAACTGGGCATAGATCCTGGCGGGAGCAGGTGGATAGCCAAAGCTTTCGAGGATCTTTTCCACATAGAACTTGGGACTTTCTTCGCCTTTCATAGTTCCAAATATTGTTCCAATCGTTTTAATCCTTTTGGCTGAACATATTGTTCAGTTTAAACTGAATAAACGAAAATTATCGAAAAATTTAAATATTTTGAACTCAGATTGGGGTATGAAAAACCGAGGGAGGTGATTCCATGGCGAAGCTTGTTGCCAACATGACGGTTGAGATGGCCGACGAGGTTCTTGGGAAGATGGCCGAGGCCTTCGGTGGTGGCGCGGGAAAGGGAGTCTCCGAGGTCGTCATGGAGATCAAGGACGTCGGAGGCAAGCTCGTCATAACCGCTAAGCCCGCTGAAGAGAAGGTTGTCGTCGCAGGGAGCGGGGGAGGGGAATGAAGTCCCTCTCCTTCACCATAACTCTTTTTATCGAGGATGAGCCCCTTGTCGCGGAACTTTTAAAGTACGGTGAGTGCATTGTAGTATTCACCCAGGTTGAAAACAGTGAAATTCTTGCCTTCTCAGAGAGAACCGGCGAAATCCTCGGTAGGGGCACGATAACAAGAAACGGGAAAGGTTAAGGGATTCAACGTCCCTTTTTGGCTGTGTTTTTTGTAGTTTTGCCCCTCTCCTTAGCCTTCTTAGCTTCCTCCGCCTTCTTTCTCAGCTCCTCGACTTTCTCGGGCTTTAGAGGTATGAAGCGGTCTGCTTTGTTGTCGTAGCTCGCTAAGAGGAAGTCCCTGCTCATCTGGAGCGCCCCGGTCGGGCAGACGTCAACGCACTGGCCACAGTAGACGCATCTCGCCGTCCAGAGGGCCACTTTCCTTATCTCAGGTAGATAGACGAAGACTCCAGCGGGACAGACGTTGACGCACATCCTGCAGCCGACGCACTTGTCCACGTTGTAGGTTATCATTCCCCTGAAGTCCTCCGGAATAGGAACCGGCTCCGTCTTCGGGAAGGGGTTGGTCGCTGGCTTCCTGAGGAGGTTCCTGAGGACCGTTGGAACAAGCGGAGGCGCCCTCACATTATCACCTCCATAGCTATGAGGAGCGAGCCGACGAGGGAAGCAAGGAAGACGTTCTTCCAGAGGAAGTCCACAGCTTGAGTTATCTTCAGCCTTCCGGTAACTGCTCTAAAGACGCTCTGGACGACGAAGAGCAGGGCGAAGACCTTCAGCGTGTGGAAGAGCAGGTCTGCAACGTTTGCCGAGAGACCGGTGAGGTTGAAGTAGCCCGAAATCCCCCACGGGAAGAATATCGCCACGACCAGCGAGGCCGAGATGAAGGCCTTCATGGCGTTCGTCAGCTTGAGCAACGCTAAATACCTCCCGCTGTACTCAACCAAAAGTCCCTCGGCTATCTCCTCCTCCGCATCGGGTATGTTGAAGAACCCGACCTCTATCTCGCTCGCCAGCCAGACGGTGAAGACGTAGAGGAGTATTACCGCCCCAACGAAGCTCATCGGAGTCCCTATCTCCCAGATGTTGTGGACGTAAAAGACCCCCATGCTGAAGGGCTTTGGAACGCCGAGCTTTCCTATGCGCCACATTATGGCGAAGATAGCGAGCATCATCGCAGGTTCTCTGGACACCATCACAGTAGCTTCCCTGGCCGCTCCTATCTTCGCGTATGGATTGCCGGAGCTTATGGCACCGACTATTTTGAAGAAGCTGATCAGGGTGAGCAGGTAGATGAAGACTATCACGTCGCCCTTGCTCGCCAAGATCGGCGCGAAGCCCATTGGCGTGTAGGCTAAGAGCGCTATGGCGGTGGCTAAAGCTAAAACCGGAGCAGCTTTAAACATGTAGTTCGCCGTGCTCGGGATTATCGTCTCCTTGCTCGCCAGCTTAAAGAAGTCGTAGAGTGGCTGAAGTATGGGTGGCCCGATGCGCCTCTGCATTCTTGCAACTAATTTCCTGTCTATCCCCTCCCAGACCAGCGAGGCGAGTGAGACGAAGGCGTAGAGGCCGAGCAGTCCAACAGTGGGGTAAACGATGTTCCCCATCACGTCCATCGCCATCACCTCGAACAGCTCGACCCCACTGGAGTCGGGTCTCCCTTGATATCGGGGTTTATCTCGCGCGTCTTCTTTATCGAGGCCTTTAGGAGGTCTTTCTCGGTCAGTATCTTCCTCTTACCGTCCTGTACCACCGCGACCCTGTCGGTACAGCTCAGGCACGGGTCTATTGATGCGACTGCAACGACAAAATCGGCCACCTGGTCGCCTATGACCCCCTTCGCCACAGCGAAGAGGTTCGGGAAGGTCGGTTCCCTCGGCTTCCAGCGGAGCGGTTTGTCGCTCCCCTTCTTACCGCGGACGTAGTGCACGAGCTCTCCTCTGGGAGCCTCGTACCGCCCGATTCCCTCCCCGTCAACCATAAGGCGGAGCTTCGCGTAGAGTACGTTGTCCTTCGGGAAGGCCTTTATCTTTCCATCTGGCATCCCGTCGAGTGCCCTCTCGATGAGTTCCAGGCTCTCCCACAGCTCTCCTATTCTCACCGCCATCCTGTCGAAGACGTCTCCCCTCGGCCTCTCGCCGGTGACGTCCTGAGGCATTACGGGCTTTATCCCGAGGTCCGGGTAAACGCCGAGCCTTTCGCTCCAGCGCGCGTCGTCCCTTATTCCGCTCCCCCTTCCCGTTGGACCGACTGCTCCCTGCTCCAAGGCAACCCTCTTGCTTATCACCGCTGTATCCCTGAAACGGGCCTCTATCGTCGGGTCGTGGAGGAATGCCTCCTCAATCTGCGGGAAGACCTCGCGGTAGTATTTGATCATGTCGAGGATTATCCGCCTCTTCTTCTCGTCTATGTCCCTTCTCACGCCCCCAATGGTCACCATCGAGTAGTTCACGCGGTTCCCGCTGACGGCCTCAAGCGTGTCCATGACCTTTTCTCTGGCCAGCCAAGTGAGGTGAAGTAAAGTGTCGTAGCCTATGTCGTGGGCCAAAACTCCGAGGTTGAGCAGGTGGGAGTGAATCCTCTCCAGCTCGCCGATGATGACGCGTATGTACTCGGCTCTCTCGGGAACCTCTATTCCCCCCGCTTCTTCAACGGCCCTCGTATAGGTGTGGTTGTGCGAAAAGGAGCAGATTCCGCACATTCTCTCCGCTAAGTACATTATCTGGATGTAGTTCCTCCTGAGGGCTATCCACTGGATTCCGCGCAGGTTGTAGCCGAGCTTTACATCAACGTCGACTATCCTCTCGCCGTCCAAGGTGAGTATGAACTTCTCAGGCTCCTCCAAACCGGGATGAATCGGCCCGAAGGGCATCTTCACCCAGTACTCGACCTTCTCGGTCATTGGTATCCGCCCCCCAGAGCCCTTTGCTCCGCAAAGCGCTCGCGGAAGATATTCAACTCACCAACCTGCTTTCTCGCAATTTGAGGTCTCTTTCCAGTGGAACCTTCATCGTTCGCTCCTCTTTCGATGCCTGACGACAGATGAGCGCGAACCTCATTCATGGGCATCATTTCTTTGCACCTCCCTTTAGATAGTAGGGGTGCCCCGCGTTCTTGACCATCTCGTCTGAAACTCCCTTCTCGTCGAGGCGGAGTGGGTAGATTCCCTCGGGGAAGTCGTCCGGCAGGAAGAGCCTCCTCTTGTCTGGCGCTCCATCAAAGTCCAGCCCGACCATCTCCATTCCTTCCCTCTCGAACTGGAGGGCTATTGGGAATATGTCGCTCACATCGGGAATCACCGGGTCGTCCTTCGGCGCGTGGACGTCAACTATGAGGGAAACGGCCGGAGCATCGCCGTAGTGGATCACGAGGTGGCTGAGGAAGCCAAGCTCGCCCCCCCAGTCCTGCTCGATGCCTATCGAGTAGTGTGCTTCTCTATCGAGCGCTTTTATGAACCCCATCAGCTCCCTGTACTTCTCCCTCGGAACTCTAACCCAGACCCTCTGTCTTCCCCACCTGTTGGTCTTCACCTGGACTTCAGCCTCTGGGAAGCGTTCTTCTATGGCTTTCGCGACCTTCTCGGCCTTGGTAGGCTCTTTAACCTCGTTTGCCTTGTTAGCGGGATTATCGTTCATTCCTTACTCACCTCCGGAACCTCACCCTTAGAGCCCTTGCTTGCGCAAGCGCCGTTCTCACTATCGTTCGAACGTCCTTGACGGATCGCGGAAAACGTTTTTCTAATCAAGTGGGCACTTGGGAGAGAGGGAGGCTTCTCAACTGGCCCTTTTCCAGTGTTCACCTCTCTGGAACGCCCTTCGGGCGATATGTGATTGTGAACCTCCAAAAATCCCCTCATTTCTCGGAACCTCCCTTTAACTTCTCGACCAGCTTCTCCAGCGCCAAAACGACCCCCTGGAGTATCGCCTCGGGCCTCGGCGGACAGCCCGGGACGTAAACGTCAACGGGAATAACCCTGTCGAGGGGCGCGTTGGTGAAGGGACTCTCGTAGAAGACTCCCCCGCCGGTCGGGCACGCCCCAACGGCTATGACCATCTTGGGCTCCGGGGTCTGCTCGTAGGCCAGCTTAACCCTCTCAAGGCTCTGGTTGGTTACGGGGCCAGTGACGAGGAGTATGTCCGCGTGCCTCGGACTGCCGACGAGTTTTACGCCGAAGCGCTCGGCGTCGTAGCGCGGTGTTAAGGCCGCTATTATCTCTATGTCGCAGCCGTTGCAGGAACCGCTGTTGATGTGGAAGACCCACGGCGACCTCCCTATGAACCTGCAGAGCTGGGCTATTCTCCTCTCAAGCCTTTCGAGCTCCGGTGAGTTGGAGCCTCCGTTAGCGGGAACGGTTATTGCCATCTCCTTTCACCCCCATATCAGCAACACCCCCATGACGAAGGCCGTCGTTATCACGAGGTAGCTCGCGTAGTCGGTTAGTAAACCGGTGTGCTCCCTCCTGAGAGCTGTGAAGAAGTTCTTGAGGGCGTAAGTTAAGCCCCACATGACGTTCCGTCCAGTGTAGTGGCCCTCAAGGTGCTCGAAGCCCGGGATGACCTTATCCGGGTCTTCACTGCTGATGAATATCTTTGTTCCGGGCCCGGTTTTTCTCGTCCCCATACCGCTCCTCTTCGCCCACTGGTCGAGGAGGTAAGCCAAGATCAGCCCGATGATGAAGACGAAGAGGAAGTAGAGCGCGTCCCAGTAGCCGAACACTTCAACCACCCCCCATTAGCGTGGCTACGTAAGCCAGCTGATTTTCGAGGGCCTTCGCCGCCGGAATCATGACCTTATCGCTTATCCCCCACGGGAAGAGGCCCATGACGATTATCGCTATTGTGAGGATCAGCATCGGCCAGAGCATACTCTTTTCTGGGTCTTTCGCCTCCATAACCCTTTCGCTCGGCCTTCCGAAGAAGGTGTAGAGAACCCTGACGTAAGCAGCGGTACAGAAGGCAGTGCCTATTATCGCTATCGCGCCCAGGACGGGATTGAAGAGGGCCGAGCTCTCGTAGATGAGCCACTTGCTCGCGAAGCCGTTCAGCGGTGGCATTCCAATTATCGCGGCCGCGCCGATTAGGAAGGCAAAGGTTGTTTTCGGCATCGTCTTCGCTAAACCACTCAGCTCGTTCAAATCCCTCGTTCCGAGCTGGTGAATCACCGCCCCTGCAATGAGGAAGAGCAGGCCCTTCATGAGCGCGTGGTTGAAGGTATGGTAGATCGCTCCAGCTAAGGCTATCTCTCCTGTCTGGCTTCCATAAGCTGCTAAGCCGATACCAATCCCGAGGAGGATGTACCCTATCTGCCCGACAGAGGAGTAAGCTAAGAGCCTCTTCATGTCGGTCTGGATTACCGCCATCGCGTTGCCGACGATTAGGGTGATGCAGGCGAAGAGTATTATGAGCCATCCGACCGTCTTCACGCTTACGCTCGCCCCGTAGATGCTGAAGGCTATCCTCGCTAAGGCGTAGATTCCTCCTATCTTGATGACCAGGCCGGAGAGCATGGCCGAAATCGAGCTTGGAGCGGCGGGATGTGCATCGGCAAGCCACATGTGAACCGGGGAAGCACCGCTCTTGAAGAGAAGTCCCGAGATGAAGAGCGCTAATGCGACCTTTCCAACGATCGTGGGGTTCTGGGAGAGCTTTAAGGCCAAGTAACCCATTGTTAAAGTCCCGTATTCGCCGTAGAGGAGCGCTATGCCGAGTAAAATCAGGGAGCTCGCTACCGAGCCGACGAACATGTACTTTATGCCCGCTTCAATGGCTTCCCACGTGTCGTTCCTGAAGGCAACCAAAGCGTAGCTGGCTATGCTCATTATCTCAAGGAAGACGTAGAAGTTGAAGAGGTCTCCGGTTATCGCTATGCCCAACATTCCGAGTTCGAGGATTATTATGAGCGTGTAGTACTTGTCCAGCCCGGTGTCGTGCCTCATGTAGCCGAGGGAGTAAATCACTGCCATGAAAGCGACAAAGGTAACCATCAGCACCATGAGCGCGCCGAAGAGGTCTACCTCCCAGACTATCCTTATCGGGAAGTTTGCTTGGCCGAATGGGCTCTTTGCACCGAGGGTGTAAAGGACCGTCCCCTTCTCGTAGACCCAGTAGAAGACCCACGAGCCTACCGCGAGCGTTGCACCGCTTATCAGGACGGCCCAGGCTTCCCTCGCCTTCCTTCCAGCCAAGTTCACCATCGGCATCGAGAACGCTCCGAAGAGCGGGATGATTATGAGGTATGGAAGTATCTCCGCGCTCATCCCCTCAACCTCCTTAAAGCCCTCACGTCAAGCGTCCCGTAGTGGCGGTAGGCGTTAACGGTCAAAGCCATCGCGAGAGCTAAAACGCAGACGCCGATGACTATGCTCGTCAGGACGAGGGCCTGGGGCAGAGGCCCGACCATCGGGCTCTTCAGCGTCTCGTAGCCGGTGTAGATTGGCGCCGTCGGGATTTCGTTGAGCTCTATACGGTAGCCGAGGCTTATGAGGAGCAGGTGGATGCCCGAGTCTATGATGTCTAAAGCTAAGATCAGCTTGAGCAGGTTGTTCTTTGCGAGGAAGGCGTAGATACCGAGGACTATGAGCAGGAAGGCCGTTATGAACTGGAACTGTATCATTCCCTCCACCTCCTGTAGAGCGCTAAGCCGGCCATCGCGCTTACCAGTCCGGTGAAGACCTTCAGCCCAACCGCTAGGTTCATTATCGGCAGGAAGCCGGCCGAGAGTAGCGTCCCAGGCTTTCCGCTGAAGAACGGCCCGTTGTGCCAGAGCGTGTTGTAGAAGAAGGCAACGCCGATTCCGAGCATCGCCGCGCCGAGGAAGGCTAAACCTCCTATCCCCTCAAGGGCTGAGTAGAGGTTCTTGTTGTAGCGCTTTTTCATTTCGTCGAGGCCGAACGCCAGCAGGAAGAGTATTCCGGCCCCAGCTATCGTCGCCCCACCCTGGAAGCCACCTCCCGGTGTCAGATGGCCGTGTGCAACTATGTAAGACCCGAAGATGCCTATGAGCGGTATCGTGGCCCTCGCGGCGGTTCTCACTATCACTCCCATGTCGTCCCCAACACAGTTCACCTCTCATCCCTCCCCCAGGGCCTGAGAAGTGCCACGGCTCCAGCGATGGCAGTGAAGAGAACGGTCGCCTCTCCAATCGTATCGTAGCCCCTATAATCAAACACTATGTCCGTTACTATGTTCGCACCGCCAACCTCCTGAAGCCCGTGGGTGATGTAGTAGTTGTCCGTGTACCTCAACGAAAGCCACTCATTCCCCCCCGGCCCGAACTTGAGGCCGTAGTTCGGGTTCGCCACGTAGAGGAGCACTCCAAGGATGAAGAGCAGTGAGAGGTAAGCAAGCGTTCTCTTCATGCTCTCCCCTCCCACCTCTCGGTCTTCGCTATTCCGTAAACCACAAGCGCAGTCACGACACCCGCTCCAACCGCCGCTTCGGCTATGGCAACGTCCGGTGCGTGGAGGGTGTAGAACTCAAGGCTGAGGAGCAGGCTCATTCCCGCGGACATCAAAGCCGCCGCAAGCAGGTCCCTGAAGCGAATCGTGAGATAGGCCGTGATGAGCACTCCCAGCAGGACGATGGCCTGGATTGCCATGTCTATCGTGAGGACGTTCATCTGCCTTCACCCCCGAGCTTCTCCTCGTAGGCGTCAACCACTGCCTTGACCGGCTTGTAGCCGCTCAGGTGGGCCGCTTTGGCTATCGCGTGCGCACCGGTCGGGTTCGTCAGGAGGAGGGCAAGCAGAGCCACGATGCTGTGGAGAGCCATCTGAAGGTACTTTGGATCGCCCGTGACGTGTAGCCTGTAAAGGGCGTGGGTGAAGACCGCTAAGACCGCAAATATAGTTCCGAAAGTAGTGCACTTGGTCGCGCCGTGAAGCCTCGTGTAAACGTCTGGAAAGCGGTGCAGGGCGATGCTCCCGAGGGTGTTGAAGGTCAGGCTTATCGCCAAGAATGCGTAGATGAGATAGCTTACCCAGTTCACGCCAATCCCCCCTGGAGGTAGCGCGCTATGGCGAGCGTCCCTATGTAGCTCAGCAGGGCGTAAACGATGGCTATGTCGATGTAGATCGTCCTGTCGTACGCTGCTCCAAGTAGAACCATTCCGGCAACCACGAGGGTGTTCAGCGTGTCAAGGCCTACAACCCTGTCCGGGACGCTCGGCCCCAGCATTATTCTGAGGATCGTGATGAGGCCCGCTATCATGACAACCAGTGCAGCGTAGAAGAAAACCGTCTCCATCATCTTCCCAGCCTCCTCGCCCACTTCTCAAAGGGCCCTGCAACGGGCTCCGAACTTTGGGGCCTTTCCATCCCCTCGGGTATCTTTATCCAGTGGACGTAGAGGGCCTTCTCCTCCGGACAGGCATCTACCGTCAGCGTTCCCGGGGTGAGCGTTATCGAGTTGCTCATTATCGTGTACTGGGCGTCGTTTTCGAGGTCAACGGGGACTCTCACTATTCCGGGCCTTATCTTCCCGGTTATGACGAGCCAGGCAACGTGGAGGTTCGCCTTGACCATCCCCCAGAAGAGGACCGGCGAGTAGACTATGAAGCCGAGCCACTTCACGGGGTTCAGGAACCTTCCCGCCTTTTCACCGATCACGTCCCTCGTAGCGTAGCCAACTATCAGGGAAAATATCACTCCCGCTATGAGCTCCTGCGTGCTCCAGAGCAGACCGTTCGTTCCAGCGGTTAAGACGAGCCACAGCAGGTAGCTTAGGATAAAGGCCGCGATGAAGGGCAAGCTACCACCTCCAGCCTTTTTATTCACTCCCAATGGTGAATTCTCCCTTCGACTTAAAACGCTTTTCCAAAGCTCAATTTGGCAAAAAAAGGTAGGAAACCGGCCGTTGTAAACCAAAGGTTTAAGAGGTTAGGTTATCCTAAGAAGTTTTGTCCGCGCTTTTCTCGGCTAAAATACCCTCTTTAACCTTTGGTTTACAATTTTCGGGTTTAAAAACGCTTTTTTAGTCTCCAGATGAGCCCCTACTGAGGGGGCGGAAATGGGTACGTGTATATTTATGTTCACCGGAGGTGGTTGGGTTGAGGTACGTTAAGCTTCCAAAGGAGAACACCTACACTTTCCTCGAAAGGCTCAAGGAGTGGGGGAAGCTCCACGCCCCGGTCAAGATTTCAGAGAAGTTCTACGACTTCAGGGAGATTGATGACGTCAGGAAGGTCGAGTTCCACTACACGAGGACGATAATGCCGCCGAAGAAGTTCTTCTTCAAGCCGAGGGAGAAGCTCTTCGAGTTCAACATCAGGAAAGCGGAATACAGGGAGACCATAGAAGACGTCGAGCCCTTCGTTATCTTCGGCGTCCACGCCTGCGACATCTTCGGCCTCAAGATACTCGACACGATATACCTCGACGAGCTTCCCGACAAGTACTACAAGGTAAGGCGCGAGAAGGGAATCATCATAGGAATAAGCTGCATGCCAGATGAATACTGCTTCTGCAACCTAAGGGAGACCGATTTTGCCGACGACGGCTTCGACCTCTTCCTCCACGAGCTTCCCGATGGATGGCTCGTCCGCGTTGGAACCCCCACCGGCCACAGGATAGTGGACAAGAACATCAAACTCTTCGAGGAGGTCACCACCGAGGACATCTGCGCCTTCAGGGAGTTCGAGAGGAAGAGGAGCGAGGCCTTCAAGTACCACGAGGACTGGAGCGACTTAAGGTATCTCCTTGAACTTGAGATGGAGCACCCGATGTGGGATGAGGAGAGCGAGAAGTGCCTCGCCTGCGGGATATGCAACACGACCTGCCCGACCTGTCGCTGTTACGAGGTGCAAGATATAGTCAACCTCGACGGGGAAACCGGCTACCGCGAGAGGCGCTGGGACTCCTGCCAGTTCAGGAGCCACGGTTTAGTGGCCGGAAACCACAACTTCAGGCCCACCAAAAAGGCCCGCTTCATGAACCGCTACCTCTGCAAGAACGCCTACAACGAGAAGCTGGGGATAAGCTACTGCGTCGGCTGCGGCCGCTGTACGGCCTTCTGTCCGGCCGGAATAAGCTTCGTGCGGAACCTGCGCGTCATCCTCGGCCTTGAGGAGAAGACCTGTCCTTCCGAGATCACCGAGGAGATACCGAAGAGGGGCTTCGCCTACGTTCAAAACCTGAGGGGGGATGGGCTGTGAGCATGGTTCTTCCGAGGGAGGTTATGATGCCCAACGATAACCCCTACGCCCTCCACAGGGCCAAGGTTTTGAAGGTCTATAAGCTCACCGAGAGGGAGAAGCTCTTCCTGTTCCGCTTTGAGGATCCGGAGTTAGCGGAGAAGTGGGCCTTCAGGCCGGGACAGTTCGTCCAGCTGACGATTCCCGGAGTTGGTGAGGTGCCGATAAGCATATGCTCCTCTCCGATGAGGAGGGGCTTCTTCGAGCTGTGCATCAGGAAGGCCGGAAGGGTGACAACGGTCGTTCACAGACTGAAACCGGGTGATACCGTCCTTGTAAGAGGCCCCTACGGCAACGGCTTCCCCGTTGACGAGTGGGAGGGCATGGACATACTTCTCATAGCTGCAGGCCTCGGAACGGCACCGCTCAGGAGCGTCTTCCTCTACGCGATGGACAACCGCTGGAAGTACGGAAAGGTAACCTTCATCAACACGGCCCGCTATGGAAAGGACCTGCTCTTTTACAGGGAGCTTGAGGCGATGAAGGACTTGGCTGAAGCTGAAAACGTCAAGATAATCCAGAGCGTAACCAGAGACCCGGACTGGCCCGGGAGGCACGGAAGGCCCCAGAACTTCATAGTCGAGGCCAACACCAATCCAAAGAAGACGGCCGTAGCTATCTGTGGCCCGCCGAGGATGTACAAGGCCGTCTTCGAGGCCCTCATCAACTACGGCTACCGGCCAGAGAACATCTACGTAACCCTTGAGAGGAAGATGAAGTGCGGAATCGGGAAGTGCGGCCACTGCGTCGCCGGGACGAGCACGAGCTGGAAGTACGTCTGCAAGGACGGGCCGGTTTTCGGCTACTTCGAGATAGTGTCAACGCCGGGCTTACTGGAGTGAGGTGGTGGGAATGGGAGAGAAGATCCGAATTGGGTTTTACGCTTTAACGTCATGCTACGGCTGTCAGCTCCAGTTTGCCATGATGGACGAGCTTCTTCAGCTAATCCCCAACGTCGAGGTGAAGTGCTGGTATATGCTGGAGAGGGATAGCAGTGAGGTCGAGCCTGTCGATATAGCCTTCATCGAGGGAAGCGTTTCAACTGAGGAAGAGGTCGAGCTGGTGAAGAAAATCCGGGAGAACGCTAAGACCGTTGTTGCCGTCGGCGCCTGCGCGACGCAGGGCGGGGTTCAGAGCTGGACCGATAAGCCCCTCGAAGAACTCTGGAAAACCGTTTACGGCGACGCCAAGGTCAAGTTCCAGCCAAAGAAGGCAGAGCCTGTCGAGAACTACATCAAGGTGGACTACAAAATCTACGGCTGTCCGCCTGAAAAGCGCGACTTCCTCTACACCCTCGGAACCCTCCTCATAGGTTCCTGGCCAGAGGACATAGACTACCCGGTCTGCCTTGAGTGCAGGCTGAACGGAAACCCCTGCGTGCTCCTTGAAAAGGGAGAGCCGTGCCTCGGCCCGATAACGAGGGCCGGCTGCGATGCAAGATGTCCAGCCTACGGCATAGCGTGCATCGGCTGCAGGGGCGCGGTAGGCTACGACGTAGCCTGGTTCGACTCGCTCGCGAGAGTTTTCAAGGAAAAAGGTCTCACGAAGGAGGAAATCCTTGAGAGGATGAGGATGTTCAACGCCCACAATCCAAAGCTTGAGGAGATGGTTAAAAGGATATTCGAGGGGGTGAAAGAATGAAGAACGTCTACCTCCCGATCACCGTTGACCACATAGCCCGCGTCGAGGGCAAGGGTGGTGTGGAGATAGTTGTCAGTGAAGAGGGCGTCAAGGAGGTAAAGCTTAACATCATCGAGGGGCCGAGGTTTTTCGAGGCGATAACCGTAGGCAAAAAGCTCGACGAGGCTTTAGCGATCTATCCGAGGATATGCTCCTTTTGCTCCGCCGCCCACAAGCTCACAGCGGTGGAAGCGGCGGAAAAAGCGGTCGGCTTCACTCCGGGGGAGGAGATTCAGGCCCTGAGGGAAGTCCTCTACATAGGGGACATGGTAGAGAGCCATGCTTTGCATCTCTACCTCTTAGTGCTTCCCGACTACCTCGGCTACTCCGGGCCGCTCCACATGGTTGAGGAGTACAAGAAGGAGATAGGCATAGCCTTGGAGCTTAAAAACCTCGGGAGCTGGATCATGGAGGTTCTCGGCTCAAGGGCAATCCATCAGGAGAACGCCGTCCTCGGCGGCTTCGGGAAGCTTCCGGACAAAGCTACGCTGGAGGAGATGAAGAGGAAGCTGAGGGAAGCCCTGCCGAAGGCAGAGTACACCTTCGAGCTCTTTACCAAGCTTGAGCAGTATGAAGAGGTCGAGGGGCCGATAACCCACTTGGCGGTTAAGCCGAGGGGCAACGCTTACGGAATCTACGGGGACTACATAAAGGCAAGCGACGGCAACGAGTTCCCGAGCGAGGAATACAGGGAGCACATAAGGGAGTTCGTGGTCGAGCACAGCTTCGCCAAGCACAGCCACTACCACGGAAGGCCCTTCATGGTCGGTGCCATATCGCGCCTCGTCAACAACTCAAACCTCCTCTACGGGAAAGCCAAGGAGCTTTATGAGGGTCACAGAGACCTGCTGAGGTCAACTAATCCCTTCGCCAACAACTTAGCTCAGGCCATCGAGCTGGTTTACTTCACCGAGAGGGCAATAGACCTCATAGACGAGGCCCTCGCGAGGTGGCCCTTCAAAGCTAGAGACGAAGTCGAGATAAGGGACGGCTTCGGCGTTTCCACCACGGAAGCACCGCGCGGGGTTCTGGTTTATGCTCTCAAAGTCGAGAACGGAAGGGTTTCCTACGCGGACATCATAACGCCGACCGCTTTCAACTTAGCGATGATGGAGGAGCACGTCAGGATGATGGCGGAAAAGCACTACAACGACGACCCCGAGAGGCTGAAGCTTTTAGCAGAGATGGTGGTAAGGGCTTACGACCCGTGCATCTCCTGTTCGGTGCACGTGGCGAGGCTCTGACCTCTCAACTTTTTTAAGGCCTTTTAGCTAATTAAGGCCGGGGAGGAAGATGGGAGAGGTTGTCATTCATGTTGTAGTTCCCGATGGCTACGAGGAGGCTTTCAAAAAAGAGGTTAAGGAGATGGCCAAATACCTCCGAGACAGGCGAAAGTTAAAGGAAAACATGGAAAAGCTCTTCGGAATACTCGAAACGGACAAAACATGGAAGGAAATAAAGAGGGAGATGTATGAAGGGCGTCTTTCTCGATACCTCGATTCTACTTGAGTATTTCAAGGGAAATCCCAAAGCCAAGGACATTCTCTTGAGATTGATGGACTCAGATGTGGTTCTCTTCATTAACCCGATAGTTTTCAGTGAGGTCGTTTACCTACTTCTCGGCTTCTATTCAGGTATATCTCCGAGAAGTCTGAAGGGAAAGCCTGAAAAACTGCCCCAGAAGATCGACCTGGTTTTTGAGACTCTTGAGGAATACGCCTTTGTGGAACTCGGTGAGAAGACCTCTCATATAGCAAAAGACCTAATCCGCAAATACGCCATGCTCCCGAACGATGCATTAATCCTGGCAACCTGCATGGAGCACGGCTTTTCCCTGGCGGCCCTCGATGAGGATTTCAAGGTTCCGGCGGAGGAGGAAGGGGTTCAACTCATTGGGATGAGAGCTTGAGAAAGTTCCCTTCCATCCTCCGGGGTTTGCGCGGTGGGGTCAGTTGCCGAGACAACATAGCGGTGGAAAAAGAAAGCTCAGCCGCCCAGTTTATCGTAGGGGAAGCCGACGGTTCCAACGAAGGCACTGCGGCCGTCCCGGGAAACGTAGAGCTCAAGGAGGTTAACGCTTACGCTGAGGACAGCATTCCCTGTGGTGGCGGTGTTCTCCGCGGGGACTATGTAAACGCCGGGCCGAAGGAGTTTAACGGAGGGAAGACGGTGGAAGGAGACCGTGCCGTTGATGGGCCTGGGGAGAACCCTGAAGGACTCCCCGAGGACGCTGAAGCTTGGCTGAGTGAAGGAAAGGAGGAGCACTTTGTAGGCGCTCTCGTTGAGCTTTACGACTTCAAGGTTTACAATCGGATCCACGGTTTTCCCCGGCAGGCCGCGGTAGGAGACCTCCACGTCCCCCGGCGTGCCGTTCTTCAGAGTCAGAGTCAGGGTCGCCTGCATGCGGTCACCGAACCTGTGAAAGGCCCACGGGGGGACAAGGTAGGTGCTGTTTCCAAGGTAAGGGGCGGAGAGGTTTTCAACGTCGCTCGAAACCTTGAGAAAGACGAGAACCTGTGGCCTGCCGTAGGCTACCTCCCTGTCCGGGTTGTGGAGAATAGCGTAGACCTCCGGCTTCAGGAGCACGGCGTCCCAGCCTTTAACGACCCCTGAGCTGGGATGGGATATAACGCTCAGGGAAAAGGACTGACTGGCGCCACCGCCGGTCCTAACCTTAAAGGTGCAGCCGCTCGCCATGATGATGAGGAGCAGCAGGACGAGAACGATGGGCAGGCTCCTCTTCATGCCATCACCCCCTCGAAAAAGTTTCAATTAACACTTAAATTAGTCACGGATAGAGATATAAACCTTTCGGGGAATGAGCAGGTGATGGCGGGGGAGAAAGCGCTGATACTGTGCCTCGGCAACGAACTTATGAAGGACGATGGCGTCGGGCTTAGGGCAGGCAGGATTTTAGCGGAGAAAGGCTACAACGTCCTTGAGGTCGGAACCGACATCTTCCTCCTTCAGAATCACTATAAGGGTGAGGGCAGGCTGATAATCATCGACGCGATTTTAAGCGATGAGCTTAGACCTGGGGAGATAATTCACCTGCAGGGCAGAGAAATCTTTGAGAAGCTGAAGGCTGAGATAAGGAGCGCCCACTTCATGGGGGCTGTGGAGGGTCTGATGCTTCTCATGAAACTCGATGAGCGCCTGGCGGGGGCAGAGGTGCATTTCGTAGGCGTTGCCACGAAGGAGATAGACCTCGGCATGGAGCTGAGCGAGGAGGTCAAGAGGGCAGTTCCGAAGGTTGTCGAGCTGGTTGAAAAGCTGGCGGGCACCCAAACATTTATATACTCTCCCGCGAACCGGGGGTGAGGCTCTTCTCGGAGTCTTCCCTGGAGAGCCCAAAGTTGGAAAGTTGGTGTTGGATATGTACGGAGACAGGTTTGGTGGATATGGAAACGAAGCCCCCGTTAAGGTTGGGGAGAGGTACAGGGTCAGAATCGAGAGCCTTGGTAAGGGCGGTGACGGCATCGCCAAGATCAAGGGCTTCGTTATCTTCGTCCCGAACACCCAGGTCGGCGACGAGGTGGAGATAGTTATCAACTCAGTTAAGAGAAAGTTTGCCTTCGCATCGGTCATCGAGTGACCCTTTGACCTTCTCACTTCTTACAATCCTTTTTTAAACCCCCAACCTACTCCCTCTGGTGGGCGGAATGAGGGTAAAGGTTAGGTACTTCGCCCGGTACAGATCCCTCGTCGGAACCGGGGAGGAAGAGGTGGAGCTCCCCGAGGGGGCAACGGTCATGGACCTGATAGAGGTTTTGAAGGAGCGCCATCCGGTTCTTAAAACCGAGGTCTTCGCGGAGGACGACGACCTCGCTGACGTCAACGTCTCAAGGAACGGCCGCTACGTGAGGTTTGATGAGATATTGAAAGAGGGGGACGTTGTGGCCCTCTTCCCGCCGGTCAGCGGGGGATAAAAAAAGAAAGGGTCATTTCTTCCTCTTTTTCATCAGAGGGGGTAGGGCAGTTAAGGCGAGCAACGATGCAGGGCCGCATATTCCCTTGTCTGAGGGGCTGCCTTTTCTCTGTGGGGAGCCCGCTTCATTCTCAGGAGTTTTTGTCCCCGGAGATGTTTTATTCCCTGGGGAGGACGAGGTTGTAAGTGAAGCATTTCGGAGGGCACTCAGGTTAACGCCCCCGCACATCTCGGCTCCGTTCTCAACGATGCGGTATATCCCGTCCAGCTCCCCCGGCTTTACCCTGTTGTCCATTACAAAGCCCCATATCGTGTTGGTCAGATTGTTCTGAACCTCGCTTTCCACGTAATCAATGCAGGAGTAGGTTTTGTTCCAGTCCTTCAGCTGGAAATCATCCGGGGAGAAGAACGTGGGGTCGTAGCGCACGTGGATGTATCCCTTCGCAAAATCGAACGCCGAGATTATCAGATAGCTCGCGTTCAGCATCCTCCGGTATTCCCCCGGAAGCGGAATCGTGAGCAGCTCCGAATCGTTCCGATACTGGAAGGGAGGAAAGAGCACGTCCGCGAGGGCGTACATGTCACCCACACCGTATTCCATTGGGGTGGGGGTGTGAAAGATGAGGGCCGCCTTTATCGCGGGCAGTAGGGCGCTCTCATCCCCCGTGGAGAGGTACTTCCTGAGCGAGCTGACTGTAACGTTCTGCGGTATCAGGTCAAACAATTTTATGTTAACGGTAGTGGCATTGGGAGAATCAAAGGGTCTCCAGAGGCCGCCGTACTCAAGGGGATATCCGTCCCTCATGCTGAAATACAGAGGAACCCCAAGATAGACCGACTTATCCTGGAACATCTGGGGGGTCAGGTTGAGCACGAAGTTCCAGATGAGAGTTGAGGCCTTCTCCGTGTCGTTTGAGAGTCGGACTTTCTGGATGATGTTCTCAAGTATCCAGGGGTTCCTCTTCAGGGAATCCATCGTTAACCTGGTTGAATTCAGAATCCTCTCCCAGAAATCCCTGGGGCTCTTTGCGAACGGAACGAGGGGAAGAAAGCCCACGGGGGTTTTCTCGTCCCCGTCGATCAGATATGCCTCGCCGCTCCTCCGGTTAACGAGAAACTTTACAAGAATTCTGCCGGGGAGCGGGTAGGAATCCCCGGTATCGTTCAGAATGCCTCCAAAATCAAGGCCGAGGGTGATGTTTGAAACCGAGACCTCAACCAGCTCGTGGGTGGAGTTGTAGGGGGAGTAGGAGACCGTAACGTTTTCGGAACGCAGTTCTACCGGGACGGTGATGGGAGTATTCGTGTACACGTTCATGCGAAGGAGCTTCATAGGGGAATCGTTCCCGAGGTGGAAGTAGCCCCTAATGAAAGAGGCAAGTGCTTCATCGCTCTCATTCTCCACTCCAGTGACCCTGACTTCGATTCCCGAGACGTTCCTGCAGCCGGTGTAGAGGGAGCCCTCAATCCTCCAGATCGTTCCGTTGATCACCGCGTACTCAACGAGATACCTGTCGGGATACTGAAAGCAGGGGGGAGCAACGTACACCTGATACGTGAAGTTGCTCGTCAGCAGGTAGAGGGGCACCGGGGCAGTTATTTCCTCTCCGGCACTGACATGGGGAACTTCAAGTCCAGAGATAAGAAAGAGGAGCAAAAGAGACAGAGATACCAGCGATTTAGACTTCACGAGACCACCTCCGGAGCCGGGACGGTGAAAATTATTAATATGCCAATTGTCCGTTTCATGCGCTCATCTCTCGATAAGTATTCGCTATCAACATGTTATAAGTATTTATAAACCTTTTTAAAATAGGACTACTCCCCAAACAAAAAGAGAAAAGCAGAAAAAGCCAAGAAAAACTTACCTTCTCCTCCTTATCATCCCCACTAATACTGCAATTCCCAAGATCAGAGCCGGGCCGCAGATGGCCTTCACTCCCCCGGCATTCGTCTTCGGTTCATAGGGTTCCGCCGCCTGGCTGCCCGGCGTTACGTTCGGCCCGCTCCCCGGGTTGAGGACACCGGTTCCGGGACGTGCTCCACCAGATGAAGAGCCGTTGCTCTGAACCGGCGGCCCAACCCAGCCAGTTGAGGCGTTTCCTGCTCCTGAACCTCCTCCGCACCTCACGAGCTGTGGATCCTTGCTCTCGTCGTAGGGTACCCATGCGTAGGTCCCGTTCTTGGTCTCGTACCAGCCTATGTGGGAGTTCCAACCTGCGTCACCCCAGTTTGCTATCTCCGAGATCTCCCCTATGTCCCGATCGCTGAGCCCCTTTACCGCGCCGTTCCTGAGGAGCTCGTTGAGGGCCGCCTTCACGACTTTGGAGGCGTTCACTTCCTCCGGGCTGTACGCTGGTCCCTCCCTTGAGCCGGACACGAGGCTTAACCTCGTGCAGTTTATTCCCACAACGCTGAAGAACTCCTTAAGAGCCCTCTCAAGCTCCTCGGGATTTGGCCCCGTTGCCTCAATCCTCACCCTCCCAGCCCTTATCACCCTGTTGGGGTCGACCCCATGTTCTTTGAGGCACTTCTCGAAGGCCGGGTTCGGCTTCCACGAGCAGGTTCCGTTCACACAGCCGCAGCTCGTGAGCTTGAGGCAGTCGTACCACTTAGCGTAGACGCACGGCGAGACGATCTTTCCCGCCTCCCACTTGGGTGCGCAGATCTCGCCGGAGCAGCCCCCGGTGGCGCAGTCCGAATCGGAACTGCACTCCTTCTTCGGGAAGCTGATCTTGAGCGTTACGTTGCCCTTTTTGAAGACGTTGACGCTCGAACCGTTTTTGACCATTGACGTTCCGACCCAGCCCATCTTCGTCAGCTGGCTCAGGTTCCCCCCAGTGATCACGAGAACCCCGGAGTAGCTCCAGTAAGCCCCGGTTTTCCTCTTCTGAGGGATCTCCACCCTCACGTGAAGGCCATCGCTTCCGTTCCAGAGCCTCATGACAAAGCTCCTCTTACCCACGTTAAGAACGCCTGGAACCGTTGCATTGGGGTTGTAGGCTATCCCGGGCTTGTTTAGAACAACCTCAACGGCATACCTATCCCTGGGGCTGAAACAGGCGACCGCCAGGGGAAGGGACAGCATCAGCAGTATTATCACAAGCCCGGCGATGAGCCTCATGCACTTCACCACCATCCACTTCGGTGTCATCATATTTAAGGGACACCATGGCTTCAAGCGCGTTTGAAGCTTTCCCTTCAAAACCGTTATAAGACACCCGATGGAGTTATCACCCGAGGTGATTGGTATGGAGAACCCGTTCGAGATAACGAACGTAATAGCGAGGGAAATACTCGACAGCAGGGGCAACCCGACGGTTGAAGTCGAGGTCTACACCCCGATCAGCATGGGACGCGCAGCGGTTCCGAGCGGTGCTTCAACGGGAACCCACGAGGCCCTTGAGCTCCGCGACGGCGGAAAGCGCTACCACGGCAAGGGCGTTAGAAGGGCCGTTGAGAACGTCAACAAGATAATCGCGCCGGAGATAATAGGAATGGACGTCACATGGCAGAGGGACATCGACACGCTAATGCTCGAACTCGACGGCACCGAGAACAAGAGCAACCTAGGCGCAAACGCGATCCTCGGCGTTTCCTTAGCAGTTGCGAGGACAGCGGCAAACGCTCTCGGTCTCCCGCTCTACCAGTACATCGGAGGCACCAACGCCTACGTAATGCCCGTCCCGATGAGCAACGTCATAAACGGCGGCGTACACGCCGGCAACGAGCTCGACTTTCAGGAGTTCATGATCATGCCGGTCGGAGCCGACAGCTTCCGCGAGGGAATAAGGTGGGTTTCCGAGACCTACCACGTTTTAAAGGGCGTCATCGCTGAGAAGTACGGCAAAGACGCCGTAAACGTCGGCGACGAGGGCGGCTTCGCACCCCCGGTGAAGGAGCCGCACGAGCCGCTCGAACTCCTTATCGAGGCCATCGAAGAGGCCGGCTACAAACCGGGCGACGAGATAGCCTTCGCCATGGATCCTGCCTCGAGCGAGTTCTTCCACGCCGACATCGGGAAGTACGTCGTGGCTGGGAAGGAATACGACGGCGGCGAGCTTTTGGAGCTTTACAGGGAGCTTGTATCGAGCTACCCCGTGGTTTCCCTCGAGGACCCCTTCCACGAGGAGGACTGGGAGAACTTCGCCCTCATAACGAGGGAGCTTGGAAGCAAGATACAGATCGTCGGCGATGACATCTTCGTCACCAACCCGAAGAGGATAAGGAAGGGGGTCGAGATGGGAGCGGCAAACGCACTCCTTCTAAAGGTCAACCAGATAGGGACGCTCAGCGAGGCCATTGATGCGGCTTACACAGCCTACAGGGCCGGCTGGGGAGTAGTCGTCTCCCACCGCTCGGGCGAGACCGATGACCCGTTCATAGCCGATTTGGCCGTTGCCCTCAACACGGGCCAGATAAAGACCGGTGCCCCGGCGAGGATGGACAGGAACGCCAAGTACAACCAGCTCATAAGGATAGAGGAGGAGCTTGAGGGCATAGCCGTCTATCCGGGGCGGAAGTTCAGGAACCCCTTCCTCTGAGCTCCTTCTTCCTCTTCAGCTCTTCGAGCTCCCTTTTCTTCTCCTCCAAAACGCCGATTATGCCGTCGAGGAGCTTCACGTACTCCCCTATGGCCTCGGCAGGAATCTCCTTTCCGTAACCCATCTCCCTGAGCTTCTCGCGGAGCCTCTCGTGGTACTGAACCGCTAAGTAGAGGGACTTCAGGGCGAGCTCGTTGGCCTCCCTCAGGTAGAGCCAGCCCCGCTCGGTAAGCGCGTACCTGACAACGCGTCTCTTTCCCCTGTACTCCTCCCTCGGCTCTATCAAACCTTCCTCGGCCAGCTTGTTGAGCATGGTGTAGAGGTTCCCGTGACTGGGCTTCCAGTTGCCGAAGGTAACCTTCTCTATCTCCTTCAGTATCTCGTAGCCGTGTGCCTCCCCCTTCAGGCCTATGATGAGGAGTATGAGGTTCTTCAGGGGGACGGTGAAGAGGTTCCTCACGAGGCTGGAGTCCGCGGACATGCTCTCACCACCTGCGAAAGGCTTATAAACTTCACCCGTCCCATATATGTCTGAACTAAACATATCCTGAAAGGACAGATTTACAATTGACACATATGTGATAACCGTTTAAAAGGCTTTGGGGTGGTTGCGATGGCCTGGAACGAGTGGATAGCAAAGCACGCAAAGCTCGTGCTCCTCGCCTGGATAGTGGTGATAATCCTCATGAGCCCCCTCGCGGCCAAGCTGAGCAAGGTCACCAACTACAGCGAGGAGCAGATGGTCTCCCACAAGATAGAGTCCATAAAGGTGCAGGACATAATGTCAAAGGAGTTCACGAGGGCCCAGAACGAGAACACCACTTACCTGCTCATCACGAACATAAGCGTCAGCGACGAGAGGGCCAAAGAGGCCTATTACGCCTTCAAGGAGCGGGTCGAAGGTAAATACGCCGACAACGTAACCTCTTACTACGACGCCCTCAACGAGCTCTGGAACATGACCTCCAATTTAACCCTCAACCTGACGATGATGACCGCAAACCTCACGGGAGTCCTTTACTCCACGGCAGTCCAGAGCAACGAAGGCTTCGGCAGGCTCCTCAACGCGACGTTCCAGCTCGACAACACGACGGCCATGGTGAGGAAAGGCCTGGTCGGTGCGGCGAGGGGCTATCTGACCTTAAAGAGGAACGTTACATCCATCTACAACCAGACCCTCCTCCTTAGGAACGCGCTAAACAAAACGGATACGGCTTACGTTGCCCTCGGGAGAAACCTGACCTCCACTGCTGAAATGCTCAGATCCCTTAACTCCACACTCGCAAACCTCAACCGCGGCCTCTACGTGCTCAACTCAACCTACGGAAGGACGTACATGGGGGTTATAGCAGTTCACAGGGCTCTCCTCGCGGGCGGAGCCTACGGCAGGGGAAACCTCACCCAGGCCGAGGCGGGGGCGATAGCAAACCAGACGGGAACAACTCCAGAGTTTGTCTACGCGGTCTTCAACTCGGTTTACTCCGTTTACTCAAAGGCGGGAAGCCAAGCTATCACCGATGCGTTCCTCGCCAACGTCACTGAGGGGATCGTAAAAGCAGGCTCGTCCTCTGATCAGGCCCCCCTCGTTGAGGCCTACGGAAGGGCATTCTACCTCGGTGTTAGGGCATTCGACGGAAGGGCCAGGAGCGAGTACGCCCTCCAGGGCATGTCTCCCGGGGAGCTGGCCAAAGCTGTCGCGGGAATAGCTACCTCTGCTTTCCAGAGCCTTCCAAAGGCCATAGCGCAGGCCAACCAGACTGTCGTTGTGAGGGGCTTTGGTGAGCTTGATGCGAAGAGCTTTTCCGGGATAGTAGAGACCGCAATCTCGCTCGGGCCGAACCCAAGCGCCGGGGCAGTCGAGAACGCTACCGTTGAGGTTGCGCTTTCCTTCATCGGCAGCGCCCCCAACAACCCCATCTCAAAGCTTCCGAACGCGAGGGAAGTCCTGAGGGAGCTCCTTATTGAGGGGCCGACGAAGGAGCTTGAGAGAAGCCTCCTCCTCTCGGGCATGGAGGAGAACCTTCCAAGCGAAGCCTCCCGGTTCGCCCCGCTCATAGTTGACACCGTTCTGGCCTACGACGGAAACGCCACAGCGGTTCTCTCAAGGAACCCTGCCGTTCTTGAAAACGCCACCCTTTCAGTCCTCAAGGCGATGACGGCGAAGATGGGAGTCAAAGTTGACGAGAACCTGCTGAGGAGCATCTACGAGAGCAACGGGAACCCCCAGGTTCTCGGTGAAATCGCCATTGGGATGCTTAAGGCCGGACTCACGGAGCAACTGGAGAAGGCCGGGCTCCCGAACGCCGGCGATGTGGCAGAGCTCATCGTCAAAACGGCCACAGAAGACCCCGAAGGAATAATCAGCGGTGAGAAGCTTGAGGATGCAACGGTGAAGGTCGTCTCGGCGCTGGCTTCAAAGATGAGCGGTGGGGCAAACTTCAACGTCTCCACCATTGTGAGGAAGCTCTACGAAGGCTCAGATCCGAGGGAGCTCGCAGAGAACCTCTTCCTCCGGGGAGTCAGGGAGAGGATGAGCAACATAAGCGCACCGGAGGAGTTCAAGGGGCTCTTCCTGAACGTCACCGAGGCAGTAGTTAAGAACTACCCGATGAGCGGTGGGGAGATAGAGAAGCTCGTCAAGGAGACGGTGAAGTCTTTCGTTACTTCCTACGCGAGCAACAACCCCTACGGCATAAAGATAACCTTCAACGCCACAAAGCTCGCGGATATAGCCTTTAAATTCAAGGACGATCCGGGCAAGATAACCCCCAACGACGTCAAGCCCCTGACTGAGGAGCTCTTCCCGACGGTGAAGGAGAAGGCCGGTATCTACTTAAGCATGCTCAAGAGCAAGGACAACACAACGATGCTAATCACCTTCGTTCCCCACGGGAAGCCGGGACCGAGCGACGACCTCTACCTGTACAGGGCCGGAAACGCAACGCGCGTAAAGGGAATAGCCCTTGAGGAGTTCGGAAAGTACTTCCCCAAAGTCGAGGGCGCCCTCGGGGGAACGCCGATCCAGATGCACGAGATGACGGAGTACGGAAAGAGGGACAACGCCACGACGACGAAGGCGAGCATGATAATGGCGTTGATAGTCCTCTTCATCCTGATGGGAATGGCCCTGCTCGCAACCTTCCTGCCCTTCACCGGCGTCGCGACCTCCGCTTTGACAGCCTTGGGAATAGCGTACCTGCTCGCGAGGGGTGGAATACTGAACATCGGGAGCTGGGCCCAGATGCTGACCATTACGACCGCCCTCGGCCTCGGTATCGACTACTCGACCTACTACGTCCACCGCTTTAAGGAGTACGTTGCCGAGGGCTACGAGCATGAGAAAGCCGTTGCTGAGGCTCTGAGGAGGGCTAAGGATGCCGTTTTGGCCAGTGCTTTCACAGACATCATAGCCTTCGCCAGCTTCGTTTTAGCGTGGGAGTTCCCGATATTCCAGCAGATGGGCATAATAGCACCACTCGCGGTAATCACGGTGCTCATCGCGAGCCTCACCTTCATCCCCGCCATAACAGCACTGATAGGAGACAAGAGCTGGTTCTGGTGGCCTAGGCATATAAAGCACGTAAGCGCCATGGACGTTCACGAGAGGAGCAGAATAGCGGAGTGGGTCATCAAGCACGCCAAGGTCGTCCTCCTGATAGCGCTCCTCATAGCGACGCCCGCTACCTACACATTCCTGACATTCAAGGGGACGCACGACCTGACGCTCTTCCTTCCAAAGGACAGCGACACGCTTAAGTTCATGAAGCTGAGCGAGGAGAAGCTCGGCGCATCGCTGATGTCGCCCAACTACGTGATAATCGAGTTCAACGGCAACGTTACCGGCGACGACCTCAAGCTCATAGACGAGGTGACCGCCCACATAGCTTCGATGAAGGGAGTTAAGGCAGTCTACTCGCCAACGCGGCCCTATGGAGAACCCGTCAGCAACCTAACGCTCTCAGCGATAAAGGCCCTCGGCGGCGACAGGTTCATCTCCTCAAAGGGAGACAAGGTGATGATCCAGGTGGAGAGCGTTTACAGACCAACGGACAAGGGGGCCAGGGAGCTCGTGAAGGAGCTCAGAGCTTATGTCAGGGGACTGGCGGCGAAGAACCCGCGGATCAAGGCCGGCCTCGTCGGCGGCGGAGCGGCGCTCTCAATGGACCTCTCGGACAGGATAAACGACATCTTCTGGCACAGGATAATTCCGGTTGCCTTGGTGCTCATGTTACTGTCGCTCATACCGACGCTCAAGGGACTTCCTGCGGTTGCCTCGACGATGAGCACGATATTCCTCGGCGTCATGACGAGCATCTGGGTCTCAACGTGGCTCTTCGAGAAGGTCTTCAACCAGCAGGTCATGTGGTTCCTCCCGCTGATGGTCTTCGTAGTGCTCATGGGCGTCGGCATAGACTACAACAGCTTCTACCTGGTCAAAGCGAGGGACGAGTTCGAGCGCAGGAAGCCGGACGAGTCCCTCATCGTCGCCGCTGGAACAATGGATACGCTGGTCATAGGGCTCTCGATTGTTTTAGCGAGCACCTACGGGGCGCTGATGCTCAGCAGCACATGGGGAATGAGGGAGATGGGCTTCGCGCTGGCAGCGGGGATACTGCTGACGGCGACGATGGCTGTCTACTTCATAGGGCCCGCCTTCATGAGCCTCTTCGGTGAGAAGGCCTGGTGGCCGCTGTTCAAGAACCGCGGGAAAGAACGGGAGTGATTTCCTTTTCCATTTTTGTCCCAAAACCATTATATTCTCCCAATCTTTTTCTGAACAGGCAGAGAAGAGGAACGGTGTTTCAATGGCCGAGAGAAGAAAGCTCAAAATCTACATCCCGGGCATAAAGTTTCCCTCCGTTTCCGTCACGGGCAGTGCCTGTGCCCTGAACTGCGCCCACTGCGGGGGGCACTACCTTGAGGGCATGAAGAAGCCGGAGCGGGGGGAGCTTTTGAGCTACTGCCTCGACCTTGCTAAAAGAGGCTACCTCGGCTGTTTGCTGAGCGGCGGGATGGACGGCCGCCTAAAAGTGCCCCTCGACTTCTACGCCGACGAGATAAGGGAGATAAAGCGTCGCACGAACCTTAAACTCAACGCTCACGTCGGCTTTATAGACGAGAACGATTTGAAGTGGCTCCGTTGGGTTGACGTCGTTTCCCTCGACTTCGTTGGCGACGACGGGGTGATAAAGCGAGTTTACAAGATAGACAAAACAGTCAGGGACTACCTCAGGGTACTCGATCTCCTCACAGAGAACGGGATAATGGTTGCGCCCCACATAACCATCGGTTTGGATTTTGGGAGGATACACTGGGAGTATAAGGCGATAGACCTGCTGGTAAAGTACCCCCTAAAAGTCCTCGTCCTTGACGTTCTCATCCCGACTAAGGGAACCGAGATGGAGAACGTTCCAAAGCCTTCCGTCGAGGAGAGCCTTGACGTGGTGAGGTACGCGAGGGAGCGCTTTGACGGCGAGCTGAGCATCGGCTGTATGCGTCCGCTCGGAAAATGGAGGCTGGAATTCGACAGGGGGGCGGTTTTAGCTGGCGTCAACAGGCTGACAAACCCGCCGAGGAAAATCATAGAGTGGGCAAAGACTTTGAGGGACGTTGAGATAATTTACGAGTGCTGCGTTATGTGAGCATCCCCCTTGAAGTCCCTAAGGTTTTCATAAGCTCCACATACGTCATCTGAACCCTCTGGACGGAGGAGAGGCTGACCCATTCGTCTGCGGCGTGCCAGTTTGAGCCCCTCGGGCCGAAGACGATGGTTGGCACCCCTAAGTAAGCGCCGAAGTAGTTGAAGTCCCCAACGCTCTTTCCGTAGGTCTTCCGGGGTTCCTCCCCCCAGAGGGACTTGTAGACCCTAATCAACGTGGAGGCAAAGCGGTTGTTGTCCCTGACAACGTAGGGGGGCATCTCCGGCGTCGGTCTGTTAAAGCGGCTGACCTCGATGTTGGCCTTTATTCCAAGCTTCTCCATGGCGGCCCTTACCTCGGCCTCTATCCTATCCCAGTCCTCCCCGATCACAACGTGCCTGTCAACTATCGCCTCGGCGTAGTCGGGAACGCTCAGACCGTCCGCTTCACCGTGGATGTAGAGGGTGCAGTAGGAACCCCTGCCGAGGCGTCTGTGGGTTTTCATCCTCACGGTCGGCAGGTACGAGGTGAGTCTGGAGAGCTCCTCTATCGCGTTGATGCCCTCCTCGGGCCGTGCGGCGTGGGCTTTCCTGCCATGGGCCTTCAGATGGAGAACGAACCTTCCCCTGGCCCCGAGCATCACCGCCTCGTTTGTGGGCTCGGCCACGAAGACGACGTCGGCGTCCTTTATTGAGCCGCTCTCTATGAGCCGCCATGCACCCCGGGAGTAGCCCTCCTCGTCAACGACTGCAGTGAACACAACGGTGGGCCTCTTCCTCCTCGGGAGCTTGGACACCTCTACAAAAGCGGAGATTATGGCGGCGAGCCCGCCCTTCATGTCGGCGCTCCCGAGGCCGTAGAAACGGTCCCCCTCCACTTCACCCCAGGGGTTCCTCGTCCATCCATCGGAGAGACCAACGGTGTCCATATGACCGTTGAGAACCACCGTGGTTCTCTTACCTTTTATACGGGAGATAACGTTGCTTCCAAAACCCTCGATTTCCTGATACTCAACGGGCAGGCCGTGCTCCTCAAGGTAGGAGCCTATGAACTGTGATACTCTACCCTCCTCACCGAACCGGGAGGGGATGGAAACCAGCTTCCTCAAAAGTTCATCCCACACCCTTTTCACCATATCCTATTTAGAACTTAATGTTTAAATGCTTTTCTAAAAATGATGCCAAAGCTTTGAGATTTCCTGCAACAATATACAAACTACATCAACAACCATACATTCACAAACGAGAGAAGTTGTAAGAAAGATGATGGGCTCATTAACGAGTTGTATATACCTCCAAATGAAAAAAGATAACAGAGAGAGCATTGTGCTCCCCTGGATGGCTAAAAATACGGAACCAACTTCACAAAAAAGGTGCCTGAAATCTTCAACGGAGAACATTTTGAACGAGAATGGTATGGATCAGCAACATACCATGGGGGAAGGGATGGGGAGGAGCCAATATATGGTTCGAAAACCTAACTAAAAGTTAGGATTTTAGATTCATTCAGAACATCCTGAAGTCAGGGTTTGGCCTTCTTTGAGGGGCACCGGACCAAAACCAGCCGATTAGGGAAGGCAGAACACCGGCAGAATTCTGGTGGTCCCGCGGCCCGGATTTGAACCGGGGACCTGCGGATCTACAGTCCGCCGCCACTCCCAGGCTAGGCTACCGCGGGACCTCTGCCCGAAGGGTAATCCTCAGAGCAGGTTTATAAATTTTTCTCCATACCAAACCCGGTGGTGGTAATGCTCGACCCGGTGACGCTGGCGATGCCCCTCGCGAAGAGCATCGAAGAGCACATCCTGAGAACCAAGAAACTCCCGAACGGCGAGGAAATAAGAAAAATCCTCGTAAACCTCGGACTGGAAGGCCTTTATTCAGGCAGGGGGGTGGCAGTTTTAAGGAACCGCTGGTTCGTTGTGCTGATTTTCCCGAGAAAAAACGGGACGGTAATCGACATCATCCCCTCAACGGGAGAGCTCAGCGACGCCCTGGAAGTCGTCGTTTACCACGACAGGAAGCTCAACGCCCTGATAGCTGAGATACTGCCGGCCAACGAACTTGAGTACGAGGGGAACATCGGTCTTGAGCCTGTTATGGTGGACGCTGAGAGCGGGGAGCTAATCAGCACGCCTGTCTTGGGTGACTTTTCGGAGGACGAGGAGGGGCCGTACCTTCTTATAGACGGCGAGACCTTTGGACGCTGGAAGGAGAGCGGAAAGCTGAACGTCTGTCCTATCTGCGGGGGAGAGCTGGTGTGGAGGGGAAGGGAAGCCCACTGCCTCGACTGCGGATACCGGGTTAAGATTGGAGACAAGGTATAAGTATCAAAAGGGCAAACAGTAGGCGGTGAGGATATGATAGTGAAGTTTGATGTGTACTTTGACGGGGAATACTGGTGTGCTAGGGGGATCGAGGAGGATATATTCACCCAGGGGAAAACCCTCGATGAGCTCATGGAGAACCTCCGCGAGGCCGTTGAGCTTCATTTTGAGGAGGAAATCGAGAGGGGAGAGAATATTTCAAAAGGTGATCTTTGTGAGCCGTGTAATTAAATCCCAGCTGGTAGAATACTCCCGTCTTGCCCACCAACGCGGTTTAACCGCAGCCTTCGGCGGAAACCTGAGCGTAAGGCTCGGGAACAGGGTTTTCATAAAAGCGACCGGTGCCGTCATGGACGAGATGAACGAGGCTCAGGTGGCTGTTATCGACATGAACGGAAACCAGCTCTCGGGCGTAAGGCCCTCCTCGGAGTACCGCCTTCATCTGGCCGTTTACAGGAAGAGGCCCGACGTTAGGGCCATAGCCCACCTCCATCCACCTTATTCGATAGCGGTCTCGGCCCTTTTGAGGGGCGAGCTCCCGATAATAACCCCCGAGGCGGAGCTCTACCTCGGAAAGATACCGATAGCACCGTTCAGGCCCGCTGGAACCGAGGAGCTCGCCGAGGTGACTTCAGAGGCTCTGAGAAAAGCCGACGCGGTTATAATGGAGAGGCATGGCGTAGTCACCGTCGGCAGAACCCTAAGGGAGGCCTTTTACAAGGCCGAACTCGTCGAGGAGAGCGCGAAGCTTTGGTACCTGACTGAAGGGCCCGGTGGGAAATGAGCGAAAAAATAAAGCTCACTTCACCTGCTCAAGGGCCCCGAGAACCTCCCAGATGATGGTTCTCGTGTGCATGGGCATGTTCGGGTCCTCGCTTATCTCCTCAAGGATGACTATGGCGTCGGCCGCCCTGACGGCCGGCTCCTTGCTCTCGTCGAGGAGTATCTCTATGGCTTGCTCGGCCGCCCGCCTTATGTTCCTCGGGACGACCGTGTCCTGAACGACCTGATCCTTGAGAACCTGGACGATCTGCTGGATGAGTTCACTCATGCTATCACCCCCTTTTCTTAAAAATTGTTACTAAAACCTTCCCAGCTTACCT
Source organism: Thermococcus sp. (assembly GCF_026991495.1). Lineage (GTDB taxonomy): Archaea > Methanobacteriota_B > Thermococci > Thermococcales > Thermococcaceae > Thermococcus. The sequence goes on along the minus strand of NZ_JALXBJ010000021.1, from coordinate 11,938 downwards.
TATGCTCTCTCGGCTAAAAAGCTTTTCGGTCAACGTCGAAACATGCCCGACTCGGAAGGCGAAACCTCTTCTCCCCGGCCCGAGGGTACATGGGATTTGTGACCTGGAACTTTAACAACCGGATAAAAGTAGGCTTTTAAACTGGATTGCCAAATTTAGAGCGGTGACCCTTCATGAAGGGGAAGTCCCCCTATATCGGCGTTTTCATAGCGGTCTCCCTCCTGTTAGCGGTCGCCGCGAGCGGCTGCATCAGCACCGGGACAAAGGAGAAGGTTCTCGTGGTCGGGACGAGCGCAGACTTCCCGCCCTTCGAGTACAAGAACGCAAGCAACGGCCAGATCACCGGCTTCGATATCTCCCTGATAAAGCTCATAGCCAAGAAGATGGGCTACGACAAGGTCGAGGTAAAGGACATGGACTTCGACTCCCTCATTCCAGCCCTCCAGACGGGAAAGGTCGACGTTGTCATAGCGGGCATGACGATAACACAGGAGCGCGAAAAGGTAGTTGACTTCAGCATCCCGTACTGGGAGGCTGATCAAGCCGTCCTCGTGAGGAAGGGCTCGGGGATAAAGGTCTCCTCGGTGGACGACCTCAAGGGCAAGAAGATAGGGGTCGAGAAGGGGACAACTGGAGCAATCTACGTCAAGAAGCACCTCGGCAACAGCTCGACGATAAAGGAGTATCCAACTTACGTTGCGGCAACGGAGGCCCTTTTGAACGGTCAGGTGGACGCCGTTGTCCTCGACAGTCCGGTCGCGAAGATGTTCTCCAAGAAGTACAGCGTTGAAATCGTCTACACAATAAAGACGGGCGAGCACTACGGAATAGCGGTCAAGAAGGGCAACAAAAAGCTCCTCGACGGGATAAACAATGCCCTCAAGGCCATAATGAACTCTCCGGAGTGGAACAAGCTCGTAGAGGAGTACTTCGGGAGCTGACTCCCCTTTTCCTTTTCCGGAGGGTGCTGGCGTTGATAGGAACGGCGGTTTCTCTCGACGTTGCAATGAGGATGCTCCTCGAAGGGGCAAAGATGACAGTCGTCCTCTCGGTCCTCTCGATAATCCTCGGCCTCCTCCTTGGCCTTCCCGTGGCGATAATGGAGACCTACGGGGGCAGGCTGCTGAGGTACGTAGCCATGGTATACGAGGGAACCCTCAGGGGGATTCCGCTCCTTGCGATATACATGGTGATATTCTTCTCGATGCCTCTCCTGACGGGGATAGGCCTGCCGGCCTTCTGGGCGGCGGTTATAGGCCTCGGGATACGCTCTTCCGCCTACCAGTCCCAGATATTCAGGAGCACCATACAGGCCGTTGGCGAGGGGCAGATAGAGGCAGCGTACTCCCTCGGGATGTCCAAGTTGGAGACCCTCAGGTACGTTGTTCTTCCGCAGGCGATAAGGATGGCCGTTCCGGCGTGGATGAACGAATACGTCATAGTCCTGAAGGACACCTCGATAGCCCTCGCCATAGGCATAGTCGAGCTCACCAGGCAGGCCCAGTACCTCGTTTCGATAACAGGTGAGCCCTTCCGCTACTACGGCCTCGCCGCCTTCCTGTACCTGATAATGGTTCTCCCGCTCACCTATCTGGCGGGGGTTCTGGCGAGGAAGTACGGGATAAAGGGGACGGGGGGTGCCTCCAACGTCAGAATCTGACGTTCTGATAATTAGAAACCTGAAGAAGAAGTTCGGGGAAAAGACGGTTCTCAATGGGGTCTCCTTCGGCGTGAAGAGGGGCGAAACGAAGGTCATAATAGGGCCGAGCGGTGCGGGGAAGAGCACCCTCCTCAGGTGCATCAACAGGCTCGTCGAGCCCGATGAGGGGGAGGTAATCTTCGACGGGATAAACGTCCTCTCGAAGGACGTGGACATAAGGAAAATCCGCGCGAGGATAGGCTTCGTCTTCCAGCACTTCAACCTCTTCAAGCACCTGACCGCGCTCGAAAACGTCAAGATAGGGCCCAAGGTGGTGAAGGGCCTGAGCGACGATGAGGCCGAGAAGATAGCGGTCAAAGCTCTAAAGGCGGTTCACCTTGAGGAGGACGCCTTTGAGAAGTACCCGGCCGAGCTGAGCGGTGGGCAACAGCAGCGCGTAGCGATAGCGAGGGCCCTCGCGATGGAGCCCGACATAATACTCTTCGACGAGCCAACTTCCGCCTTAGACCCCCAGCTCGCGGGGGAAGTCTTGGATGTCATGAAGGAGCTCGCTAAGAAGAAGGTCACGATGCTGGTAGTTACACACGAGATTGGCTTTGCTTTGAACGCTGCTGACGAGGTGCTCTTCTTCTACAACGGAAGGATTTGGGAGAGGGGAGAGCCGAGGGAGCTGCTCTACAACCCGAAGAGGGAGGAGACGAAGGCCTTCCTGAGGAGGATAGCGGATTTGTCACTGTGAGGTGGGAGGATGGACTACGGATTCATATTAGGACAGCTCGCCAAGGGGCTTGAAGTTACCCTTGAGCTGACACTCCTCGGCTTCCTCGGGGGCTTTGCCCTAGGCTTTCTCTTAGCTATAGCGAGAACCTACAGCGGCGGCATCTCCAAAGCGCTGGCGGTAGCTTACATAGAACTAATAAGGGGCACCCCCATGCTCCTCCAGTTATACATAATCGGCTTCGGGCTACCCCTCCTCATAAGGAAGTACCTCCCGAACTTCGTCATGAACCCCACGATAGCGGCCCTCCTCGGGATAATGCTCAACAGCGCGGCTTATCAGGCTGAGTACATGAGGGGGGCCTTCAACTCGATAGAGTCGGGCCAGATAGAGGCCGCGCTCTCCCTTGGCATGACGAGGTGGGAGATAATAAGACACGTCGTGTTCCCGCAGGCCTTCAGGATAATGCTCCCCAGCTGGACGAACGAGATGGTCTACCTCCTCAAGTACTCCTCGCTGGCCATGCTCCTCGCGGTTCCAGAACTCATGTACATGGCGAGCGTCACCGCATCGGAGACCTTCCTCTACGCCCAGATATACCTGATAGTCGCGGGGATTTACCTGGTCTTCGCAACGCTGATAATCCAGCTAATGCGCCTCGTGGAGCTCAAGATCCACATTCCAGGGGTAACAACGATAAAGAGGTGATCAGTACTCCACGCCCCTCCTCGCTAGGACACCCCTCTGGTAGGGGTGCTTTATCTCCCTCATCTCCGTCACGTAGTCAGCTAACTCGAAGAGCTCTTCCGGACAGTACCTTCCGGTGAGGACGAGCTCCGTGCGGGGGGCTTTCTTCTTTATCAGCTCCTTAACCTCACCCACGTCGAGCATGCCAAAGCCGAGGGCGACGCAGAGCTCGTCGAGGACAACCAAATCCCACTCGCCACTTGAAGTGACTTCCCCTGCCCTTTCAAGGGCCCTCTTTGCAGCTTTTATGTCCTCCTCGCTCGGCTTCCCGTGAACGAACTTTGGCAACCCGAAGGACTCTATAACCGCTCCGCACTCCTCTATCTTAACCTGCTCTCCGTAGGCCCTGCCAGCCTTCAGGAACTGGATTATTATCACCCTTCCCCCAGAACCCAGCATCCTGACGGCCAATCCAAAGGCTGAAGTCGTTTTCCCCTTCCCGTTGCCGGTGTAGATGTGCACGAGACCAAGTCTGTCTTTCCACGACATTTCATTCACCAGGTGGATATAATCGCCAGGGTTTTTAGGGGTTTGGGTAAATCAACTCGGGGAGGTCAATCCAGAAAGTCTTCCATATCAGATCACTATTCGATGAGCGGGCACTTTTGGATGCTTTGAGGGGAGCAAACACTCAAGAATAATTGTTAAACCCTTCTGGAAGTCAGAATTTTAAAAAGGCACTTCATCTTCCGCCAGCGCTGAAGTTTTTTGAAAAAAGCTTCACCAAAAGTTTGTAGCTCCTGTTCAGAAAGCCTCCAATGGAAGGAACTGCAAGCTCTCCGCCAGCGCTTGCGCAAACAAACTTTGCAAAACAAAGTTTGATCAAATGGGAACTTCCGCGAAAATGCCGGAAAGAGTCTGCACGTCTTCTCAAGATTGAAGCTCAACGCGGGTTTGCGCTTGAAAAAACAAGCTAAAGCAGGTTTCAACGTTCCCAACGCCCGAAGGGCGTTATTCTCACGGTGAAACCTTACTGAGCTTAGCGGATGAACAAGCAAACCGCTCTTGAAACTGAGAATTTTTAGAAATGACATGCAAACTTTGATCAAACTTTTCTGGTGAAGTTTGCTGTTGTGGGGCCAGGGCCGGGATTTGAACCCGGGCTAGGGGATCCACAGTCCCCTGTGCTAACCAGGCTACACCACCCTGGCCACGCCCAGCTAAAGCTTTTGGGTTAGCTTTATAAAGTTTTCGCCAGAAATCCAGAAAAACGCCCCCATAGATGGTTATGTGGCGAGAGAAGGGTTTAAAACTGAAATCCAGCTCGAAAGGCGTTCGGGGGTGGTCTTGAGATGAAGGCCAAGCGCGAGGCCCTCCAGAGCCTCTTCACGGCGATGAATGAAGGAAAGGTGGACGAGGACATAATCGAGCTACTCCTCCTCATTAACTCCATCAAGGGAATCTACACCACAAGCTCATGCTCCGGCAGGATAGGAATAATTGAGGAGCCGGCTTTGGGGGCAAAGCCCCTCTCAAGATGGCTGGTAAAGGTTCACAGACCAATTGAATTTGAGGAGGCCCGGGAAGCACTTAAAGACGCGAGGAAAGGCCTCATATTCCTCAAAAGCCAGCCACCGATCTTCCACGTCATAGCGGAGGACATGGAGAAGGCCAAGAGGCTCCACGAGCTCGGCCTCGCGAGCGGCTTCAAGTACACGACCTTCAAGGCTATCTCAAGGAGGTACCTCGTCGAGATAAACGCAACGGAGTACCTAACCGCCCCCCTCGGAAGGGACGGGAAGGTTCTGGTGGGCGACGAGTATCTCCGCTTTGCCATTGAGATCGGCAACTCCATGCTGAGGCGCTCGAAGGCCAGGCTTCCGAGGTTGAAGGAGAAATTCAAAAAGCTGAGGGAAGAGTTAGGTGAAGACGAACTGTTCTACGGGCTCGCGGAGGAGTTCGGGATAGGGAGGGGTTGAAGACTATAAGCGGACAGTGCCAGGGCTTTCCCTTCGATCTTCGCATGCATTACCGCCTCACCTATCGCCATCTGGACCTCCGGTCGAGCGACTATGAGCGGGATGAAGGGCATCATTGAACCACCATGGTTAAAAGGTCAGGAGCGTTTTTATGCCCAGCGATGATGACGCCCAAGCCCTCCTGAGGGGTGATGAGAGCGGTCACCACTGAGCAACCTTTGCTTGCGCAAAGAAAGCTTGACCAAAAGAATTCTCTTTCTCATGAACGGGGGAATAATATCGGCGTCCACTTTCAAATGCCTCAACATTCGTCAGAAAGGCCTGCGATGGTGGGGGCGCGGGGATTTGAACCCCGGTCCGCGGGTTTCTCCGGGTCAGAGCTCCAAAGGCTCATCCCCGCTCAGCAAACCCGCAAGTCCTCATACCTCTGGAGCCCGCGATGATGGACCAGGCTACACCACGCCCCCATCCAGGGGTAGCTTGACCGGGCGGTTTATAAATTTTGCCCTCTCGCCCCGAAATATTTTCTAAGGTATGCTACGCCCGTGTTGGTGTCATCCTTGGTGATATCAACGTTTTATAAGATGCAGTGCCCTTAATCTCATCGGTGGTTTCAATGTTCGTCGGGAAGAAAATAACCATCAGCGTCATAAAAGCGGACATCGGCGGCTGGCCCGGCCATTCGAGGGTTCATCCGAAACTGATGGAGAAAGCGAGGGAAATCCTCGGCAAGGCGAAGGAGGAGGGAAAGCTGATAGACTTCTACGTCGCCCACGCGGGCGATGACCTCCAGCTCATAATGACCCACACGAAGGGAACCGACAGTCCGGAGATACACGGCCTCGCCTGGGAGACGTTCAAGGCGGCGACGGAGGTCGCCAAGGAGCTGGGCCTCTACGGAGCGGGCCAGGACCTCCTCAAGGACGCTTTCAGCGGGAACGTCCGCGGCCTCGGGCCGGGGGTCGCGGAGATGGAGATAACCCTCAGGAAGAGCGAGCCGGTGGTTACATTCCACATGGACAAGACCGAGCCTGGTGCATTTAACCTTCCGATATTCAGGATGTTTGCAGACCCCTTCAACACCGCTGGCCTCGTCATAGACCCCCACATGCACATGGGCTTCAGGTTTGAAGTCTGGGACATCCTCAAGCACAAGCGCGTTGTCCTCAACTCCCCCGAGGAGCTCTACGACCTCTTAGCCCTCATAGGGGCGAAGGGCCGCTATGTTATCAAGAGGGTTTACCCGAAGGAGGGGCACAAGATAAGCAAGGACGAGCCCGTTGCGGTGGTCAGCACGGAGAAGCTCTACGAGATAGCGGGGGAGTACGTCGGCAAAGACGACCCCGTCGCAATAGTCAGGGCCCAGAGCGGCCTTCCAGCACTCGGTGAGGTTTTAGAGCCCTTCGCGTTCCCACACCTCGTCAGCGGCTGGATGCGCGGGAGCCACAACGGACCCCTCCTGCCCGTCCCCATGAACTACGCCAACCCAACCCGCTTCGACGGTCCGCCGAGGGTTGTCGCCCTCGGATGGCAGATAAGCCCGAAGGGAGAGCTCATCGGGCCCGTTGACCTCTTCGACGACCCGGCTTTTGACTACACCCGGCAGAAGGCCCTTGAGATAACGGACTATATACGCAGGCACGGTCCCTTTGAGCCCCACAGGCTGCCACTCGAGGACATGGAGTACACAACCCTCCCCGGCGTTCTCAAGAAGCTTGAGGACAGGTTCGAGAAGATAGAGTGACCCCCTCCCGGGTTTTATTCTTTTTCTCCTGGCCGGAAACCTTAAATATTCTTCCCCCAAATCCAACACTCGGAGTGATACAGAGGTGGGGTTTATGAGGTTCACAGTCCTTCACGTCAATCTCGACGACGGTAGCGTCAGTCCGGAGGAGTACGGGGGAGAAGGGGTCTACGGAATCGTAGACTACGGCATCGAGCTCCACGAGAAGCTCGGAACCCATTCGATAGACCCCTACGATCCCAGGAATACCGTGGTTATGGGCATGGGGCCGTTTTCAGGCTCAATCCTCCCGGGGGCCCACAGACTCGTCTTCTTCTTCCGCTCACCGCTCTATGGAACGCTCTTCCCATCAACGATGGGTGGAGCAGCCTACGCCTTCAAGAACGTTGGGGTTGATTTCGTTACCTTCGAGGGGAAAGCCGAGAAGCCGGTTATCGTCATGCTCTACAACGACGGCTCGAACGTCAGGGTGGAGCTCCACGAGATCGAACTTGAAAAGATCATCGAGGTGTGGAGGGGTTACAAAGGTGAGGAAGGCGTCTACGCCCTGACCCAGTACCTCATAGACAACTTTGGGAACCTCTTTGACTTTGAATACCGCATAGCGGTCGTAGGACCGGCTTCGTTGAACACAAACTACGGAGCCATCTTCTCCCAGACCCTGAGGAAGGGCAAGCGCGTTGAGGGAAGCGAGGACTGGGCGGCTCGCGGAGGCTCTGGAAGCGTTCTCCTCAGAGCCCACAACGTCGTTGGGATAATATTCGGCGGGAAGCCGAGAAAGAGGGCCTTTCCCGGAGAGGATATCTCCTCCTTCAGAACCGCCAAGGCCATAGTTGAGGGCATCCACAAGAAGCCCTACAACGACGTCATCGCCGAGAAGACGGTTAAATACCGCTACAATCCAAAGCTGAAAACTGGAGGAACCTTTGGCGGCAACTACCCTGCCGAGGGAGACTTCGTCCCGATCCTCAACTGGAGCATGCCCTACATCGAGAAGGAGGAGCGCATAAAGATACACGAGGCCATAATGAAGTACTACTGGGAGCCCTTCAACAAGGAGGCAATAGAGACGAAGAACTGGACGAACTGCGGTGAGCCGTGCCCGGTGGTCTGCAAGAAGTACGCCCACGGCCACCACATAGAGTACGAACCGAGGGAAGCGAACGGCCCGCTCAGCGGGGTTATAACGCTCCGCGCGAGCGACATAAGCGTCCCAGCTGTGGATGCGATGGGCTTCGACGCCATAGAGTTCGGTGGAACCGCCGCTTGGGTTCTCGAGCTCGTCCACCGCGGGTTCCTCAAGCCGGAGGAAGTGGGTTTAAGCGATAGGCCGGAGTTCACGAAGGAGGCTTTGCTTGAGAGGCCCGTCGAAACGAGCGAGAGGAACGCGAAGCTGGTTGCTGAATTAGCCCACCGAGTCGCCTTCGCCGAGAACGAGATAGCGAAGATAATCGGCCTCGGGAAGAGGAAGGCCAGCGCCGTCTTTGACGAGAGGTTCAGGGACAGGCTTAGCTACGGGGAGAGCTTCAAGGACTACGCGGTCTTTACCCCGCTCGGCGAGGACGGGGAGATAACCCCCACGATGTACTGGGCTATAGGGAACTACATCCCGCTCCCGATACAGGGAAGATACTGGACGTTTTATCAGTTCGGCGTGTTCCTTGAGCCAGGGGAGCTCGCTCACAAAATAATAGCCTCCGCCCTCTGGGAGTTCTGGTACGACAACGTCGGCTGGTGCCGCTTCCACCGCAAGTGGATGAAGTCGGTTCTCAAGGCCCTCTTCATGGAGGCTTATGGTGAGAACGTTGACATGGAGGAGCACTCTAAGAGGCAGATCAAGCGCCTCATAGAGTTCGCCAAAAAAGCCGGCTACAGTCCCGTCTTCTGGGACTCGATGAGGGTCATAGACTTGGTCGCCCGGGGGAGCGAGGAGTTCGGGAACGAGAAGTGGGCCGAGCGCTTTAAGATGGACAAGGTCGGAACCGCCAAGGAGTACCTTGAGAAGGTTCTCGATGCGTACAGCGAGGAGCTCGGGGTTGAGTGGAGGATTTGAATTTAGAATATTCATCCCCTCTTTTCTTCATTATCGGCGGGGCATGGTTTTGAAAGAAGGATTTGCAGGGGAAAGCCGCGTCCCTTTCCCTCTCCTCACCGTCCGATATCGTGGAGCATCCCGTTTGAAGCTTAGGTCTATGTAGGCTGCCGCTATTATCTCTTACTGTACAGAACAATGGCCACAGCCCCCACACCAAGCACTATAAGGAAATAAAGGAAGCTCATTGAAGGAATTGCCTCGCTGGCTTTTTGCTGCTTTTTGTTAAGAGGGCTGAATTTTTCAATCTCCAAGGTGGCGTTCATCATCCTTGAGGTTGTTCTGACCGTCAGGTAGTGGCCGGACTCGATTTTAGTCGGCGCCTCAAAGGATTCAGCAACGTTCCCGTTTTTAAGCAGTATCTTTCTGTCGGTTAATATGAGGGTCACGTTCCCTCCTTTTTTCCACTCCCCCAAGCTGAGGGTCTTTGATGGGAAGAAGGCATAAACGCTGCCGTTGAGATCAAAGTAGAGCGTCACTATTGGAGCCAAGGTGGGGTAATCTCCCCCAACCGGAGACACAAGGATTCCCGGCCCTCTGATGAAAGTCACGTTGGCTGTGCTGATGTTCAAGATTTTTATTACCATAACGTCTCCCGGCGTCAAGTTGAACTGCGTCCAGTTCTCGTTTATCGTGGCCTTCATGACAACCGCGGCGCTGCTTCCGCAGAGGGCATACCCATGTAGCATCAAAACCGCCAATAAGACCAATCCCATCAGGCTTTTCCTGTGCACCTTTTATCACCCCTCGCTGTCCCGATGCCGTAGAGGGTCAAAAGTCCCAGAAGTGCGGGTGCTGTTATGACTACCGTGGGGACGTATGAGCCAGAAGTAATCGTAGAGACTACTGCAAATACGAAAAGCCCAGCTAAAAATGCCTTAGTGGCCTCCACACTCCTAAGGGCCACCGCCACGTATCCAAGCGGGATCAGGAGCGCCAGCAACAAACAGAGTGGGGTCAGGTTATCGACCAGGTAAACAGCCCTGAGACAAACCAAGGAAGCAACGAAAGTGAGGAGTTCAATCTTTTTCATAAGCGTTTTCGGCATTAAGACCGAAACCAATATCCCGATTAGACCGAGGATCAGCAGCACGGTTCCCTTTGTTATGCCAATCAAAAATGCAAAAAGTAGATATGGGAGCATCGTGTTCACCCCTCTTGATCAGCCAAAGCCTGAGTTCCTGGACTCGCTTTTATCGTTTCGGGGAGATCTTTTATGTTCCTGTCGTGGATGAGCTGGTTCTCAAGGCTACCAACCCCTGAAGAGCACGCACTACCCCCCGGGGAGTACCACATCCCCACTACTGCCTCATCTGAGCCAACTTTCCTGAAAAATATCCCGTAGAATTTGTACCACTCCCCGTATGCGTATGGTACAGTTACTACATATGAATTCTGTGGCACCCTAAAACCCACAGCAAATTCTGCATAGTCGTCAAAGACAAACCACCACCCTATAAACGATGGTTTTATCCCACTGACTTCCCAGACGAAATGTTCAGCCCAGTCCTTTTTCTCCCAATATGAAACAAATGTCCTTGGGATGTTAACGTTGAACCCGATGCTCTCGTACTCAAATGATACCGAATGCTGGGAGAATTTTATCCCACTTTTGGGAACGTGATTGGCCGGAACCTCGGCTGCACTCTCTGGTAGGACCGCAATATCCACATAGATGTACATTGGCCCAATCCATCCATCGTTTCTGTATTTTACGTCTTCTGTTGTTACCTTTATTGCATAGTAGTCATAGCTTGGATCAAGCTCACCAGTATCCTTGTACAGGATACCAGACAGTTTCATTATCCCATTGACTCCATATGAATAATCACTGCTGACCACTTCCTGAGATGCGGATACCGCTTGTGTTGTTGAGATAATTATTGCCCCAAGTAGAATCACTAACAACGCCCTCCATCTCACTGGTTTCACCTCCTAAAATTTTTGCATTACATATTGACAACTTTTCTTTATAAGTCTTTCCTTTTACTTTAAGTAAGAATTCTTCCTTTTTTTTTCGAGTGTAAGTTCATTCCGAGTTCAGTTTTCCTCTTAGAACTGTCCAAAAGAAGCCTGAGTAAAGAAGTTGCATGACCATGCAACGGCCAGACGCCCACAGGTTCTCACAAGTTATCTTCTTAGCCATCAAGTCACGGTTCTTGAAGTTTCTCAAGGAACGAGATAACCCCAAGGCACACATCCGGGAAAATAAATGCCAGAAATGAAAATTATGAAAAAACATGGCTCCCGGCGTGGTCAACATAGAGGGCCGCTATCATCATTAGGAGGATTAACAGGCTGGTAAGCATGGCATTCCTTGGGGTTATTCCTCCCTCGTTCTTTGCTAAGTAAATCCCGGTTTCGGCGAGGATTGCCATTGCAACTGCAAAGATGGCCAACAGGTGGTGTGTGATGAAATAGGTCCGGTCAAAGAGAAAGAGGCTCATGAAAAGCACCGTAAGGGCAAGTCCAACCCACTGGACAACGGAGACTGATCTCATGACAATCACCTCACTGACTTTTCTATTCTTGATCCACGTCTACTCAACTGCATCATCTCCGTTACCACCATAAACATTATGCCCACGGCCATCCACATCGCAACTGCTCTCATTGTTAAATGATGTGGATAAAACGTGTAGTCCACATACAGGGCAAAGCCCAAGGCTATGCATATCATGGCGGCACCCATTACAATGTCCACCCGCGATACGTACTGTTTTATGAGAAAAAGCTCCGTACCCAGAAGGGGATGATATGATAATCCCCATGACAGAGAGCAGGTGGCGGGCGGTAAAATAACTGGCATCCAGAGCGAGGACAGCAGCAAAAATCGCCAGCACTATTATGGCAACGTAGGATGGTACTCCTTCTCCCCGCATACGAACCCCTCCACTTTTGTCGCTTCCAACATCACGCTACCTTTTAAAATTAAAAACTTTGTATCAGGCTACAGTGACCCAGCCTGACCCGTGGTTCTTTATCCAGTCATGGGCAACTTTTGACATCATGGAGGATATAACTGCATTGGTGTATCCTCCAACAGCGGGGATTGACA
>NZ_JALXBJ010000020.1 GCF_026991495.1 Thermococcus sp. | reverse complement strand
CATGAAGAAACCCAACGTCATAGACAGCGCAATCTTCATCCAGGGAGTGGACGTTGAAGGGGTCACCACCCCAAAGGTCGTCGGGGAGGTGAAGGACCCGGAGTCGAGGCTTTTCCTTGAGGGCCTGATAAGCGCTGGCAAGGTCAAGGTTGCGGTTCCCTCGGAGGAGAGCATTGAGGCAGTTAAGGAAGCATCGAGAAAAACCGGTGAGCTGGGCGAGCTGAGCGATGCCGACATAGAGGTTCTCGCGTTAGCTTACGAGCTCAAGGGGATCCTCTTCACCGACGACTACAACCTCCAGAACATAGCCAAAACTCTTGGAATCGAGTTTAAAACCCTTAAAAGGGGCATAAGGCGCGTCATCCGCTGGAACTACGTCTGCATCGGTTGCGGCAAGCGGTTTGAGGAAATGCCTCCAGGGGGAGTGTGCCCCGACTGTGGAAGTCCCGTAAGATTGATCCCGAGGAGAAAGCGTCAGAGGCGCAGGTAAGGGATTACCTCGTCGTAAACTTCGCTCCAGTCAACTATTCCAACCTTTCTCCGAACTCCTCTCTCAATGAGGCCCAGTATCTCCTCAACAACTTCCTCGGGAGTTTTCCCGGTCGTGTCGACCTCGATGACGTTCTCGTTCTCTTCTATGGCCTCCACGAGGATAACATCAACCAGCTCGGCCTCGACGTTCTCTCCGAGCTTCTCCTTCGAATAGCCCCTGGCTTTCAGCCTCTCGGCGACCAGCTTTGGGTGGGCCCTCAGGACGACCACGATATCGGCGGGCATGTAGTGGGCCAGGTGGCCCTCAACAATCACGTCTTCCCCCTCAAAATCCCTGGCGAATTTCTCGGCCAGCTCATCAACGTCCAGCTCCAGCTCGTCGCCCTTCATCTCCCCGAGGCCCTTCTCAAAGGCGTAGTCCCTGAGGTTCACGTAGCGGTACTTCAATCTCTCCGCGAGGAGCTTTGAAACAGTAGTTTTGCCGACCCCAGGGGTTCCCGTCACCGCTATGATCATACTCATCACCGTTCTTCCCACGTTGTTTCTCACGTCCCGGGCGGGCTCGGCGCTCATAGGGTACGTCATGGCAAAGCTCAGCCCGTCTTGGAATCGTCACGGCCCGCCCGGGACGGCGTCAGAGGGTGCTTCTCTTCACGGATCCGCGCAATTCGCTTTCATCATCCGCACTGACTCATTTCCTGTAGTAGGATATAAGCCTTCTTAGCTCGGGGTTCCTCTTAGGCTTGAGGCCAAGGAAGCGCCTGAGCTGGCTGTTCTCGGCTATAAGGCCGGCCAGCTCTCTGGCGAGAATCATGTTGTCCTCGCTCAGCCCGTAGGCCTTAAAGCGGAGGGGAGAATACTCCCTCTCAAGCTTCCAAGCTCTTTTTTCGAGCTCTTCCGCCTTTTCCTCCAGCTCCTCAAGCTCTCCCGCGGACTCCCTGAACTCGCCTTTTAGGGCAATCTCGATCACTCTCTCTACCGGAACGCCGTACCTCTCGCTCAGCCTCGCGATTTCCCTCACAAGCTCCTCCTCCAGCTCGACCTTAATCTTCCCGAGGCCCCTCTCGGGTTTGATGATGAGCTTCATTCTGACTCCTCCAGGAGGTTTTTGACAACATCAATAAAAAGGGTAGCTCTAGAGGCGTGGAACATGGCCATGTACGATGCTATGAGGGAACTCCTATATGGGCCGAATTCGAGGGTCTTTCTCGCCTCTGAGAGCCACTCTTCGGCGCGTTTAATGCTCAGCATACCTTTCTCCTTTGAGGGCACCACCCTTCTGAGCAGTCCCCTCTCCACGCAGGCTTGAAATCCTGTCAAGAGGATCCCCCCATATCACCAGCGAACCGTAAACCAGGGAATAGTAAAATACCGGGTCATTTTCCCTCAGGGCCTTCAGGCGGTTTGGGGTGAGAAGGAGAAGGTTCACTTCTCTCCACTGCAAGCTCTATCTCCCTCTTCAGCCGGGCGGACCTTGAAATCCCTGGCTTCTTGGCGAAAACCCACACATCGAGGTCGCTCTCCGGCCGGTTCCCCCCCTTGCGAAGCTTCCGTAGACCCCGAGGGAGATAATCCAGTCCTCTTTCAGATCCTTAAGCTTCGGGTATAGAGTTACAAAGTTCAGGAACCTTTTGAGCTCCCTTTTCTGTGGCGTTTCCAGGATTTTGAAGTTCCTCCCCTCTTTTTTTGCTATCCCGTATCTCGCGAGGAGTGAGAGGGTCTTTGAGACGAGCCCCTTGCTCAGCCCGGTAGCATTAGCTACCTCTTCCACGCCAACGAGACGGCGCTCTAAAACGTACCGGAGAACCTTGGTTCTTTTCTCAGTTGAGAGCAGTTTATGCATGATAGGCACCCTCATTCATGATTTATGAACTTTTCGTTCACACTCCATGAACGGCTCGTTCACGATTCGTGAACCTTCTCCAGCTCGCGCCTCTTCTCCTCGAACTTCTCTCTAAGCTCCGCGTTCTCCTTCCTGAGCCTGTCACGTTCCGCCATCATGAACTCCTTGTCCTTCAGGGCTTTTTCATAGAACTCCCTTAGCTCCTGCAGTCCCCTCATCTCGAGGAGCCTTTCCTCCAGTCCGGCAATCTTCTCGCGGAGGAACTCCTCCCGCTCGGCGCGCAGGGTCTCTTCGGTCTTCGGCAGGTTTTCTCTAAGGAGGGCGTTTAAATCCTTGCCCTTGAGGGCCTTGAAGCTCTCGCGGGGGAGAACTATCTCTATCTCCATAACCCTCCCTCATGGTTGCCATTCTACGAACCAGACGTTCAGGAGGACGTTTGTATCAATGTATGCCCCAATCATACTCCTCCCTCATCTCTCTGAGTAGTTCCACACTGGTCATCCCCCTTGGGTAGCTTCCCTTCCAGTATGCCGAGCATCTTCTCGGCAGATCCTTTTTACCCCCTCTCCTCGATCTTATCTCCATCAGCACTGAGAGGGTTTTCATATCAATGAGCATTCCATCACCAAGAGTTTTTCACCGGTTTTGTATTTTAAGTTTCCCCTCCAGCTCGGTCTTCCTGTCGTAGCAGGTCACGTAAAAGGCCAGCAGGCTCTTCCACTTCCCGTAGGGCTCTATTACCTCCCTCACTTCCTTTTCTTTCACCTCTTTTACCTTCCTGCCAAAAATCTTTGCTATCCCGCGCCTTAGGCCCAAGTCCCCGGCGGGGTAGGTGTTCTTCCTCAGGCCGTAGGATAAAAAGAGCTCCGCCGTCCACTTTCCAATCCCGCGGAACTTCGTCAGGTACTTTACAGCATTCTCGACCTTCCAGTCCCGCAGGTCGAGGTTGAGCTTCCCCTCGAGGTAAAGCGCTGTTAGGTTCTTTACGTAGTGGGCGCGGTAGCCGAGCTTCGCCCCTTTCAGCTCCTCATCACTCAGTTCCGCTATGTCCTCGGGGGTGGGGAAGGTGTAGACCTCTTCAACGGGTCTTCCAGCGAGCCTCACGAGGTTTGCTATAGTCCTCTGGGCGAACTCAAAGCTCACCTGCTGCTGCGCTATGACCTCAACTAAGGCCTGGTATGGGCTCGGTGAAGCTGGCACGGTCAGTCCTTTAAACTCTTCTGCCAGGAACGCGAAGGGCGAATCGCTTATCTCCGCGTAGAAGGAGTCAAGATCGGTGTCGAGGCCGAGGATGAAGGAGAGCCTCTCTCTGACGACCTTTTTATCTCCTCTTCCAAGGCCGCCCGGCAAGATAAAGTCCTCGCCGTCGTAGCCCGCTATGACGCTCCTTCCATCGGGAAGACGAAGCGCCTGGTAAAAGGCTCCGTCCTCGAACTTCCAAGTGCCGTTGCGTATCATCTCGTGAACCGTCTTCTTGAGGTCAATCACGGTACATCACCGTTCATCCGCCCTACCTATTGCCGCTGGTTCCCCCTAAAGCGCTTGAGATGAATGCTTTTCCGCTCTCCTTTCCGACCCCGAGGGTTACCGTAAAGGGACCGTGTCCGGCCACGCCAATGAAGCCTCCCAGGGCCTTCTGGAGCCCCTTTGGGCTTAGGACCTTCTCGTGGGAGACCACTATTATCCTCTCAGCGGGGAACCTGTACTCGAACCTCCCGGGGGATGACTCTAAGAAGGCGATGTCCCTCACCATCCGCCCTGCGATGCTCACCTCAGCGTACTCCGCCCTGGTGAGCTCCAGATCAACCTCACCCAATATCCCATTCGAGGTGGGGGTGAGGTGGAGCGAGGCGTGATCGCTGCCGTTCCAGACCTCCAGGGACTCTGGAGAAACCTTTAAGTTGTAGCTCGGCGTCGTGTACAGAACCAACGTCCCATCCCCGAACCTGTAGCCCGGAAGCTCGAGGAATCCGGCGCCCGAGGGCTCCAGCTCGATGCGGTAGGGGGCTCCCGTGAGGGGCAGCTCATTCGAGGAGATTAGCTCCCCAGGGGCGAAACTTCGGGAGGTGTTGAAAAGCCACCCAGCGGAGGTCGGAATAAAGGGGTTCCCCGCGCCCGAACCCTTGGATCCGAACAGAACCGTGCTGACCGCCTTAAAAACGCCCCCGCTAACGTTAACAGTGGCTGGCAGCTCTATGTGGCCCTCTGAGACTCTCAGTGACGAGAAACGCCTCTCAATGGATTTTTTAGCTCCCCTCAGGAGGGGGCTCATGGGAGCGACTTCAACCAACTTCAAAGCGACCACCACCTTAACACACTTTCCACCCCATGACCCGCGACTGATAGTGGCTCTTTGGGAATATCTCCAGCGGATCCAGGCCCCTCTCCCTGAGCAGATGCCTCAACTCGACCTCGTAGTCAGCCTTCTCAAGCTCCTCGCTCTCCCTGATCTCAACGACGAAGAGCCTCTCGGTTAGCTCCCTTATCGTCTTGTAGCCGAGGCCGAGGAGGGGCCTTATGTAGGCAACGTTAAAGCGATCCTCCAGCGAGCGGGCCTTCGATAGATCGAGGAAGGGAACGCGGTCGTCCCTTCTCGTCCCGTCGCTTACCCTCTCTACCTCCGGCAGCGAGGCGAGCGCCTCCAAGGCCCTCTCGTGGATGAACTGTATGGCGTTGTTTGGGTGGCCGTCTGCAATGGCCATCTCGGCCGCTTTCTCCAGCGTCTCCCGCGGCAGGTAGAGAACCCTGTGCTCGAAGCCGAGCCTCTCAGCGGTCTCCTTCGCAAAGCGCCAGTTGTCGAGTGTTCCGAAGCTCGCGGTTACGAGCCTGACCTCGTAGCCGATCTTCCTCAGCATCCAGGCGGCCAAGCTTGAGTCCTTCCCGCCGGAGTAGAGGTGATGGACGAGCATGGTCTGACCTCCTTTCCTCTCTGCACCCAACACCTTTAAAAGGCCAACCTTTATAAGGCCTTCAGCAAACCGCGAGAGGTTTAGGGGTGAGATAGATGGAAAAGCGCTTATCCGGGAAGGTGAGAAGGGCTATAAGGGCGAGATACTATGACGTTCCTCCCCGCGCCTGGATAGGGAAGCGGGGGTTGGAGGAGGGTGTTATCGACGAGCTCAACACCCAGCTTGAGAGGGATGGCGTCCTGAAAGTCGAGATCAGGAAGGGAGCGCTCATCTCGACGGGTCTCGACAGGAAAGACCTCGCCGAAAAGGTCGCCGAGATGACCGACAGCGAGCTCATAGAGATCCGCGGCAAAAGGTTTATATTGTTCAGGCCGAGGGAAGGCTGGGAAAAGTATTTAAGGAGGCTCCGGAGAAAGGAGCTTTCGAAAGAAAAACGGGAGGAAAAGCCCGTTAAAAAGGTCAGACTCGATATCGCTGGATTCAGGAGGAAGTTCAAGAAGGGGAGGGATTGAAGGATGGCGACGGTCTATGACGTTCCCGGTGATTTGCTCGTTGAGAGGACCGCCAAGGCCCTCAAGGAGGTAGAGGAGATAAAGCCCCCTGAATGGGCGGCCTTCGTCAAGACTGGGAGGCACAAGGAGAGGATTCCCGAGCAGGAGGACTGGTGGTACCACCGTGTCGCGAGCGTTTTCAGAAAGGTCTACGTTGACGGTCCCGTTGGAATCGAGCGCCTTAGAACCTGGTACGGCGGGAGGAAGAACCGCGGACACGCACCGGAGCACTTCTACAAGGCCGGAGGGAGCATAATAAGGAAGGCCCTCCAGCAGCTTGAGCAGGCGGGCTTCATCAGAAAGATCCCGGGGGAGGGAAGGGTCGTCACGCCCAAGGGACAGGCCTTCCTCGACAGGATCGCGACGGAGCTCAAGAGGGAGCTCGAGGAGCAGATCCCGGAGCTCAGGAAATACTGAGGAATCTCCGTTTTTGGGCACCCGGGTTGAACCCAATACCTTTTTAACATGGTTTATAAGCCTATAATGGGGGTGAGAGCATGGCCGAGGATATAGAGGAGATCAGGAAGAAAAAGCTTATGGAGCTCCAGAAGCGCTACCTCGAACAGCAGAAGGCCCAGGAGGAGGCAATAAAGCAGGAGATGGAGCTTGAGGCCCAGCTCGATGCGATAATGAGGAGGGTTTTAAGTCCAGAGGCGAGGGAGAGGCTCGGCCGCGTTAAACTCGTCAGGCCCGAGCTCGCGAGACAGGTCGAGCTCCTCTTGACCCAGCTCTACCAGGCGGGCCAGATAAGGGAGCCGATAAGCGATGAGAAGCTGAAGAGGATCCTCGCACAGATAGAGGCGAGGACGAGAAGGGAGTTCAGGATAAAGTGGTAGGCCGGTGAAGCGATGGAGCCAAGGGAAATAGTGGAGGCCCTGTACCGGAAGGGTGAGGTCAGCAGGGAGACCTGGAAGGCCCTTTCCGTTAAGAACAACGGCGACGGCACCGTGGATATACTGTACAAAAACCTCCAGGTCGGGACCAAGAAGAACCCCGTTTTTCTCTGGGTTTATGCCAATGTGGTCGGTGGGGACGACGTGAGGGTGCTCGAAAGGATAACCTTCAAGACCGAGGACATAGTATGGATCGCCAGGTATCTGCCCGGTAAGTGGAGGAGGGAAGGTTTATAAGGGCCACCTAAATAGGGCCGCCCGTGGGGGTGTTGGAGTGAGTAAGCAGAGGGTCTGCCCTGTTTGCGGCTCCACCGAGTTCATCTACGACCCCAGTAGGGGTGAAATAATCTGTGCCAAATGCGGATACGTTATAGAGGAGAACGTCATTGATATGGGCCCTGAATGGCGGGCCTTTGACGCGAGCCAGAGGGAGAAGAAGGCGAGGGTTGGGGCCCCAGAGAGCATCCTCCTTCACGACAGGGGGCTCTCCACCGACATCGGCATCGACCGCTCGCTCACGGGACTCATGCGTGAGAAGATGTACAGGCTGAGGAAGTGGCAGAGCAGGCTGAGGATCAGCGACGCCGCCGAGAGGAACCTCGCCTTCGCACTCAGCGAGCTCGACAGGCTGGCGAGCAACCTTGGGCTGCCGAGGCACATCGAGGAGGAGGCCGCGAGGCTCTACAGAGAGGCCGTGAGGAAGGGGCTGATAAGGGGGCGCTCGATAGAGAGCGTTATAGCCGCTTGCGTTTACGCCGCCTGCAGGCTCCTGAAGATACCGCGGACTCTGGACGAGATAGCAGAGGTCTCAAAGGTGGACAAAAAGGAGATAGGCAGGAGCTTCCGCTTTATAGCGAGGCACCTTAACCTCACCCCCAAGAAGCTCTTCGTGAAGCCGACCGATTACGTGAACAAGTTCGCAGATGAGCTTGGACTGAGCGAGAAGGTTAGGAGGAAGGCGGCGCAGCTCTTGGACGAAGCCTATGAGAAGGGTCTCACGAGTGGTAAGAGTCCGGCCGGCCTGGTTGCCGCGGCGCTCTACATAGCGGGCCTCATGGAGGGGGAAAAGAGAACCCAGAGGGAGGTCGCGGAAGTGGCCCGCGTCACAGAGGTGACCGTCAGGAACCGGTATAAGGAGTTAGTGGAGAAGCTGAACCTGAAGGTGCCGATATCATAAGTTGGAAGTGCCCCTCAGAATTCCCGGCAGCTTTTAGGAACAGTCTCCTCTACATCCTTATTCAGCAGAACGTATCCGTTCTGACGGTGGATTTCAATCATCAGGTTTTCCAATAGTAACCTGAGATGCTTGCCTGAGAGATCGACTGGGGATATGTCATACCCGTGGATTCTTAGTTTGTGGATCTTGAGAAGTTCAAGTTCCACCTTGAGCCCAGTTGAGATACATTCATGGAATAAAGAATTTAGACGTTTGTTTGTCTGCTGGGACGGACCGGGATTAATGTATCCATAAACTCTCCTGCCTATATTTTCGGCTTCTCCAATATATACTGCGATGATCTCCTCATTTTTTCGAATGACCCACCGGTATATTGCGGGAAAATTGTAATAAGAACGAAATCCCCTTTTGAACTCCTTAAACCTCATTGGAAAAGAGTATCTCTTGCCTTCATCGTTTATAACAGGCTTCCATTCATATTCAACTTCAATTGTTATTTTGGCCTGCATTTACCTACCCCCCGAACCAGCTCTCCAGGGTTCTCTGCCTTCCCGCTTTTACGGCCTTCTTCAGCCTTTCAAGGCCGTTTTTGACGCGCTCCTCACTGAAGTCATGCTCGTCGCAGAGGAACTTTAGGATCCCCTCTTCGTCGGGCTCGCGCCACCTGAGCTCGTAGTCGTCGGTGACCGGTGGGTTGAGGAAGAAGTCTTTTATCGCATAGAGGTCAACGGGGCTCTGCTCGTTGTACCTCTTCAGCGGGTCTTTTGAGCGCTTCACTATCGTGAGGGCCTTCTTCGGCCCGATGCCTTTTATCCCACCCGGGTTGTAGTCAGTTCCCACGAGAATGGCCATCTCTATGAGCTTCTCCCTGTCTATGCCGAGCCTTTCCAAGACCTCCTTCAGAACGACGAGCTCGGGCCTCACCTCAACGTAGACGTTCTTTCCCGGCAGCTTCCTCCTTCCGGTTATCGTGAGGTTCCTGACGAGCCTGGGCGCACCGAAGAGCAGGGAGTCGTAGTCCTGGCTTGCCGAGGCGTAGGTGCTTCCCTTAGCCGCCATGTAAGCGGCTTGGGCCTCGCCCTCGCTCGGGGCCTGGACAACCGGGATCCCCATGAGGTTAAGGAGGGTCTTCGCGTCGTTTATGAGCTGCTCGTTCACCCGCGTGGCCCTCATTGCGTACTTCTTGGCCTCCTCAAGCTCCCCCCTCTCAAGGGCCTCGTACCACTTCTCCTCGGCCTCCTCCCTGACTTCCCGTCGTCTTTCAAGTTCCTTCTCCTTGAACTCAGGCGGTTTGCCGTCAAAGACGTAAGCCGGCTTTAAGCCGGCCTCCATCAGGTTTATGGTTCTGTAGAAGAAGCCGCTCAGGTGGGAAGTTATCCTCCCCTTTGAGTCCATCAGCGGGGTTCCATCGCGCTGTCTTATGGTCGAGAGGAACTGGTACATGGCGTTGAAGGCATCTACGGCGATTTTCTTCCCGTAGAGGTTCTCAAGCTCTATCTCCTTCCTCGGGACGAGCTCCCCTATCTGGACTCCCATGCCCACCACCTGATTAGAGTAGGGCAGGGAGTATTTAGGGTTTGCCTTCCCTACCTCTCCATCTCCATCCCGTGGCTTATGAGGAACTCCTCGTGCCTGGTTCTCCGCTGCCTCTCCTGGACGTAGACCCAGCCCATGACGAAGATGAGGGCGGCCAGCGCGGTGAGGGTCTTCCAGCCGACGGTGGTGTAGTCTGGGGTTATGACTATCTTCCTGACTATCGCGAGGACGCCGAGCTCAACGACGTTCCTCATGCTGACGTGGTGCTCCCTAACGTACATAACGAGGAGCTCGAATATCTCAAGGAAGATGACGGTCAGGACTATCTGGTGGAGGATCTCCTCGGCATCGAAGGCGTGGAGCGAAGAGGCCACGAGGTTGAAGGTCAGGTAGACGACGAAGCCCATGGTCACCGTCGCGAGGGTGATGACCGTAAAGTCGAAGAGCAGACTGAGCCAGTTCATGAGGACCCTCTCAACGGGTCTCAGGTCTCTCTTTGACATCCCCTCACCGCATCGAAAAAACTTTCAAAGTTTAAAAGGTTTTTGCGAGCGTCCATCGGGTGCGGGTTTTAACATCCGTCGAGACGACCATCGTCGAAAGGGAAGGGGAAAGGTTTTAACCGCTTCAGCGGAGCCTTAGCTGTGGATATCATCAGGGGTGAGGAAAATGGTCGATCCAAACATCGAGGCACTTTTCAGGCCCAAGAGCATCGCCGTCATAGGCGCCTCCGAGAAGCCGGGGAAGATAGGCTACGCCGTCATGAGGAACCTCGTGGAGTACGGTTACGAGGGCAAGATCTACCCCGTGAACATCAAGGGCGTGGAGATAAGGATTGGAAACCGGGTTTTCAAATCCTACAAGAGCATTCTCGATGTCCCCGATGAGGTTGATATGGCCGTTGTGGTGGTTCCAGCCAAGTTCGTTCCAGGGGTTGTCGAGGAGTGCGGGAAGAAGGGCGTTAAGGTTCTCCCGATAATCAGCTCGGGCTTCGGCGAACTCGGCCCGGAGGGGAAGAAGGTCGAGGAGCAGCTCGTTGAAACAGCCAGAAAGTACGGGATGAGGATCCTCGGCCCGAACATCTTCGGCGTCGTGTACACCCCGGACAAGCTCAACGCGACCTTCGGTCCAACAGACGTCCTGCCCGGCCCGCTGGCGCTCATAAGCCAGAGCGGGGCCCTCGGGATAGCCCTCATGGGCTGGACGATCCTTGAGAAGGTCGGGCTCTCGGCGGTCGTCAGCATCGGGAACAAGAGCGACATCGACGACGCTGACCTCTTGGAGTTCTTCGAGGTCGATGACAACACGAAGGCGATCCTCATCTACATGGAGGGGCTCAAGGACGGGAGGCGCTTCATGGAAACTGCCAAGAAGGTCAGCATGAAGAAGCCGATAGTGGTTATAAAAGCCGGCAGGAGCGAGCGCGGTGCCAAAGCCGCGGCCTCTCACACTGGTTCGCTCGCTGGAAGCGACAGAATATACGACGCCGCTTTCAAGCAGACGGGAATAATAAGGGCGTACACGATAGGGGAGGCCTTCGACTACGCGAGAACCCTCAGCAACCTCCCGGAGCCGGAAGGCGAGAACCTCGTGATCCTGACCAACGGTGGTGGGATAGGGGTCATGGCAACAGATGCAGCAGAGGAGAGCGGTCTGCACCTCTACGACGACCTCAACGAGCTCAAGGTCTTCTCAAACTACATGCCGCCCTTCGGCTCATACAAGAACCCCGTTGACCTCACTGGAATGGCTGGGGCCGAGAGCTACGAGGGGGCCGTCAGGGAGGCCCTCAGGAACCCTAACATGCACAGCGTGGCGGTCCTCTACTGCCAGACGGCGGTGCTCGATCCGAGGGATCTCGCAGACATAGTCATGCGGGAGTACAACGAGAGCGGGAGGAAGAAGCCGCTCGTGGTCGCGATAGTCGGCGGCCTTGAGGCGAGGCAGGCCATTGAGAGGCTCAACGAGGAGGGCATACCCGCCTACCCCGAGCCGGACAGGGCGATAAAGGCCCTCGCCAAGCTCTACCACTGGAGCCGCTGGAAGGCCAGGCAGAAGGGGGACTGATGTCCTTCAGCGCTTCCACGGTCTCATATTTTCCGGCCCTGCACAGCCCTTTTATTCCAATTTTGGAACTGTCGGGGGATCGCTATGCTCATCGCCCTCATAAGCGACATCCACTCCAATCTTGAGGCCCTTCAGGCGGTCTGGAGGGAGATCGGGGGGGAGGATGTTATCCTGTGCATGGGAGACCTCGTTGGCTACGGCCCGAACCCGAACGAGGTGGTCGAGTTCGTAAGGGGACGGATGGAGGAGAGGAACTTCCTCTGCATCCGTGGAAACCACGACAACGCGATAGCCTTTGGGGCCGAGTGGGGCTTCAATCCCTACGCGAGGGAGGCGGTGAGGTGGCACCAGAGGGTTATGAGCATCGAGAACCTTGAGTTCCTAAGGAGGCTCCCTGTAAGGGGGCTCTTCAAAGACGACGCCGGGAGGAGCTACCTCATGATCCACGGCTCCCCGCGGGCCCCCCTCGACGAGTACCTCTTCCCGTGGCTCCCGGAGAGCGAGTTCAGGACAGTTTTGGGGTACGTTAGGCAGGACGACCTTCTCGTTGGCCACACCCACGTTCCGATGCTGAAGCTGATAAACGGCAGGAGGATAATAAACCCCGGCGGAGTCGGCCAGCCCCGTGATGGGGACTGGAGGGCCGCCTATGCGCTAATCAACACCGATGAAGAGCCGCCCGACAACGTGGAGTTCCACAGGGTCGAGTACGACGTGGAAGAAACCGCCAGGAAGATAGTAGAGGCGGGCTTACCGCGCTTCCTCGCGGAGAGGCTTTTCGAGGGCTACTGACGGTGTCTTATCCCCCTGAGCCTGGACTTGACCGCGAGCTTGCTTGAGTCTATTATTATCACCTCACCTATGCTCCTGACAGCGCTCATCGGTATCAGGAGGAGCCCCTCGTGGTCGAGGACGAAGTCGCTCGTGTCGAGGTCCTCGTCCGGCTCCGCAACTATAACGAGTATTTCCCCTGTCTTCTCGTCGAAGCTGAGGTCGTAGACCCACCCGAGCCTTACGCCAGTGTCAGTGATAAGCTCAACGTCCCTGAGCTTTGATGCGAGGATTTTCACCATTCTTCCCACCCCTTGGATTCATCCGGCATTAGTCTGTATGCAACGGTGTATAAAACTTTTTCCGATGGACGGACAACTTTATTAAATCCCTCCCCAACTCCCATAGGTGGTGCGGATGGATGGAGAGGTGATTCTCCTCACTGGACCGCCCCTCAACGGCAGGGACGAGTACATAATAGATGCCCTCAAACTGGCCGGCTCTGAAAGTTACGCTTACTACCACGTCTTCGACTGGCTGAGGGAGATAGGGAAGGAGAGGGGCGTTAAGATAACGAGGAAGAACGTCCTCGACTTCGCGATAAGCCACCCCGATCTCATGAACGAGATAAGGGACGAGGCCTTCGCGAGAATAAGGGAGGAGATAGACGAAAGCGACAGGGCCTTTCACCTCGTTTCGACGCCAAGCCTATTCCGCTGGGGGAGCGGGAGCGTTATAGGCTTCACCCTGAGCAACCTCAAGCTGCTAAGGCCCGACAGGGTGATAATAGTCCTCGACGACATCCTCTCGGTCAGGAGGAGGATAATCGGTGACCCCGAATGGTTCGAGCGCTTCGGCGAGAACCCGGACAACATAAAGCTGACGACGCTCGTCATGTGGAGGGAAGACGCCATAAACCACGTCAAGACCCTCGTCCACGAGCTGAAGAAGGAGGGGATAAACGTCCGCTACGTCCTCCAGTTCGGCATAAGACATCCGAAGGGGGTCTTCCTCGACCTCGTCTTCAGGGAGAAGGAGAAGCCCCTCGTTTACCTCAGCTACCCCATGACCGGCCACGAGGAGGAGTACTACCACCGCGTCAGGGGCTTTTACGACAGGCTGAGCGAGCACTTTACAGTCCTCGACCCCGGGGCTCTCGATGACTGGTGGGTGGTCGCTGAGTACGACGAGCAGGTGTCCAAAGACCCCTCGATAAAGCGCATCAGGATAAAGCACCTCCTCGACGGCGAGGAAGAGGAAGAGCTCGAAAGGGCGGACATAGAGCAGGCGACCGACATACTCAGGAGACAGCTCGTCGAGCGTGATTTCAACCTCGTCGGGGTCAGCAAGGCGATAGCGGTCTACCACTACGCCGAAGGCGTTTCAGCCGGGGTCATAAGCGAGATGGCCGAAGCGTACAGGACGCTCGCGGCTATTTACCTCTACTACCCCTTCAAGAGACGTCCAAGCCCCTTCATGGAGTTCTACGGCATGCAGAACCCGTCGAGGAGAACGATGTTCAAGGACGAGGACGAGATGATAAGGGCGATGGTGGAGGAGAGGGAGTACTGGGCAAAGGTGTAGGGAGATCAGTACGCCCCGTCAAGTGCCTCCTTGATCTTCTCGTATTCCTCCCTCGCCTCCTTTCTCCTGAAGTCGCAGGGAAGCGTGTCCTCCCATCCCGGACCGTCGAAGAGCGGCCTCTCGTTGGTGGAGAAGAGCAGGTAGCGGTTTATGTGGTAGTTCAGGGAAGCGTACTTGTTGGCGAAGCAGGCCATTCCCTCGTGCCTCCTGCCGAGTATGAGAGTGTAGAAGAACTGGATTATCCAGACTATTCCAACGGCCATTTCCAAAACGGAGACTACAGCGGCGTAGACAAAGGACAGCGGGATCCTCAAGAGTGCCTCAACGCGCTCTCCCAAAGCCATCACCGCATTGAATACGTTTTTCATTTAAAAAATTTTCCGTTAATAGAGACGTATTTCTCACCATCTGTAAACATCAACGAGGTGGCCCTCACTGTTGTAGAGGTAGGCGGTGTCGCCGTCGTTGTCCCACACGGGAACGGTGGAGTTCCAGTAGAGGTCGGAGGGCCCGCTGATTCCCCTCCCGCTGTGAATCCTCAGCTCAGCCCCCGGGGACAGGTAGACCTCTGGGAACCTGAAAGAGTTCCCATCGGCGTCCCTGAGCTCCCATCCCGCGAGGTTGACCGCTGACTCCCCCACGTTCTTCAGGAGCACGTACTCGCCGTTCAGGTTATCGGCGTCGTCTCCCGGAGCATCGTAGACGACCGACACTATGACAACGGAGGGGGATCTCTCCCCGGCCTCGCACGACCACACTCCAAGCTTCCTTGATTCGGCCTTCCCCTGGTACCTCAGGTAGAGCCCCTTCTTGGTGAACTCTCCCTCGGTGTAAACCCTCGCGTAGCCCCTTTCAACCAGCTCCGCCGTGAAGTCGGTCCCGTTAGGGAGGTAGACGTAGGCGAGAAGCCTCCCGAAATAGCCCCTCCTCGGGGAAAGCCTGTCAAAGACAAGGAAGACGCGCCTCCCCTGGAGCGAGGCCTTCGTAAACTCCTTCGCCTTCTCGCCCCACCTGGTTAGGCACACCAAGTCGGTTATGCTTCCGTATTCGTAGGGACGGTTTCTCGCGAGCTCGGTCTCAGGGGCGTCAACGCCGAGGAACCTGACCTTGTCAACGCTCCCGTTGGGGAACCTGACGTAGGCAGTGTCCCCGTCCACTACCCTCGTCACCAGAACCTCAACTCCCCTGCTGGGCCCGCTTTGGGAGCTTGGCGAAGGCCCAGGGGACAGGCAGGCGGCCGCGAAGACCGCGAGGATGAGGGTAAGTACTAAGGGCTTCCTCAACAGTGCCACCGGAAAAAATGAATAAGGGGATTAAAAAAGGTTTTGAAATCACTTCTTCACCCATCCGCGGTGCTTCATGGCCTCGTAGACCCTGCTGACAGCGACGACGTAGGCAGCATCGCGCATGTGGATGTTCTTCTCCTTGTGGGTGTTGAAGACGTCCCAGAAGGCCTTGGTCATCTTGTCGTCGAGCCTCTTCCTGGTCTCCTCGACCGTCCAGTAGAAGCCGTTGATGTTCTGGACCCACTCGAAGTAGCTGACTGTGACACCGCCGGCGTTGCACAGGAAGTCCGGGATCTGGAGGATGCCCTTCTCGTGGAGTATCTCGTCGGCCTCTGGCGTAACTGGCCCGTTCGCAACTTCAGCAACGATCTTGGCCTTGACGTTGTCGGCGTTCTTCTCGGTGATGACCTCCTCTATTGCCGCTGGAGCGAGGATGTCAACGTCGAGCTCGAGAAGTTCTTCGTTGGTTATGTTCTGGGTTCCTGGCATGTCCTTGACCGAGCCGTGCTCCCTCTTCCACTTGAGCACTTCCTCAGCCGGCGGAATTCCGTCGGGGTTGTAGATACCGCCCTTGCTGTCACTTACCGCGATGACCTTCATGCCGAACTCTTCGCTCAGGATCTTGTGGAGGAAGTGGCCGGCGTTGCCATAGCCCTGTATGGCTATGGTTTTGCCCTTGAGGCCGTCCCAGCCGAGGGCCTTGGCAGCTTCGCGTATGGCAAAAGCGGCACCGCGAGCGGTTGCGTCCATTCTGGCGACTATACCGCCGACTCCCGGTGGCTTGCCGGTTATGACGCCGAAGGCAGGGCCTTTCCTTCTCATTATGGTCTCGTACTCGTCCATCATCCAGGCCATTATCTTGGGGTTGGTGTAGACGTCAGGAGCCGGGATGTCGGTCCAGGGGCCGATGACGTCGTAGATTGCCCTGATGTATGAGCGGGCGAGCCTCTCCTGCTCCCTCTCGCTGAGCTTCTTCGGGTCAACGATTATGCCGCCCTTACCACCGCCGTAGGGGAGGTCCATAACAGCGACCTTCCATGTCATCCACGTTGCCAGAGCCTTAACTGTGCTGAGGGTCTCCTCCGGGTGCCACCTTATACCGCCCTTGGTCGGCCCGCGGGCCCAGTTGTGCTGAACCCTGAAACCGGTGAAAACCTTAACAGAACCGTCGTCCATCTCAACGGGGACGCTGACTTCCACAATCCTCATGGGCCTCTTAAGCCACTCAAGGGCTTCTTCGCTTATGTCCATAAACTGGGCAGCCCTGTCGAGCTGCTCTATGGCCATCTTAAACGGGTCTATCTCGACCATTTTTCCCACCTCGGGTTTCGGTAATCTGCGATACCCGTTACGACCTTTGCATATATAAACCTTTCGCAAAAAAAGCCCGGAAAACGGGTTGTTTTAAACAAAAAGTTACATTCCGAAATTTCCGGCAAAATCACGGAAGCTCGCGAAAGATCTCACCGAAAGAAGGGATATACATTAACGATTTTATGTGCATGGATGAGCGCTTCCATACCTTAAGGCATGTTAGGATACAATAAAAGGCGGACAAAATCCAAAGGGTCCTCAGCGAGAAGTCGGTCATCACAGATCAGCTCACTCTCTCTCCAATCATCGGACTCGTTGAGTGGAGCCCCGGGCGGGGTTTGAACCCGCGACCGGCGGATTACAAGTCCGCCGCCCCACCAGGCTAGGCTACCGGGGCACCATCCTTAAGGGAAGGCCGGCAAAATATAAACCTTTCGAAGGGCTCCCGAGGACATCACCAAAAAAGATTTTAACCTTTTTCGCATTGTTAAACTTTGGTGTTTAAGATGAAGAGCTTCCTCACGGAGCAACAGGTCAGGATCCTCAAGCTCCGGGCGAAGGGCATGAAGCAGAGCGAGATAGCCGAGCTCTTGGGGACTAGCCGGGCCAACGTGAGCATCCTCGAAAGGAGGGCTCGGGAGAAGATTGAGAGGGCCAAGAACACCCTCCTGATATGGGAGCAGATAAACTCGAAGGTAAGCGTCGAGGTTCACGCGGGGGAGGATGTTTTCGACGTCCCTGAGAGGCTGTTCTCAAAGGCGGACGAGCTCGGGGTGAAGGTGCCCTACAGCACCGCTGAGGTGGTTGCTTTCCTCGTGGAGCACGCCCCAGTTGAGGAGAGGCTCGTGAAGAGGGACTTCGTCCTCTTCCTCGACAAGAAGGGCAGGCTCAGGATAGGGGACTGCCTACCCGGTGAGGGGGAGGTGGATTAGCATGCTCCCTAACTACCGCTTCCCTGGCAGATACGGCCCGGAGTGGGGAAGTGGGGGCATTTTTGGGCTGAGGTACCACAACGGAACCCTCTACTTCACCTTAGCGTTCGAGGCCGAGGCCCACTTCGTGGATCTTAAATCGGGGGAGGATAGAACCTACGATTTTACACTCGTTGGAAACGCCCCGACAAGCGGCGGCGACACCTACAACGCCGTCGAGACCGTTGATGAATTCATCTACTTCGGCGGCTGGGTTCACGCTCCAGCCGTTTACCGGAAAGAGGGGAGGATAATCTTCACCAACAAGTACTCCCACGTGCACTCCTACGACACCGAGGATGGGAGCGTAAAACTCCTCTGGAAGGACTCCATCCACCACGAGAGCGAGTGGGCCGGCGAGGTGAGCGATATAATCTACGACCCCTACAACGACAGGCTCCTGCTCGCGAGGGAGGACGGGCACGCTAACCTCGGGGTCTACGCGCTGCCTAGGAAAGGGGGAAGGGCGGAGGAACTCTTAGATGAGCCTTCCCCCAAGGGGACGAGGGTTCACGACTCGGCCTTCTTCGGCGTTGGCAAGAACTTTGACTGGGGCGTCAGGAAGTTTGCGGCCCTTGACCTGATAACAGGAAAGTGGAGCCCCTTTGAACCCGGGGGGAGCGTTGACGGGAAACCCTACGTAAGGCCGGTCCTCGGGGTGATGACCTCGGCCTACAACCGCGCCTTCGCCTTCGTCCGCGGCGGCCTCTTCGCGGGGAACCCGCTGATGGGGGAGGACTTTAGCTTCTACCGCCTCTTCGACTTCGGTACCTTCTACGCCCCGCTCAGGGTGAACGCGGTCAACGTTGGAGGGGGCATCGTCACCGCCTACAACGCGCACCACGACGCCATGTACAAGCCGGCGGATGGGGAAAAGCGGTGGGATGCCAACGCGGTGGCCGGGCCGAGCGTTCTGCTCTACATCACACCACCCGTGGTCAAGATTGTGGGGGCCTTCGGGGCGAGGGTGACGTCCGTTGAGAAGGCCGATGGGAAGCTTCTGATAGCGGCGAACAGCACGCCCAACACTGGAGCTAAGGAAGCTACTCCCTTCGACACGGGCAGCAGGGACTTGGTCGTTCTCGACGAGGGGATCCTCCAGGGAAAGCCCCCCGCGGTTGCCTTCAGCGGTGCCGTACCGGGTAGGCCCTTCGGCGGGTTCCCGCTCGACGGCTACCGCGAACCGAGGGCCATCTTCCACATGAAGTGCGATGGCAGGCTGAGGGTTTACGAGTACGACCTCTCGCTCCCTCCGGATGGGGCGGAGGAGGAAACCTTCGAGCTGGAAAAGGGAAGAAACGTGATCGACTTGGGGGCCTTCAGCGGGGTGGTGAGCTTCGAGGTGGAGGGAAGCGGAAGGTTCAGGGTCGAGCTGCTTTAGCCCCTGACCTTCCCGAAGATGTTGTTCCAGCTCATGCTTGATTCAACGAGTTCGGCAACTGTGACCTCTTTCTCCGCCGTAACCTCAGGCTTCAGCTCGGAGAGCCTTTCGAGCACCTCCTCCTTTGGGAGGAGATCCCCGTCGAAGACGACGAAGCCGCTCTTCGTGTAGCCGTTTATGAAAACCCTCCAGACGGCGAGCTCCTTTTCGAGCTCGTACTGCTTGATGGTAGCCCTCTCCCAGTTGACGTCCCCAAACTTGAGTTCAAGCCTCGTGAGCCTCTTATCCGGACTAACGCTCATCGCGACCACCTCACTTAGCCAAACCGAAGTAGTCCTCGATGTCTATGTATGTCTTTCTGTACAGCTCGCTCTTCTTCATCTTCTCGACGAACTCCTTGGTCCTGAAGTACTTGTCCTTCTTGTAGTCCCAGTCGGGATGGAGGGCCTTCCACTCCTCCCAGGTGTAGCTGTACTGGGCCTGAACCTTGTCGCGGTAGAGCTCGGGAATCACGTTGAAGGTGCAGAAGGGCACTATCCTCCCGTCTGGCATCGCGTAGTGGATGACGCAGCGCTCCACGCGCTCAACGTCGTAGTTGTACTCGTCCATGAAGTGCATCATGCCGAGGAAGAGGGAGTTCTCGTGGAACTTGCCGAGGGCGTCGTAGTTGCCGTGCATGAAGGCGTTCTTTATGAGGTCGAGAACCTTGAGGCCCTTCGGGGCGTACTTATCGTCGTAGAAGCTCTTGAACTTCAGGAATATCTCGGCGCCGAGCTTGAGCTTCCTCAGCCTTCCCATCGTCTTCCAGCGCTCTATCTCCTCTGCCTTGCTCTCAAGGAAGTTCACGAAGCCCTCGACGTCAACGAACCTGCTTATCGGCACGACCCTCTTGTGCTCGCGGTCGAGGAACACGTAGGTTGCAGCTCCGCAGGCGAAGTGGCTGGTCATGTAGTACTTGCTCCCGGTGAAGGCCTCGAAAAAGCGCGCTATATGCCCCGCTATCGGGATCGGGTACCAGTCCTCCCTCGTGATCACGTCGTTCGTCTGCTGCTCAATGCGCTTTATCGCACCCGCTATTGTTATCCTGAAGCGCTGGCGCTCCCTCCTCGGCACCCTGCCCACCTGGGAAATCGGCTGGAAGTTCACACCGCGGACTATGTCGAGGTGGTTGAGGCCGAAGTTGATTATCGCGCCGAGCTCGTGGTCGTTGACGTTCCTTATTGTCGTCGGAACCAAGACGATTCCCGGCCCCCCGGCCTTCCTCACGTTCTCGAAGATGAGGGGCACTTCCCAGTGGTTCTTCCAGTTGGTCTGGGGCGTCATTCCGTCGTAGCTCATGTAGAGGGTGTTGGTTCCGGCCTCGCGGATCCTCTTAACGAGCTCCGGGTCGAAGGCGAGCTTTATACCGTCGGTGTTGAGCTGGACGTGGTCGTAGCCCTCCTCGTGGGCCATCTTGATTATCTCAATGAGATCCTCCCTGAGGGTCGGCTCCCCGCCGGTGAGCTGGACCGCGTTGGCCCCTATCGGGTACTGCTTCTTCGCGTTGCGGAGCATCTGCCTTATCTGCTCAAGGGTCGGCTCGTAGATGGGCTGGCCCTCCTTGGCATAGAAGAAGCAGTTGCTTATCAGAACTCCATCGCCGGCGACGAAAGCGTGCTCCCCACTTTCAACTTCAAGGTCGTAAACGTAGCCGTCGTAGTCCTCCGTTTCTATGCTCTCCACGACGTCCACGAAAAAGTCGCCGACGCGCTCTACCCTCGCCGGCTTCCTCTCCCCAACATCGCCGAGCCTCTTCCTGTGCCCCTCCCTGAGTTCGAGGAGCTCGATGAGCCTCACCATGTCCTGACCGGCTATGTAGAGCTTGTGGAGATCGTAGTTGGCACCATTCATCTTCTCCTTTGGAACAGTGTAAACCCTGGCGAAGACCCCAAGGGATGCCAAGAGGTAAAGCATGTCCCTGATGAGGGCCCTTGAGACACTGGCGTAGCCCATGTTCAGGTGCCTCTCCCCTCTAACCACGTAGCCGTCGCCGTTGAAGAGCCCGCTGAGGAGGGCGACTTTGACCTCGAAGGGGAACCTCAGGAAGTCCCTTGGAAGCCTTTTGTTCTCAGCCTTCTCGGGGATGCCGAGGGCGTACTTGAAGACGAGCCTCATGAGCCTGCTGCCTATGACTATCTGCTTGGCCTTGCCCTCAGCTTGGAGGAAGCTGTAGGGCAGACCGAGCTCCCTGATCGCGGAGACTACCTCCTCCTCGACGTCATCGTGGCCAACGGTTATTCTGAGGTCCTTGTCGGTGTAGTGGCCGTCAGCTATGAAGTAACCGATCAGTTTGGCCAGAGCCTGCGTGATCTCAAGCTTGGACGGCAGTTCAAAGGGTGTTCCATCCCTTCCCAGTCTGAACTCACCGGTAACACCGAGTTTGTAGAAGGCCGCGAGGGGCATGGAGCCGTTGCTCTTCCACCCGTAGACCTTATCGCCGTACTCCTCCCTGAGCGGCGAGAGGTCAAGCCCCCTGATCCCCCTGACGTAAATCCTCTCCTTCTCCTCTTCGGGGATCTCCCTGAACGCTTCGAGGAGGTCTATCTCAAACTTATCGTCCTTTCCTTCGAAGTTCCAGAGGAGGACGAGCTCGTCACCTGTTTTGAGTTCGTCGGCCCTCTTCTTTATGAGTTCGCCGTTGGAGTAGACGAAGAACTTGTGCTCGGGTGTTGTCCTGATGGTTCTCCCGGTGTGGGTTGTTATCCTGTAGACCTTTCCCCTGTGCCTCCTCCTGAGGAACTTGGCAACTTTTGTCCATTCTGCTTTTCCATCCTTAAACGTCAGAACCTCAAGCCACTCCGGCCTTCCGTACTCCCCGGAGAAGCCGTCTATCTCAACGCTGTACTTGAAGTCCACAAGCTTGGCCACGTCCTCCATCTT
Source organism: Thermococcus sp. (assembly GCF_026991495.1). GTDB lineage: Archaea > Methanobacteriota_B > Thermococci > Thermococcales > Thermococcaceae > Thermococcus. The sequence goes on along the minus strand of NZ_JALXBJ010000020.1, from coordinate 3,826 downwards.
AGCTATCTGTGGTTTTCCATGAATCCTGAAGAGGACTTCCTCATCCTTGGGAAGGCAATACCAACACGCCAAGTTGCAGCGGTTTGTGAGGACTATGTTGAGCAAACTGGTGTGGGAGCGGTGCCTTGAGCACATTCCGCAGTCGAGGGGGCAGTTGACCCCGTTGTTCTCGACGTTGGCGCTGTAGAGCTCTTTCTCCTCCCAGCGCCACTTGGAAAAGCGGTAGTAGAGGTCAACGTCCTCGTAGTAGAGGTCCGTTATCATGCCCTCCGGGCACTTCTTCGTTACCCAGACCTTCCCGTCCTTCTCCCAGACGAGGGCCTGGACGATGCGCCTGGTCTCAGGGCAGATGGATAGCGTCCTGTGGGGTAGGGGACCGCCGTAGGCCCTGCTGGCCTTTCTCAGAAGGGCGTGAAACTCTTCCTCGCTTATCTCCGGGAACTCAACGATGTCCCTAATTCTCTTGGTTGACTGGGCGAATTCCTTTTCACCACTCGGGATTTCACCAACGTTCTCAGCCATGAGTTACCACCTTTTCCGGTCTGTTTCCCCCACAATCCTTCAATCCATGGGTATAAAAGCCTTTGCGTAAATATGAAGGTTTTCGTTCATAGGTATGACACAGATTTGGGCAACGGGTGGGCTAACGTTAAAAACACTCCGCCCCAACTGCAGGCGGTGGTGAGATGCCCGCGCGCGAGATGAGGATGGAGATGTTCGTGAGGGCGCTCCTCAGGAGGGACTTCAGCAAGGCGAAGGGCCACCTGGAAAAGCTCCAGAAGATGGCGGGGAACAGCGAGTGGGGCAGGGGCTACTCAAGGGCCGTGAACGGTTTTCTGAGCGCCCTGAAGGACGGGGACCCGGACGCGCTCATAGTCCAGCTCGTGAAGGAGGGGAACAGGGAGATGGCCGGGGAGCTGCTGGAGCGCTTTGCCGGGATAACCGAGCAGGAGTTCAGGGACGAGTACGAGAAGGGCTACTACACTGCCTGGACCGAGTTCCTGAGGGCGTACCTGAACCAGAAGACCCTCGTGTGATGCCTATGGGGAAGGAAGAGCTGATGAAGAGGCTTGAGGAGAGGATAAGGAACTGCCGCAAGTGCCCGCTCTGGGAGCTCAGGACGAACCCCGTTCCGGGTGCCGGGAGCTACGACGCTGAAGTGATGTTCGTCGGCGAGGCACCGGGCTACTGGGAAGACCAGAAAGGTCTGCCCTTCGTGGGTAGGGCCGGAAAGGTTCTGGACGAGCTCCTCGCTGGGATAGGCCTCAGGAGGGAGGAGGTTTACATAACGAACATCGTGAAGTGCAGGCCGCCGAACAACCGCGACCCGACCGAGGAGGAGATCAGGGCGTGCTCGCCCTACCTCGACATGCAGATAGACATAATAAGGCCGCGCTTGATAGTCCCCCTCGGGAGGCACTCGATGCGCTACATCCTCGGGAAGTTCGGCTTCCGGGTTGAGCCGATAAGCAGGGTGCACGGAAAGACCTTCGAGGCAAGGACCCTCTTCGGGAAGGTCACGATAATCCCGACCTACCACCCCGCGGCCGCGCTCTACAAGCCGCCCGTAATGGAGGAGCTGAAAAAAGACTTCGCGAGGATAGGGGCCCTCATGAAGCGGACGAGATGAGCCCCACCGAGAACCCTATCCATGCGAGGAGGTAGCCGGTGCCGAGGGTCAGGCCACCCGAGAGACCGGTCTTTGAGGTGTAGAGTATAAAGCCCGTCAGCAGCACCATCCCGGTGATGCCCGTTCCGTGCCCGAGGCGCCCCCTGAAGAGTCCCACGACGGCCCCGACGGCGACGAGGGTCACCGCTATTATCGGGACGAGGAGCTGGATGGACGACGAGGACGGTGAGTTGAATACTGCCGCGAGCTCCCTCTGGAACTCGGTCGGGTTGCTGTAGACCTGCTGGAGGACGTTGATTAGACTGACGCTGTTCCCCGTGGAGGATACGTGGAAGCCTATTCCCTCGGCCTGTCCGGCGGTGAACCATGGCATCGTCATTGACACGAGGACGAGGAGCGCCGACAGGAAGGGCAGCGGTTTCATTCTCTCACCCCCGCTTTACTTAACCGCGGCCCTTTTGAGCCTTTCGCATGTTCCGAAAACCATTTATAAGCGTTGGCCAAGCAGAACCCATGATGCAGGAGAAAGCGGTCTCGAAGGCAGTCCGGGATCTGCTGAGGGCCTTCGCGGACTTCCCGCTGAGGCTGACTGGGATAGCGGCAGCCGGCGACCCTGAGGAGAGGAACGGCTTCTCCGTCTTCGGGGTCACCGAGGCGGACGTGGCCCTCTCCATCCACATGGGAAGGACTGTCGTCTACCTCTGCTTCGAGGGCGAGGAGGAGATGGACGAGGAGGCCCTCGTTGACCTCTTCCAGGAGGCCATGGAGAGGGCCATGCCCCACGTTAGGGAGCTCGTCAGGCTGCTGCCAGAGAAGGGGGGAGAGCTCCTCCACGACGAGATGGGGCCCGAGATGAAGGAGTTCATCTACGGGATGCTGATAAAGCACCTCAAGGGCGAGAACGTCTACGAGCAGACGGAGGCGGCTTAGGGGTGCAGAGGATCCTCCTCGGATAGAAGTTCAGGCTCGCCCTCGCCTCAGGCATCTCCATGCCCAAGCTCATCCCGAGGGCCATCAGATCCTTAGGGGAGCGAACCTCCCACCTGTCCCCGGCGGAGCTCGTTATAAAGCGCGGGACGCGGTACTTCCTGACGAGCTCCCAGGTCTTCATCATGAAGCGCAAGGTTAAGGCCCTCTCGTAGGGCTTCGAGCGGAGGAGGGGGGAGAGGGAGAAGCCCACCGCGACGCCCCTCCTTGAGGCCATCCCCGCCAAGGTGTGGTCGAAGCCCGGATCCTTCCTCCCGAGCCAGGGGCTTATGAGCGCGTCCACCCCGCTCTCAATCGCCGCCCTGTTGACCCTCATGTCCCCGCCCTGGACGTAGAGGAGGGCCTTTAGGTTTCTGCGCTTTGCCTCCCTTATAAGGCTCGGCTTCTTCGTGACGATCAGGAGGGCGACCCTCCCGTACTCCTCCCTGAGTTCCCCTAAGTTCTCCCTAATGGCCCCCCAGTCGGGTTCTCCATTGAGGACGAGCTTTTTGGTGAAGACCACCTCGTCGAACCACTCCTTAGCTAACGGGTAGGCCTCCCCGCTCCTCACGTCCATCTCGACGAAGTGGTCGCGCGGGAGTAGCCCGGCCCCTTCAGCTACTCCGTCCATTTCCCAGCCACTCCCCGATGGCTTTAACGACCGCCTCCTTCCTCATCGGGAAGGCCTTTACCTTTATCCTCACCTGAATCACGTCCGGCCCCTCGTCCACCTCGGCCTCACCGAGGTAGGCCCTCTGCTTGTTGAAGCGGACGTAGAAGGTTCCCTCCTCGTCCACCTTCTCGTCGAGGTGCTCAAGGAGGTACTCCCTGTCTCTCTCGCTCAGAAGCTCCCTGAGGTGCCTCAGGAAAGCCCTCACCGCTCTACTCCTCTTTATCTCAACGTTCACGACCTTTATGGTGTTCCCAAAGAAGCCCCTGGCCTCCTCGACGTCGAGCAGGACGTCCTCGTCCGGGATCTCCTCCGGGACGAAGGTGGACATCGCCTCCAAAACCCTCTCCTCGCTCTCCGTGGCCTGAACGAAGGCCGTAAGCCTGACGTGATGGGCCCTCAGGTTCACCGTCTTCCACCCATCACCCCTATGAGTCCGGGTTTAAAACGCTAACCCGAACGCAGGTGATGAAGAAGCAGAGGGGACAAAGCTTTCCAGTCTAAGCGGGACACGAGGGGGTCTTTTGTGGTGCTTTATGTGACGGGGATTGGGGAGAACC
>NZ_JALXBJ010000019.1 GCF_026991495.1 Thermococcus sp. | reverse complement strand
GGACGAAGACATCTTTCTCAGGATCCGCCACAAGCCTATCCCCAATGTAAATCCTGCCTTTCGTCGGCTCTTCTAAGCCCGCAATCATCCTCAGCGTTGTTGTTTTCCCACAACCGCTCGGGCCTAAGAGGATCGCAAACTCCCCATCCTTAACTTCCAAACTCATGTTTTTGACAGCCGTAAAGTCTCCGAACTTTTTCCACACGCTCACGAGTCTAACACCCGCCACTTCCACCACCTCAAAGGAACATTAGCTTCCAAAGATATTTAAAGGGGAGGGGTCAGCGCCTCCTCCTCAAGAGCAGCGGGAGTGCTGCGAGGGCTATTATCGCGGCCGGCCCGCAAATGTGCCAGCCGCCCTTGCTGCTACTGCTCGAAGGCGTGCTTGACGGGCTTGAACTACTGCTCGACGAAGAACTGCTCGAAACCGAACTCGAACTGCTCGAACTGCTTGATGAGGACGAGGTCGAACTACTACTGCTCGAAGAGCTCGAAGTAGAGGAACTCGACGTAGTACTGCTCGAAGAGCTTGAGGAGGAAGTACTGCTCGAAGAGGAAGAAGTCGGGGTGGTGCTCGTTCCCGTTCCCCCTCCGGTGCCCTTTACGAGGGACAGCACCACAACGGTTGCCCTGTGACCGTTCTCTGCGTCGTAGCTCTGGAGCTGCTGCTCCTGAGTCGGCTTAAAGCCAGCAGGGACGAGCAAGTCCATAACGCGCGGGGCAACACCGGCTATGATCGCGTCCGCGTCCCCGCCGCCAATCCTCCACTGTGCGGCCTTCACTGCCACATCGCGCCAGTGGTCAATCCCGTAACCGTCCTGAGAACCTATGAGGACTGCCCCGTAAAGCCCGTAGCTCACGTTGAGCTTCATGTACTCCTTGGGCATAGCCACCATTATGGCGTTCTTCGTGGGGTCAACCGATATCTTCAGGATGCCCTTTATCGAAGTGCCGTTCGGAAGGAATACGTAGTCCTCCCATCCCTCGACCCTTATGGCCACGTCCCACGGGTGATCGGGATCGAGGTTGACGTTTGAGCCGGGGCCGTTACTGTAAGCCTTTACAGCGCTGCTGTTCCCGCCTTTCTTGAAGTCGAAGTACGCCTCGATCATCTGCAGGCTGAACCCGTTAGGCCCGTTCCACGGGTTATCACCCAAGTTCCTGAAGTAGAACACCATCAGGTAGCTGTCCTCCTGCTCTATGAGCTGGAATCTCGTGAGGTCGAAGACGCCGGGCTTAAAGACCTTATCAGTCGGGTAAGTATAGTTCCCGGGTCCGTGATCATCGCCGACAGGATCTTTCATGTCAACCAGGACGATGCCCTTGACCTGCTTCGGGAGCTTGAGCTCGACTGGGGTGCTTATGACCGAGAGGTTGCCGTTGTGGAGCGTCGAGACGGCGAAGTAAACGTCGGTCGGGTTCTCGAGGTACTTGAAGGGCACTGTGACCTCTATCCCGTCGCCGGTTTTCGTGGCGTTCAGCTTTGCTACTGGCCTGTAGGTGTCGTAGCCGGTGGCGTTGTAGATCGTTGCAGTTCCGTTGGCGTAGCTCACGTGCGTTGTTATCATGAGGCCTACGCTCTGGGCACTGTACGGGAAGGTCGTGTACGTCAGCTCCTCTGGAATCGGCTGACCGATGGTGAAGGTGTTGCCGATGAACCTCTCAGGGTTCCAGATGCTTACCTCAAAGTTGCTCAGGTTGCCCTTAACGGTGAAGTGGAAGCCATCGCCGTCGAAGTAAACGCTTACCCCCTTCGCATAGGGGCTGAGGCTTGAATAGCTGGCCGTCTGCCCCTTCTTCAGTCCGACCGTTTCCCTCACGAGGTAGGGCTGGCCGTCCGGGAAGTAGTTGCCGTAGAGGTAGCTCGGCGGGTTGATCCCGAGGAGCCTGTACATCTCGTAGAGGTAGTTCTTGAAGAGCCTTCCAAAGCCCTGGTCGAAGCCGCTGTCCTGATCTCTCCCGTACCACCAGAACCAGTCGCTTCCCTCAGCCCTGAGGAGGTACTCGAAGGCCTCGTTCCACCTATCCTTGGGAACGCTAAACTTGTGCTCAAAGAGGGCGTTCCTCGCCAGGTAGAGCCAGTACCAGCCGAGGTTCTCCTGTCTCTCGCCTATCCACGTTGAGAGTGTTCCATCAACCCAGCTCGATTCCGGCCAGAGGTGCGGTCCCTGTACTCCGGCGAGCTTGTAGAGCTCATCGAGGCTCGTGGCCTCCTTGAGCGCATCGACGTGATCCTTCAGGTCGAGGTAGTTCATGGTGTGCGGCTCAAGGACGTTCGCCTCCTCCCCGTACATCTGGATGTACTCATCCGGCGTAACTGTCCTTATGAGCCCCTCTTTCTGAAGTTCCTCAAGCTTCTTGTATAACATGTTCAGGAACATGTCCCCTTCATACGGGTAGTTCTCCCACGGGTTCTCACCGTCGAGAGCGACCACGTAGACAAGAGAGCCGTCGGTGTTCTGCTTCTGAAGCTTGAGGAGCTTGTCCACAAAGTCCTGAACGGCCTGTTTCTGGTTCATCCCGGCGTAGTTGAAGCCCACCCTGTCGCTGAGGGCGTGGTCCCTCGGGAATATGTATATCTTAGTTCCGTTGAAGTCCGCCACCCAGGGCCTGTAGTAGTTGGTGACGGTATGGGGAATTCCCATCTTTTCGAGGACGTTCTGGTCGCTTATCACCCACTCCCAGCCGTTCTCGGCGAGCAGCCTGAGGGCATCGTCGTTCAGGCTGCACTCGGCCTCCCAGCCGCCGTTCGGGAGAGCCCTCCCATCGCCGAGGTATCTCTTGTACAGCTCCTCCCCCCTCTGGATCTGGGTTGCAAAGTCGCTGGCCCAGCCGAAGTCGGCCAAGATGGGGCCTATCGGGTGGGCGTACGGGACGAAAGTTATCGCGTCTGGACCGTTGCCCAGGTACTTGTTCACAGCTTTGTAGTAGTCGAAGGTGTGGTTTATGAGCTCCATCTGGACGTCGAGGACGGTTTTGAGGTCGTCCCTCGTGTAGCCGCCGGTGTTGACCTTGTCGTAGAGGGGTTTGAGCTCGCTGCTGTTCACTATGTAGTCGTGAGGGAGCCAGGCGAGGTTGAAGAGGACAGCGAGGTCGAGGTAGTCCTGATCGCTCAGACTCGACGTTATCTTGACCTTCTGCTCGTTTAGGGGCAGGTTTCCGTACTTCGCAAAGAGGGCCTTTCTCTCGTTCAGCAGGTCAGTATACCTCTTCCAGTACACCCTTATCGGGTTGCCGTTGCCGTCGGCTAAGGGCTCGCCGTTCCAGGGTATGGTGTTGTCGAAGAAGCCGCCCGGAACCTGGAGCATTACCCACTTCTCCTGGGTGCTTAGGGGCGCACCGTTGGCGAGCTTCCAGCTTATCCTCTCCCTGACGTCCATTGAGCCGTTCATGTAGAGGGCCATCTGCTCTATCAGCGAACCCGATAGGTCTATCGTAACGTGTATGTCCGGGTACTTCGAGAGTATCGCCGGCATCCTCCAGTAGTCCCTGACCGCGTGGAGCCTGACCCACGGAAGGACAAACTGCTTTGCTACCGGGTCGTAGTAGAAGGGCTGGTGCATGTGCCATACTATGATCACGTTCAGGGGCTTCGCCTGGTCCGCTTCCACAGTCCCCACGTTAAAGAGGCCGAGTACGGCCATGGAAAGCAGGAGTAGGGAAAGTACCTTCACAGCTCTCATCCATCACACCTCCGTAGTGTTTGGAAAAAAACGAAATCATTCCTTCAAACCTCCGACGGTTAAACCGCTCCTTATGTAGTTCTGGGCAAGCAGGAAGAGTATGAAGACCGGTAGAGCGAAGAGCATTGCCGCCGCCGAAAACTGGTTCCAGCTGACGTTCCTGAGGTCACTGAGCATGCTGTAGAGCCATACGGTCAGAGGGTAGTTGTTCTGGTTGAGGAGGAGGTTGGCGATAATAAGCTCGGTCCAACCGCCGATGAAGGCGAATATTGAGACCGTGGTTATCCCCGGGAGCGCCATCGGGAGGAGCACGTGCCTTATGATCTGGAGGTAGCTCGCGCCGTCAACGAGGGCAGCCTCATCGAAGTCCGTGCTTATCGAGTCTATGTAGCCCTTGAGGAGCCAGGTGTTGAAGGGGACGCCGCCGGCCGCGTATATGAAGGGGAGCACGTAGATGTTGTTGGTGAGGCCGAGCTTAACGAGCATTCCGTACAAGGCGACAAGGCCCGCTATCCCCAATCCGCCCGCGACCTGGGTGAACATCAGGTAGAAGTACAGCACGTGCTCCCTGCCCATGAACCTGAGCCTGGAGAACGCATAGGCCGCTGGAACGACGAAGAGCAGCGTCAGTATGACCGTCAGAGTGGCTATTATTATGCTCCTCTTGAGGTAGCCGAAGAAGCCGCCGTTCACTTGGTTGACGAAGACGAAGAAGAAATCGGTCACCTCAAGCTTCCCCGGCCCGGAGCTTATCCTAACCCTTCCCGGGAGCGTGAGGGTAACTTCCTTGCCAACGTAGGTGTTGTTGGCCACTTTGGTGAGGCCCTTGAGGGGTATCCTGCTGCTCCCCGGGTTTTCAACTGTGATCCTGACCTCCTTCGCCTTGAGGTAGGTTCTGCCTATGACGCCGATACTGGAGTCTATTTCCTTCGCCTCTATGGAGGCAAGCTTGCCCCTGACGTACCTCACCTGATTGTTCTGAACCGTCCTGTTGGCACCCTCAACCTTGATGTTGCTGACGTACTTGAGCGTAAAGAGGGAGTTGATGTAGGATCTGCCCCAGAGGGTGCCGTCCTTGTACTCGATCGTGTAGTCCGTACCGATGAGCGTTCCCCCAGTGCTGGTGATGTTGAAGAGCTTGGACTTCACGGTGGCCTCCTTGTGCCCGAACACTACCTCCCTGTAGTTATCGAGGGTAGAGCGGTGTGGAATCAGCGTTATTGAAGTTGATGCTAAGCTCTCCTTTGGTTCAATGGAGATGAGGAACATGTAGTAGACAGGAAAGAGGATTATCCCCATGATGAAGATCGCCAGCAGGGTTATCGCAGCGGCTTTCCAGAGATCCCTTCTCGGAATGTCCAGTTTGAGCTCCATCAGCTCGCCCCCTCCTGTATTTTAGTTATCTTCATGCTGATCAGCATGTAGACCGCGAGGACCAGCGTGGCTATGAAGAGAACCGCGGCCGCCCTTCCGTAGTGGGGTATTGACGAACCGAAGGCCTTCTGGTAGCCGTACAGGAGAAGGAACCTGTCCTCGAAGAGGGAGCCGTTGTAGAGGAAGGGCACGAGGAAGTACTGGAAGCTCGCGGCGCTCGTGAGGATCGTGGCGAAGGCTATCGGCTTGCTCACTATAGGTATAACGACCTTGGTGAGCCTCTGCCAGTAGGTGGCCCCGTCGATTATGGCAGCCTCCACCAGTATATCGGGAACCGCCTGAAGGGCGGAGGTTATGACGGTCATCATGAAGGGGTAAGCGAGCCAGACCTCTATCACGTTCAGGGCCACAAAACCATAAGTCACGTTGTTTATCCAGTCTGGGGGGTGTGAGACACCAAAATCCCTAAGGAGTATGTTAACGGGGCCGAATATCGGGTCGAACATGAACCTCCAGACGGTGATTGAGAACAGCAGCGGCAGCGCCCACGGGATTATAAGGAGGGCCCTGTAGAGCGACTTCCCTATGACGTACTTGCTGTTGTAGAGCACCGAGAGGAATATCCCTGCGAGAACCTTAAGGGTAACGCTCGTCGCCACGAAGAGCCACGTCCAGAGAAAGGCCGACCTGAAACCGGGGTCGCTGATGGCCCAGCGGAAGTTGTCGAGGCCTGTGAACCTGAGCGGCGGTGCGTTTGGGGTTTGTATCGGGAAGTTGCCGAGCTGGGCGTTGGTGAAGGCAATGTAGATCGAGTACAGTATGGGGTATATGTTGAAGAACAGAAAAGCAACTATCCCCGGGAGGATAAGCGCTAAAGCCGCCTCTGTGCGTTTTCTCATCACTTCCACCCCTTGTTAAGAGTAAAAAAAGAAGGAGATCAGCCGCTTATTGCCTTCAGGATCTGCTGCTGGGCATCCTGGAGGGCCTGTTCAATGGTCTGTTTGCCTCCGACGATGTTGGTGATCGCCTGCCCGACAGGGCCCCAAACGGCCGCCATCTTGACGCTCTTGGGCATGAGGTAGGCCCGCTGAACAGCGTCCATGAAGCCCTTTAGAATCGGATCACTGGTGATGTCCGGGTTGTTGTAGACGCTCTTGAGGACCGGGACGTAGCCGTTCTGGAGGGCGAGCGTTGTCGCGACGTCATCGCTGGTCGAGAACCACTTGAGGAAGGTCCATATGGCCTGCATCTTGCTGTCCGGGGCGTTTGCGGTAACGTAGATGAGCTTGACCCCACCGTAGGGCCTCGGGTAGTAGGTCTTGCCGTTCAATGTTATCGGAGGAAGCGGCTCAACGCCGAAGTTTATCCCCGCTTTCTTAACGTCTGAGATGATCCACGGTCCGTTTATCATCATCGGGGCGTTTCCATCAGTGAAAATGCTGACCTGAGCGTTGTAGTCGGTGGTGTGGGCCATGTAAGGCCAGATGTTGTTGAAGAAGAACTTGAAGCCCTCGAGGGTCTGGGTCAGGTTGAGACCCGGTTTCTCGGTCTTATCATCAAAGTAGTAGCCGCCGAAGGCCTGCACCCAGCCGGAAAGGAAGTAAGCGTTTACCGGGCTTGCAATGCCGTACTTACCGTTGTTCGGGTCGTAATACTGCTGCATTATCTGCTTCATCTCGTCGAAGTTCTTCGGCGGGTTCTTGACCATGTCCTTGTTGTAGATCAGGGCTACAGTCTCAGCCGCAAAGGGAACCGCGTAGTAGTGTCCCTTGTACTCAAAGGCATCCTGGGCGAGGGGTATGAAGTTGTCGCTGAAATCTGAGGGCACGTAGCTGTCTATGGGCTTGAGGAGGCCGCCCTCGGCGAACTTCCCGATCCAGTCGTGGGCCCATATGAAGAGGTCCGGACCCTTTCCGGCGGGAATAGCGGCCTTTAGAGCCGTCTCAAGGTTCGCCTTGTACACCATCTTGATCTGGATGTTGGGGTGCTCGATCTCGAACTCAGATATCAGGTCCTGGAAGGTCTGGGCCTCGGCCTGGCCCATCGCGTGCCAGAGGACTATCGTAACCTTCTTACCGGGGGTTGAAGTTGAGGTTGTGGTCGTTGAAGTTGTTGAGGTTGTTGAAGAGCTCGAAGAACTCGAAGACTGAGTCGTCGATGTCGTGGAATGGGAGGTTGCTGAAGAGGTCGAGGAGGTTGAGGAGGACTGAGTGCTTGAGGTGCTCGATGTTGCCGATGAGCTCGGAGAGCTTGAAGACTGAGTCGTTGAACTCGAACTCTGGGAGCTGCTCTGGGTCGAGCTCGGGCTGCTGCTACTGCTCTTGCTGGTGCCTCCACCGCCAAGACAGCCGCTGGCCACTACCCCAAGAAACAGAACGCCCACAAGAAGCAGGGCGAACAGACTTTTTCTCATCTCTCATCACCCACCCAACTTTCGTGATAGAGTATCATCGCGGGTGATATATATATCTTGCGCTTTCACCCCCGCACCACCAACGGGTTACCGTTCATACCCGTACTCAAACCGCTGGGGGGTTCCCTTATAGCGTCGCTGGATTTCAAAACGACAGTGTTTCCCCCCGTCAGGATAATCTATCACGACGCTTACGCTCTCGCCATTGTAGACCCGATCGTAGGCAACAGTCTGGCCCTTAAACCGAAGCGGAACGAACTCCCCCAACTGGAGGGCCCGGCTCTCCCTCCTCATTTTTATGAGCGCCCTTGTAACATTAAGGATTTCCCTATTCCACTTCCCCTCATCCCACTCCATCGGAGCCCTTCCGGTGCCCATCCCCTCACCCCCACCCCTGAGTCCTACCT
>NZ_JALXBJ010000018.1 GCF_026991495.1 Thermococcus sp. | reverse complement strand
GAGGGGTCGAAGACCCGCTTTGAGTTGGGTTTGAATGAGACCCCTCAAACCTCCCCGCCCTTAGCGAGGGGTTAGTTCGTTGGAACCCTCGCCCTTCAGAGCGGGGAGGAGGTCAGCCGGATTCCGCTTCAGTGTTCTACGTCCTGTACAAGGACTGGCTCCTGTGGTCGAAGGGTTCGTTGTCTCCGTCGCTTGCGAATTTCCTGGGAATGTGGCCCATCTTCGTCAGCATGAGGGAAACTAACCCGCAGTACGCCGAAGAATTCGTCAAATCCATGGGTTCCTACGCCATCAGTTATAAGTCCAATCTGACGCTGGCTCAGGCGATCTCAAGGAACGAATCCGAAAACATAGCCTTCGGCAGGGGCTTCTTCGTCCTCCGCTCCCTCTCAGCGATTATCGGGAACGAGAGCATGATCAAGGCTTACCGGACGATATTCAAGAAGTACAGCCACAGGGCCGGGGCTAACGGCGTGGACGCTGGAACATTGCAGAGAATTTTTGAGAACGTGAGCGGTCAGAAGTTAGGCTGGTTCTTTGAGGAGTGGTTCAAAACGAACCTCGTTCCCAGCTACACCGTTAAGGATTTGAAGCTCGAAAACGGCTCCACCTACAGACTGACCTTCAAGCTCGTTGACTCCTCGAACTTCACTATGCCCGTAGAGATCGCGGTCTACGACTCCAATGGAACAATCATCGGAAAGAAGACGGTGTGGGTCAAGAACGGACTCGGCAGGGTGAGCTTCGTCTTGGATAAGCGGCCAGTTAAGATAGTCGTTGACCCCAACGACTTCATCCTGAACCCCAAGCTCCAGACCACGGTTAGTGGGGTATCGGTTTTCGTTAATTAACCCCTTCCTTTTCTACTCTAAGGCTCCGGGGTTGAGGAGGGTTAAACTCTCCAGAGTTACGAGTGAGAGAATTATAGTTTTTTGTAGCTTGTGGAAACAACATCACTGTTTTCTCCTCTGGTTTGAGCCCTTCCAACGAGGTACTTCAGTTAAATAGGAAGGAGGCTAAGACTGCCTGTTACCTTTTCCCCCTTGTTTTTATTGTATTGTTTCGTATTCTAAGGAGGTTGCTGTACACCTTCTCCGCAATCTCGACTTCTGCCTTAGTTCTTTCTGCGATTTTCTCATAGTTTCCTTGGTCGTACAGTTCCCAGACAGTGGTTCCGCTTGGTTTTCTTTCTACGTTTCCAATCAGGTGTTTTATCGCCCAGTTCTGGGAGACCGGCGCGAGTACCTTTGGGTATTTTGTCTCGGGGACTATTGTTGCCACTGCGACGCTCAGGTCGAAGGGCCTTAACTTGAAATAGATGTCATAGAGCCTGGCTGGATCGGCTATTTCGTGTTTCAAGCTCCTTGCGAAAAGCACAGGAACGTCGAAGCGAGCTATCCCGAACCCTGCAACTATCGGTTCCGTGAGGTGGGAGTCGTTGCCAAGCGCCTCCCACCTCATCCAGCTTTCGCGGAAATAGTAGTAGATCCTCCTAAGAAGCTCCCTTTCCTTCTCTTTCGTGTTCTCGTCTTTATAATCCCAGATCCAGAACTCCCCTTCTTTCTCGAGTTTGTCTTCTATGGGGAAGTACCTCTGGAAGACCCCTCCGATAAGAAAACCCCCGTCGAGGTATGGGTTCGCCTTTAGCCCCGGTCGGTTCCTGTGCTCCTTTGGAGCGTAGTACTCCAAATCCAAGAATACCACGTGGGTAACGTTTGGTTTGAATCTCACTTCACACCACCCCAGTCGTATATACCGCCCCTCTGTACGAACTTGAGGGGATTGAACTTCAATCCCCGGAGTGCTTCCTTAAAGGTTGCCTCAACGAGGGAATTTCTCCAGTTGGACAGTTGGCTCTCCTCATCGTAGAACCGCCCCAGAGGGTCTATCATGAGGTAGGAATGCGTCATCAGGTCGTTATCTTCCGCTATGGGGTTGAGGTCCGCGTGCCTGTTCACGAACTCCCTGAACTGCTCCTCCGTAATGGCCAGACTCGTTGAGCCTTCATTGACTCCAGGAACGATTTTCAGCTGAAAGACCTTCCACCTCTCCGGTGTTAGTTCTTCTATTACCCAATGCATGTCTTCCTTCCAGTTGAGCCTTGTGACCACCGTGTTTATCTTGATCTGGATTTTCGGGGCGACCTTTTTTATCAGCCTCACGGCCCCTCTCACCCTTTTCACGTGGCCTCCGTCCTGGCCCAGGTGGGCTCTTCCAAGGGCCAGCTCCACCTCAGGATTCCCACTGTCGAGGCTCATTCCGATCCAGTCTATGTACTCTCCATACTCTTTGAGGAGTTCCTTTCCGGGATTCTCTGTGAGGTAATAGCCGTTCGTGACGATTGATGTTGCCATTCCGAGTTCCTTGGCGTACTTTATCAGCTCCCCGAGGGTAGGGCAGAGCAGTGGCTCACCACCGGTAAAGTTTATCTTTTTCACCCCTCCCTCTTTCAGTTTGAGGAGTACCGTTCTGGATTTCTGGATGTCGTGGCAGATGCCCTTTAGGTTGTTGAACTTGGCGAAGCAGAACTTGCACCTGTAGTTGCAGGCATCCAGCATGTGCCAGTTGACCGCGACTGGAATCTCCGAAAAAGAAAAAGCGGCGGGGGTCATTTCCTGCCCCCCTTTGAGTTTCTCGCGGCGGCGCTCATGGCCCTGCTCTTGAACCCCTCTTCGGCAGAGACTGCCCTCCCGCTGTCGACGGCACTCTGTATCCTCCTCGCAGCATCCCAGGTCATGGACTTGGAACCCTTCTTTCCCATCGAGATCACCTCCATGCGGTTGTCGTTATACTCTTGGAAGCGGGGAGACTTGTAGATTTCTTGATGAATATATTGAATATTTGAGTCACAAAATTCTTAACATGCCATACGCTTAATGGTTCTGAGGTGAGGTGTAATGGGTAACTCGGGTAACCCCGATTCCAATGGGCAAACCATGGAGAAAACCAAGTCCTGTAACGAGTGGAGGACGCTAAAGGTTCATTGTGAGGTTGGGGATGCATTTGACGAGATTAAGAGCACTCTGAAGAAGAGACACGGAAAATCACTGAACAACGATGATGTCATGAAGTTTTTCTTCTATCTTGCCAAGGTCGCACTTGAGCTTGAGGGAAACCCCAAGCTTGAAGGCGTTGCTGAGCCTCCAGAATACGACGTCCTCAGGAGCCTTGAGAGGTACTCTCAATCCATCGCCGATTCTTCTGGCATTCCCATCGAGCACGTCAGGGGTGGTGTTCTGTGGGGCATTCTGGAAGTGGCGAACGAAGCGATTCGGGAAGACTGGAAAAAAGGCAAATACTACTTAGAACTGGCCCAAAGCTGGGTGGGAGAGTATTCCCTCCACCTTTACGAAGACGGGATTTCTAAAGCCATTGCCTCGTTAATTGAAATGATTCCCGAAATCGGACAGCACAATTCCCGCAGGAAGGAGATACACGAGAAGCTCTTTGAAAACGTTGAGAATCTGGTTGGGTTGACATTCCCCACTCCCACCGTTCAAATATTCAAGGCTTTAGTTCGTAACGAGATGCACGTGAGGAAATGGGGGAGGGCGTTGAACGTTATGAAAACGGCACTCTTCTATAATGGCTACGATGATGAGAAGATTATCAGCTTGATAGGAGAGTTCATTAAAAGAGCCGATAAAGAGCTCGATCCCGAAACGCTGAAAGAGTATGTTAGGCAACTTATCAAGGCCGCGGAGTCTCTTGCCATGGAGCTGATGATAATCGAGACTGCCGCCGGGTTCATTGATGTTAAATCTCTTTACGAGGAGACCCTAAAGAGGCGCTATCTCCTTCCCGAAGACAGGCTCAAGGTTTCAAGATCGATGATTATGGCCGCTTCAAAAACGGAAAATAGGGAGCTCCTTAACCTTGCACTTGTGGTCGCCAAAAAAGAGCTTGAAACTTTGAGGGGGAGCGCCGGCCCGGGTTTTGAACCGGAGCGTGAGATGATCGCGGAGACCTTGGGAAAAGCGGGATTCTGGAACAGCATAATAGATCTCAAGTTCGATGACGAGGTTCCAGGGATTGGCTATTACCGTCTCAGGGCAATCTCTGCTATGAGAAAGGACTTTGAAAGAGGGTGGGAAGAGTTTGAGAGTCTTGCAAAGGTTATCTGCAACGAGAAATGTGCTCCCTGGGTCTCTTCTAACAAGTTATTTCTGCCGGATAGCTGTGAAGGAGAGTTGAGCGAGTGCTTTAAGGAGTTGATTAATTCGGATGTTGACTTCAAGAAACTTCGATTAGTGGCCTTTGGTAGTGTTCCCGATCTGAAAGTGGCGCACTTGGACATCCTTTGTAGTAGACATGAGAGCACGGAACGAGTTTTCCACATACCCGCAGAAGGAGAACATCCAATTATCCCCGTGGAAGCCATTTTGAAGCTCATAACCCGGCTTCTGGAGGCGGGAGTTGCCGTTAATTCTCCGGAGGACAAGCTCCTGATTGCAAAGCTTCTGAGTGGAGAAGGAGAACACCAAGAAACCGCAAAGGGCCTTGTAGAAGATGCTATCAATGAGATGAACCCAAATAGGGTAGCATTCTACTTAAATTCCCCTGAGTTTGTTAAGCTTCTGAAGGATGCTGGGATAAGCCCGCTTGAAACACTCAAAAAAGCATTGAAGGAACTCCCAGATAGGGGGGTATACAACCTTCACGTTATCCTGAAAGGCTTTATCACCGCCCTCGTTTTTGAGGCCAAAGACGAGGATGAAATCAACGAGGTCTTTAACCTCATTGAAGAAAAGAAACTGCTCGATGTACTTGCGGAAGTTATTGGAGATCGTTCCCTCAGGCACCGTATGGACTTATCGGATCTCAAACGTCTCAAACAGGATCTGATCAATTATTTTGTTGAGGCTTACATGAAAAGGAATGGCTACGCGTTAACGGCTAGATTTGTTCTGGAACGGGAACTCAAGACATCGCTACTTCCCTACCTGGTTGACGGACTGCTGAGAGAGGGGAACATCAAGATGGCCGATAAATTGGCTTCCGAGTTTGGTCTGGGGTGGTTTGCGACAGGGTGGTATGGAATTGAGGATAAGTTGAAGATCCTGCTGAAATACCGGTTTGAAAAGTGCATCTCTGAGTTTAAGAAATTACAGGACAAAAAAGGTGAAAGGAATAAAGATGAAAACGGCAAAGAACCTCCCGAGTGCTACAAAGCCGTACTTTCACTCCTCCGCGCATCAAGGAGGTACCTTAAGCCCGAGGATTACGACCTGCTGGCCGGAAAGTACGTGGGCAGGCTCTTGATGTGGAGAGTCATTGAAACTGAAAAGGGCTGAGTGGGTTCAGAAAACTCCCCACTCTTCTTTAATCCCGCCTTTTTCGGCTTTCTCCTCTCCTTCTTCCAGCTCGACGGTGAACTGCGCCTTTTCCACGACGTCCCTGCCGAGGGGGATATCCAAGACAGCCTTCAGCTCAAAGCTTCCATGGCCCATTATAACCGGCCCGCTCCATAGCTTTTTGAGGATTGAGCGGGGCGATACCGAGTCGTAGTGTGTGAATATCACCATCTTCTCCTCGGGAAGTGTTGAGATGCTGAAGTCAAAGCCCTTTCCCTCTGCAACCTTTCTCCAGAGGCCGCCGGAGCCTATTTCAATCCTGACCTTCCTCGCCTTTGAGAGCTCGGCCCAGACGCTGCCGCGGAGGAACTTGCCCTCGCCCCTAAAGCGCACCTGGGCCATGTCGTTGCCCTTGCTCAGGTCAAGCTGTCCCTCCCCGAGAATCCTCCCCTCATCTGTCAGGGAGATGATGAGCGAGCCGTCGTACCTGCCGCCCCTGATCCTCAGCGCCGGGGCATCTATGGTTCCAGTGCCGTCTTGGCGGAGTTCAACGCGAAACGGCCCCATTGGAAGCGGGGCTTCCATACCCCTACCCTTTTCCTCCGTCCGAAAGCTCCTCCTCGTGCGGTACCTCCTGCTGGTCGTCCCCGAGCTCGTGGTGGTGTGTTCGTATGTCCAGTAGCCCTCAAGGAACACCCTTCCCACATCGTAGCTAACCTCCTCGGGGAAACTCACGGAGGTCTCTGAAAGAACGGCCTCCCTGAAAAGGGCCGATGCTTTCCTGCCCTCCCCCCAAATCCTGAACCCGGCGACGATGATAACCGCAAGGACGAGAAACGGGATCAGAATAAAGAGCAGGGTAAAACTCGAGGGGAGAAAGGAGGACATGGAACCCAAGATGGAGAGGGCCACAAAGAGGAAGAACAGTGTGAAAACGGTTCCAATTACCATAGCACCAACTGGGTTCTCCTTCACGAACACCTTCCTCATGCCCACCACCGATACTCCAATGGGCAACGGCCTTATTACATTTTTCCTTCGTAGAGAAAAGTTTTAACTCAACATGAGACCAAGGGGCTTGGGTGATTGAATGGTTCGCCTTCCCCTCAGAGATGGTTTTTACGAGCTGAGGCCGAGCAAGATAATTGCCCTCGCTAAGAACTACGCAGAACACGCGAGGGAGATGGAGAGCGACGTCCCGGAAAGACCGGTATTCTTCCTGAAACCGCCGAGCGCGCTCATAGGACCTGGCGACCCAATAATCCTCCCGAGGATGAGCAAGCGCATTGACCACGAGGTCGAGCTTGCTGTGATAATCGGAACGCGCGCGAAGCGGGTTCCAGCTGAGAAAGCGATGGACTACGTTCTCGGATACACCATACTCCTCGACATAACCGCTCGCGATCTTCAGGCCGAGGCGAGGGAAAGGGGCCTTCCCTGGAGTCTCTCAAAGGGCTTCGACACATTCGCGCCGGTTGGGCCGAGGATAGCCGACAGGCGCGAGTTAAACATTGCTGACCTCGAAATCGGCCTTAAGGTGAACGGCCAGCCCAGACAGCTCGGAAGAACGAGCGAAATGATATTCAAGGTTCCCGAGCTGATTGAGTACGTGAGCTCGATCATGACTCTAGAGCCGAGCGACATCATAGCGACGGGCACACCGGCAGGAGTCGGCCCGCTGAGGCACGGGGATAAAGTCGAGGCGTGGATAGAGGGTATTGGAAAAGTGGAGTTCGAGGTTTTAGCGGAGGGCTCGATACTCTGCTAACAAAAACTTTTTTAAATTCTCTTCTCTTGACGTTTATCGGTGGTACGATGAGGGGGCGTTTAACGGTGTTTTTGAGCATCCTGATCGCGGCCATTGCCATCACGGCCGGCTGTCTCAAGGGCGGGAACTTCGTCTACTCCAAGGGAAAGAGCCTTTCGCCGGGGGAATCCCTCAGCTACTCCTTCACCGGACCGGTGCACCTTACGGTCAGGGTAAGCTCCAACGTCCCGGTTGATGTGAGGATAGTCGGGGAAAGCACTGTCCTCAAGGACTTCGGGGAGACGAGGAAAGTAGATGCCGTCGTTCAGCTACCAAAGGGGAAGTGGAAGGTGATAATCAAAAATCCGGGGGAGGAGAAGGCAACACTTGACATAGAGCTGAAAGGCTCGTGAGCTCACTTTTTGCTAACCAGCTTTACAGAAATCCACTGCATTCCTTTGTCATCGTTTTTGACGACGAGAACGTAGTCTCCCTCTGGAATTTTAACGTTATCCAGCTCGACCGCCTTTACGTGCTCCCAGGCCTTGTAGCCCTTAAAGGGCTCGCCGTTTTTCAGCCTCTCAAAGTCCTCTCTGGTTAAAATATATACGCTTATCTCGCCGTTAGCTTTCACGTAGCCGTTGAGCGTCGAGTTTCCAAGGAGCCGATACTCCCGGTAATCTTCGAGGTTGGTTTTCCACTGGTAGTTGATGTTGCCGTAGTGGGAAACGAAGTAGTTCACGCCCAAGCCGATAAAAGCCATCAACCCGAGGATTAAAACGACCATTGTGAGCTTCCTCATGACACCACCGATAAATACATGAAATACAACTTAAAAAAGTTTTTGAATTCA
>NZ_JALXBJ010000017.1 GCF_026991495.1 Thermococcus sp. | reverse complement strand
AGGGAATAAGGAGGCGCGTGCAGCGGCTTGAAGGCGAGAAGGAGGCCCTTGAATCGGCCGTCAACGCCCTCAAGATCGAAGTTAACGGCCTCAGGAACGAGATATTCGAGCTCAGAATGAGGAGGAGTGGCCTCTCCAAGGACGTCCAGGTTCTCCAGGCTGACCTCGACCGCCTCCTGCGGGAGGAAGAGACCATCGCAGACGAGATCGAGGAGAGCAAAAAGCGCATTTCCGCCCTTGAGGAGAAGATAAAAGGAGAGACCGGGGAGATAGCAAAGCTCCGGGGCAGGATAGAGAGGCTTGAGCGGAGGAGGGAGAAGCTCAGGAAGGCCCTTGAGAACCCTGAGGCGAGGGAGCTCAACCAGCGCATCAGGGAGGTCGAGGTTGAGATAAGCAAACTTAGGGAGGAGCTCGGCAAGGTGGAGAGCAAGCTCGAATCCCTTGAGGCTAAGATCACGGAAGAGCTCCTCCCGAGGAAGGCCGACCTTGAGGAGGAGATAGAGGGGCTCGTCAACAGGATAAACGCCCTAAGGTCGAACATAGCCGAGAACGAGAAGGCCATAAGCGGCTTCGAGGCCGAGCTTGAAGAGCTCAGGAAAGCCGAGGAGAAAGTTAAGGGTGAGCTCAAAGAGCTCCGTGAGAGAAAGGAGAGGCTGAAAAAGGAGATAGCAGAGCTGAGGGCCAAGAAAGACGAGATGAACTCAAGGCTGCAGGAGCTCAGGATAGAGGCGAACACCCTCAAGATACGCCTCGCCCAGTACGAGAGCGAGCTGGCCCAGAGGAAGGCAGAGCTCAAGCACTACGACGGGAAGCTCATTAAATCCGTAAAGGTCAGCGAGGCCCCAACCGAGGAAGAGCTCTCCGCCCTGAGAGATGAGATAGAGCGGATGGAGGCCGAGATACGCTCCCTTGAACCCGTAAACATGAAGGCCATCGAGGACTTCGAGGTCGTCGAGCGCAGGTACCTTGAGCTGACCAGCAGGCGCGAACAGGTTTTAGCCGAGAAAGAGAGCATAGAGGACTTCATAAACGAGATTGAAGGTCAGAAGAGGCAGGTTTTCATGAAGACGCTCAACGAGATAGCCAAGAACTTCTCCGAGCTGTTTTCAAAACTCTCTCCGGGGGGAAGTGCGAGGCTCATCCTCGAGAACCAGGAGGATCCCTTCTCGGGCGGACTGCAGATAGAGGCCAAGCCAGCGGGAAAGGACGTCAAGAGGATCGAGGCCATGAGCGGGGGGGAGAAGGCCCTAACGGCTTTAGCGTTCGTCTTCGCAATACAGCGCTACAAGCCCGCTCCGTTCTACCTCTTCGACGAGATCGACGCCCACCTCGACGACGCCAACGTGAAGCGCGTGGCCGACCTCATCAAGGAGTCCTCAAGGGACAGCCAGTTCATAGTCATAACCCTCAGGGACGTTATGATGGCCAACGCCGACAAGATAATCGGCGTCAGCATGAGGGACGGCGTCTCTAAGGTTGTTGCACTGAGCTTAGAGAAGGCAATGAAGATCATAGAGGAGGCCAGGAAGAAGAGCGAGGCCGAGCACGAGGAGATGTTCGGGCACCTAAGGGAGTGAGGTGGTGGAGATGGAATCGCGCTTTGAGAGCGAGGTCACCCCCGTGGACATCCTGCTCCAGCTCGTGAAGATGGGGAAGGTTGACCCGTGGAACATCGACATAGTTGACCTCACGGAGAAGTACGTCAGGATGCTCAGGGAGATGCGCGAGCTCGACCTGAGAATATCCGCGAGGGCCATACTCGCGGCCTCGATACTCGTTAGGATGAAGAGCGAGGCCCTCCTGAGGGAGGACGAGGAGGAGCCAGTGGAGGAGAACGAGGAGAGGGTACGGGTTGAGGTGGAGCCTCTGGCCCCTCCCATACGAAGGAGCGAGCGCTACTACACATTCGATGACCTCTTGGAGGCCCTCATGGATGCCCTGGAGGAGGCGGAGAAGAGAAAGCCATCTAAGAGAAGGAGGGAGAACATAGAGGAGCAGGTCTTCGTCGTCGACGACTTCAGGGTGGACATAGAGAAGCACGTCCGCAGGCTCAACGACATAGTCGTGGAACTTTACAGGGAGACGGGAAAGCCCATAAACTTCTGGGATCTCGTCTTCGACCCCAGCCCGAAGGTGGTGGCCCGGACTTTCCTCTACCTCCTCTTCCTCTCGAACATGGGGAAGGTTGACCTCGTACAGGAGGAACCCTTCGGGGACATCCTCATCGTCCCCATTGGACCCTCAACGGCGGCCTGATCACCGCCTGCGCCCCAGTACAGCCGGGACGATCATGAGGCCTATTACAGCCGCCGGTCCGCAGATGTGCCAGCGGCTCTTCTTGGCGCTGCCGGCTGTGCTTGATGGTATATTTGATGGATTTGTGGGGGAACTGCTCGAAAGCGTGCTCGAAGGACTCGAACTGCTGCTCGACTGGGAAGAAGTTGAAGTGCCGCTTGAGGTCGAAGAGGTTTTCGAACCGCTTTCACGGCAGAGGTCCAGTACTTGGGGGGCGATGGCCTTAACGGAGACGTTCTCCTCCCTCGAGACCACCCGGACGCTTCCGAAGTAGCCTCCGCCCGCTGTCCTGACGCTTAGCTTGGGGTTCAGAACCTGGAGGGCCGGCCTTTCCGCTTTCATGCACTTGGCGAGTTCTCCGAGGTTCCCGCTGAAGGAACCTAAAAGGCCGTAGGATGAGCGAAGCCCCCCTATTCCGTTTTCCCTGCCGCTGAAGCCCCCTGCAAAGAGCACGGTTCCGTTGGGCAGGGCCGTGACAGTTCTCACCCAGTCCACGCCCCCACCCCCGAGGGTCATCCACCCCTCAACGCTTCCGTCCTGGCTGAACTGGATGAACCACATCTGCCCGCTCTCGTTTTTCGTGTAGTCTATACCGCCCACAAGAATGCTTCCATCCGGGAGCACGGACACGGAGTTGCCCCAGTTATCGCCGGGGCCCCTTAAGACCCTCGTCCACTGGGGGTTGCCGTTCAGGCCCGTCCTGACCACGAGGAGATCGGCATCGGAAGCACCCAGGGATTTCGAGAGGGTGTACCCGACGAGGGTTATCCCCTTACCGTCCACCTCCATGTCGTAGAGCCTGTCCTTCCCGTTCCCTCCGTAGGTTCTCTCCCAGAGGACAGTTCCGTTGTCGAGAACCCTTGCGAGCCAGAAGTCTATGGACGAAGCTCCCTGAGCCATCCCGGCGACGAAGATCTCCCCCGTTGGGAGGGCCCTTATAACGAGGGGAACGACGCTATCGTTCGAGAGTTTGTACGATGCAACCACGCTGCCGTTGCTGCTCAGTCTCATCATGACCCCGTACTGGCCCACGCTGGTCACGCCGAGGAAGCCCCCCTTCCAGGGGATGAAGGAGTACACCATGCCCGCCGTGTAGCCCCTGCTCCAGAGGAGCCTCCCGCGGTCGTCGAGTTCGAACATCCAGCCGCCCCCGGTGGAGGCGCTCAACCCCGAGACCGCAACATTAGTCCCGATCAGCCTGACCTCCGAGACGAGGTCCCGGCTCCGGCCGCCTATGGCCCTCGCCCACGCCAACTTTCCCCCGGAGAACCTCATGATGACGGCGTCGAAATCCCCGAGGCCCGTTCCGTTGGAGACGCCCCCCGCGACGAGCACTCCAGCCTCAGAATCCAGGCTCATCAGGGAGTTCAGCCCCCTCTCCTCTATTACCTCCACGCTCCCCGAGACAAGGCCGGCAGTGAGAAGCAGGATCAGCAGTGAAGCTAAGATGCCCCTCATGACACCACCACCTTCACTACTCCCTCCCCCTAAAAGCCTTGCGGGTTTGTGTATATGCACGTGTAGGTGCCTATGCACGTTCTGACGAGTGCACAAAGTATTTAACGGGAAGGGCAGATAGCAGACAGGGTGTTGGACATCAGGGGGATCAAATACGCCCTTGCCTTCGTGCTCCTGTCCGGAATAGACGCCTTCACAACGCTGTTCGGGATTAAGCATGGCTTCTCTGAGGCCAACCCTGTTCTAAGGGCCGGCTTATCGGATCCCGCCGCCTTCCTCGCCCGCTACGCTGCCTATACTCTAATCGGGGCCTCATTAATACTGGTCTCCTTCAACCTGAGGGGGAAGCCGTTCAGATACCTCGGCAGGCTCATGGTGGTCCTGAAGGCGCTTCCAGTGCTCAGCAACACACTTCTCCTGGTCGGGCTCTGACCGGGAACTTTTTATCCCCAACCCCGTTTCCAATATCATGAGCTACCTGAGACGCGACCTCATCGAGCCCCGGGTCTACCAGGAGGTCATCTACGCTAAGTGCAAGGAGAGGAACTGCCTCGTCGTCCTCCCCACGGGATTAGGAAAGACCCTGATAGCGATGCTCATAGCCGACTACCGCCTTTCGAAGTACGGCGGAAAAGCTTTGATGCTCGCCCCCACAAAGCCCTTAGCGCTCCAGCACGCGGAGAGCTTCAGGAGGCTCTTCGCCCTTCCCCCTGAGAAGATAAACGTCCTCACCGGTGAACTCCCGCCTGAGAAGAGGGTAGAGGTCTGGAGGAGAAGCGTTGTAATCACCGCCACGCCCCAGACTGTTGAGAACGACGTCTTGACCGGGAGGATCTCCCTGGAGGACGTGGTTCTCCTCGTTATAGACGAGGCCCACAGGGCCGTCGGGAGCTACTCCTACGTATTCATAGCGAGGGAGTACCTCAAGACCGCAAAGCACCCGCTCGTTTTGGGACTGACGGCCTCGCCCGGAAGCGACGAGGAGAGGATAAGGGAGGTAATAGGGAACCTCGGGATAGAGCACGTGGAGGTCAGAACGGAGAGCTCACCGGACGTCAGGCCCTACGTCCAGGGGATAGCCTTTGAGTGGGTAAGGGTTGAGCTCCCGGAGATCTACAAGGAGGTCAGGAAGCTCCTTAGGGAGATGCTCAAGGAGAGCCTCAAGCCGCTCGCCCACTTCAAGCTCGTCTCGACGTACTCCCCCGACATATCCAAGAGGGAGGTCCTTCAGGCGGGGGCCAAGATAAACCAGGAGGTCGCGAAGGGCAACTACGAGCTCGGTAGGCTGAGGCTCCACCAGGCAAAGGCCGTCAAGCTGCTTCACGCCATTGAGCTCCTCGAAACTCAGGGGCTGACGGCTCTGAGCTCCTACCTCAAGAAGCTCCGCGAGGACAGGAGAACGAAGTCCAGCCGGCAGCTGATGGAAGACCCGAGAATGAGGAAGGTGATCTACCTCCTCGTCCAAGCCAGAGAAAGCGGCGTAGATCACCCGAAGATGGAGAAGCTGAAGGAGCTCATCGGGAAACAGCTCGAAAGGAAGCCTGACTCCAAAATAATTGTCTTCACCAACTACCGCGACACGGGAAGGAAGATCGTCGAGGAGCTCAAAGCCATGGGGGTTTCAGCGGAGCGCTTTATAGGGCAGGCCAGCAGGGCCAACGACCGGGGTATGAGTCAGAGGGAGCAGAAAGAAATACTGGAGCGCTTTTCCAGGGCGGAGTTCAACGTCCTCGTTGCGACGAGCGTCGGGGAGGAGGGGCTGGACGTCCCGGAGGTGGATCTGGTCGTCTTCTACGAGCCCGTGCCTTCGGCGATAAGGAGCATACAGCGGAGGGGGAGGACGGGCAGGCACAGACCAGGGAGGGTCGTCATCCTGATGGCGAGGGGAACGCGCGATGAGGCCTACTACTGGAGCTCTAAGAGAAAGGAGAGGGGCATGTTCGATGCGATAAAGAGAATAGCGCGGGAGCTTGAGAAGTCGAAGCCGAGGGTTAAAAAGGCTGAGATACGGGAAAAAACCCCGGAGAGTGTCGAGATGGGTAAGGGAAAGATAGCCCCTTTGGATGCCTTTCTAAAGTTGAAGCGGGAGGAGGGAAAAGGGCTCAAAGATGTAGAGAAGGCCGAAGGGGTCAAAGAAACCTCGCAGGAAACCAAAGAACTTCCGACAAAGCCGATCTTTGTAAGGAGGCCGAAGGGAATCGTTGTCTACGTTGACTCGCGGGAGCTGAGGAGCGGTGTCCCGAAGCACCTTAAGGAGCTCGGCGCGGAAGTCGAGGTCAGAACTTTGGACGTTGCAGACTACGTCGTCAGCGAGGAGGTCGGCATAGAGAGGAAGAGCGCCAACGACTTCATACAGTCCATCATAGACGGCAGGCTCTTCGACCAAGTTGAGCGCTTGAAGAGGGCCTACGAGAAGCCCGTAATAATCATCGAGGGCGAGCTCTACGGCATAAGGAACGTCCATCCCAACGCGATAAGGGGAGCGATAACGGCCGTGACGCTGGACTGGGGCGTTCCGATACTGTTCTCCCGCACGAAAGAAGAGACGGCCGGCTTCATCTACCTGATGGCAAAGCGCGAGCAGGAGGAGAGGAAGAAGGAGGTAAGGATCAGGAGCGAGAAGAAGGCCCTGACCTTAGCCGAGAGGCAGCGGCTCATAGTGGAGGGCCTTCCGAACGTTTCGGCGACCCTGGCGAAGAGACTTCTGAGGCACTTCGGGAACGTTGAGAGGGTCTTCACTGCGACCGAGGAGGAGCTCAAGGAAGTCGGGGGGATCGGCGAGAAGAAGGCGAGGGAGATAAGGAAGGTGGTTACCGCGCCGTACGTTGAGGATGAAGGATGAGCTCAAGAACCTCATCCTGGTTTTCATCCCACTTCAGGCAGGTGATGTTAAAGAAATGGACGTCCGAGTTTATGTCGTAGGGGATCCCCGCCTTGGAGAGTGCTGAGACCATCGCCTTTGTGAAGTTCAGCTCAAGCTCCATTGGACAGGAGGGCTCCTCCCCTCTTTCCCTGTCCTTTGGGTAGGAGTTGGGCCTCCATGCTCCCAACCACGTTGGAATTGCCGTCTTCTTTGACCAGTTCAGGGCTACTGAGAGGGCATTCTCTACGTAGCTCTCGTTGTAGGAGCATCCCCTGGGGCCGGAGGCGTAAATGTGCCACTCCGCTAAGGTGTAGCCGTCGTTAGTAACGTTCAGCTCGTTTAGATAAAAGGGACTTGAGACGTGGGACGGCGTAACAAAGATCAACCTGTAAGGGTCAATTTTTCGTATCTCCCTAATTGTCTCGGAGTAGACCTTGTTCAGAACCTCAGGGTGTGATTTTATTCCACCGCTCGACTCAATTAGAAGGTCGTAGGAGAGCAGATAGGGATAACCTTGGAAGTAGTTAGCCACGGTTTCCCACCATTTGACAAAGTGCTCCTGGGCGGCTTTACTCAGGGGGTTACCTCTAAGCTCTGGGGCGGTGTATGTGATTATTGGGATCAAACCGACCTCCAGGGTGTCGTTTACTATCTCAGCCAGCTGGAGCAGGGCGGTTTTGTTGGTCAGGACGTCTTTACCCATCCTTATCCTGACGTTGGAGAAACCCTTCTCACGGAAGTATTCCGGAACACTTACCCCCTTAGAGCGCCACTGGAAATAGCGATGACTAACCCGGCTGAAGGTCATCCAGTCCACGTTTATCCCGACGTTTAACATTCTCTGATACTCAACCGCCGTTATTGCTTTGTTTCCCCGGGGCAGGGCGTTGCTGCTAACCCCCCTCACTCTGTTTTCCTGGGAACTATGGTGCCCCCAGTTCAGGCTCCGGTGTAGGATTGCAAAAAGGGAGACGGATAGAAGGATTATGAGGATAATGCCTGCAACACGCCTCATCTCCCTCTCCCCCTGTGCCCCCGGGGAGCGAAGCGGAATCACGGCTCGCCTGTCGCTCATCCGCCGCGGTTTCCCGGGGGCGGTTGGAGTTGGCGTTCATCCTTAAGACCTTTGCCCACAAAATTTAATAACCTCGCGGGGTTCCTTTGAACATGCCACATTCCGCCGACCGCAGGATGACCTACATCGGGGCGACCTACATCGGGAACTTCACGGACAAGAACCTGATATTCGAGGTCTTTGATGGACTCAACCGCTACCTTGCCGAGAACGGGCTTCCTACGAGGTTCGTCTACCTCGGAAAGCTTGAGGTCGGCCCCGGCTACCTGATAAACATACCCGTTGAGGGGGGGCAGGTCAAGGGGTATCCCCTCGAGGCCGTAATAGAGGCCCTCTATGCGAGGCTC
>NZ_JALXBJ010000016.1 GCF_026991495.1 Thermococcus sp. | reverse complement strand
TCAAACTAATCAGAACAGTTCATGAGGTTAATGCGGTCAGAAACCACGAATGGCTAACTTTAGAAAACACTAGTATTGTGAATGGAATTATGGCTTTCACAACGTCAAACGATCCGCTTTGTGAGGGCACTTGGCTGGTGGTTGAGCCGTACAACGAAACGCACGATCTGGTAAGAGTTATCTACCCGCACGGAAATGTAAGCACACTAATAAAAGCGCTGAACCTGCCAGTCTTCCAGGGAAAGGACTACTTGAAGCTTTTGAAAAAGATTGACGAGAGTCCATGTGTAGATGTAGAGAGCACTTTAGTGAATGCTACGGGGATTTACGTTAATCCTCACGCTCAGGAAATCTTCAATCAAATGGCGCCAAAAGCAATAAAAGAGAAGTGGTGTTTCACGATAATCCAAGTGATAGTTCTGAAAAACGGCACAGTAAAAACATGGGCGAGAAGAGCAGGTTACTGCTCACCATACCCAGACAGGATATAACTCCAAAATTGAAATGCAGGTGAGTTGGAGATGAAGCACTGGCCTCTGCTCTTTCTTATTTTTGTGCTGGTACTGGGTTCCCTATTAGTTTATGACCACAGAGAGTCATCGTGCTTTAGCTCACTAACCTGCGTGCTGAATAAGGCCAGACTTGACAAAGAAAACCTTCTCCTGATATACCGAGACCCAGACGGATGGAGGATTATTACATACAAAAACAAAACACTTGGAGAAGTCCAGATAACACTAAAGGGGTTTCCAATCTCAAAAATCGTCGTCAACGAAAAAGCAGTAGAAACTGCGATAACCTACAGCCCGCTTGTGTTTTCACTCTATCAGATCCCTCACCTCCCTCAAAAGGGCCAGTTTTTGGTAGTGAATGTAAACGGCACTGTAACGGTGCTGAAAGGAGAAGAGCTGGAGCATGTTCTAACGGCACCTCCAAAGCTGGAAAAGGTAATTGAACAATGCAACAACTGCACGCTGATATTCGGCGACAGATCAGACCTTCCCGCAGTGGATGATAATCCCCTCATAGGGGGCTATCTCGTGTTCCCAACAAGAGTCAAATGTGGGTACTCAACATGGATAACGGTCATTAAAAACAACAGCTCGGCCAATATGATTGCCGTTTACCCACTCTGGCACCTTAAGGGACACCCCAAGCCACAGAGGCAAACGCCCATTATTGAGGGCCTTCCACCGCTTTCCTTGATCTGGAACAGAACGTGCAACGGCAGGGAAATCCTCATCAATGCCTCTGGAGTCATCATAAACCCGTTTCCATCCAAAGTGCTGGAGGAAGGAGAAGGCCTATGCCCGCGGGTTGATAAAATAACGATATACCCCAACGGAACCGTCGAAACCCTTAGGTATGTGAAAAAATGCAAGTTATCTGGGGGATAGTTTTGGTGAAGGAACGCGTAACGTGCTCCAATAGCACGCCTTCCCATTCAATAATGAACAATGCTTACAAGTACAGCGAGCTGAGCTGGCCCGCTGATTACGAGAGGTTCAAAGCCAAACTAATACAAAAATTCGGAGAAAATAACTGGGAAGAACACATGACATACCAATGGAACAAGTGGCAGATGTGCGGTAGAGACACCCTGAGGGAACTATTGAATGGACAAATTGTAAGCTCTCGCCATTTTCCAATTAAAAATTATATTCCTCTCAATCCATATACAGGCCCATATACTGGCGTTGGCTACTTCATGGAGGTGATTTGGGGATGAGGAGAGTTTTAGTGGTCTTCAGCTTCCTTTTAGTTTTCTTTCTGCTTTTCGGCTACTTTTACCTTCCAAGCGAGAGCATGAGCACTCTTTACCAGAGGATTCCAGAGCAAGTCAGGCAAAATTCGCAGCTTGTTGCCGCTTACTACTACTCTCAAACTGGTTTTAATGGGTTCAGAGAATACCAATTTGCCTTTTACAACCCAAAAGAGCGGGAAATCAGGATTTACACTTTCAAAATAATAAAACTTCTCAAATTCATTCCAACAATGAGGGACGATATAATATCCTGTGAAGCGCCCTTCAACTATTCAGCACTTGCAACAAGCCCAGAAAAACTGAGAGAATTCAAAAACTGCGACAACTGCAGAGAACTACTTTACAAGGATACGATCTACCGGAACGAGGAGATTGAGAGCATTTACCCGTCGATTGAAGAAATTATCAAAGGCAAGGAGAACACTACTTACGTGAACCTTGTACTCACCAAGGATGGGGAAATTTCAACAGGCAAAATTGTAGAGCGCGTGGGAGATATGGGAATACTACGAGGTCCCCTGGGGTATGGGGGTTTGCTTCACTTGCCTTCTTCAATGAGTGCTTCGTGGAGGGGGGTGATACTAGAGTTCATAACAGGGGACAATGGAACGATTAATGTAATCGCCCATTATCCGGGCAATATTACACTCTCAACAACAGCAGAAGTCAAAGCCCCAAGCAATAAAACGTGGACGCTGGAGGAAGTTCCGTTGGAGATTATTACTCAAAAGTTGAAGTCCGAGGAGCTTACAACCAATATTAAGGGCTCCCTCCGCTTTGAACTCTCAATCACAAGAGAGGAGGGGAGAATCGAAGCGTGGACAACCTGGGTGAACCCAAGGAAAGGCATCGAGGGAATTTGGAGAATATATCCCCAAGGAGAAATCAAACGCACAGAATTCAAGAGATTTAGCGGGTACGTGTGCACTTGGTATGGAAGCAACATACTGGAGAAGTTGCCCTAATGCTGGAGGGAATCAACAGATGAAGAAGCTCCTCCTTGGAATACTCTTCGTCCTCCTCTCCTTTTTCGCCTACAATGCTTACACTTACCATCAACTCTCCTTGGCTGAAGGAGCCTACAAGTTAGCCGAAGTTCCAAGCAATGAAAAAATGGACAATGACGATACAGGCCCGTACACTGGCGTTGGCTACTTCATGGAGGTGAGCCGGAGATAATGGAAGCCCAGCCCCATTTCCATCCTTTTGCTCTTTCTCTTCCATCGGTAGGCAAGCTCAAAATCGGAAAGAGAGAACTTTAATACTCCGCAAAGAGGTTGCCGAGCTCCGGGATCCTCTCCATAACGTCCATCTCGCGCAGCGCGAGCCAGAGCGACGCCTGGTTGCTCGTGACGACCGGAACGCCCAGATCCTCTTCCAGAGCCTCGATTATCTCAAAGGTCCTCAGGTTCGTGCAGCTTATGAAAATAGCGTCCGCCTCATCCATGAAGCTGGCCTTTGCCAGGCGGTAGGCCTCGTAGGGTTCGAGCTTCCCTATCCGGAGGTTGTCCTCTATTCCGAGCCCCCTTATGTCGAGGACTTCAAAACCGTTGGCCTCAAGGAACTCCTTCTCCCGCTGGTTTATCTCGTCGGTGTAGGGGGTTATCACCAGGATAGACTGGGCGTCGAGTATCTTGAGCGCCTCTATTACGGCCGTGCTCGTGCTCACGACCGGAACTTTGACCTCCTCCTCTATCTTTGCCTCAAGCTCCTTCTCGTAGTCCTTCCCGCCTATGAAGGAGCCGCTCGTGCAGCCGTAGAGTATCTGCTCGACGCCCGCATCCTTAAGGAGCCTGGCGGCGTCAGCGGCCATCGAGGCCATTGAGAGCAGCTCCTCCTCGGTAACGTTCCTCAGGGGCATCCTGGCCGTGTGGAGCGAAAGGCCCTCCGGGAGGTAATTGTGAAGCTCCATCTCCATCGTGGTGTTCGATGAGGGAACGATAAGGCCCAGCCTTCCACGCCATCCGTACATGCTTTCACCGGAGGGACTACGGCTTCGTGCTATTAAACCTTTGGTTTTAGGAAGGTTGATTAAGTCCCGCGGCTACAGCATTCCGGTTGGAGCATGGAGCTGGACGAGGCGATATCGAAGAGGACGTCTGTCAGGTACTTCAGGGACGAGCCGGTGAGTGAGGAAACCATCTGGGAGCTGACAGGAGTAGCCATAAGGGCGCCGACGGCGAGCGGCCTGGAAAACTGGCCCTTCGTCCTCTTCCAAAGCGGGGAAGCCAGGAGAAAGGTCTTTGACCTGATAGCCGAGGGTATGGTGGAGTACTACCGGGCGGTAGACCTGCCCGAGGAGAAGATAGGGAAGCTCAGAAACAGGATGTACACGGAGGGCATGTACCGGGCGCCGGTTTACATCGCGGTCTTCATCGACAGGCGTGTCCGCTTCCTTAAGGGAAGGGAGTTCGACGAGGTCGAATTCATATGGAGCGTTGAGAGCGCCGCGATGGCGATAGAGAACCTCATGCTGAAAGCTGTCGAACTCGGCCTCGGCGCTGTGTACATCGGCGTGACGAACTTCAGGGGGATAGAGGAGAAAGTCCGGGGGCTGGCAGGTCTCGACGAGAACTACTACCTCGTTGGCCTCATCCCCATCGGGTACCCGAGGTGGGATGTGAAGCCGCGGAAGAGGAGGAAGGGAATCGAAGAGGTTCTGAGGGTTCTCTGAGCCAAACGTTTTTATCCCCCGCGCTCAATCCTCAACGGTGGGGCGATGATAGAGTTCGTGATATTCCTCGGCATAACGGGGGGCTGGATAATCTTCGGGACGACCCTGATACTCATGCTCGTCTTCGGAAAGATGTGGGGGCTGCTGGGCCTGGTCCTGCTCATAGCGGGGATTGAGCTCAACAAGTTCCTGAAGAGGAAGTACACCGGGGTGATAGTCAGCAACTCCCCGAGGGCGAGGGAGATAGCGAGGCACATATTCGAGATGAACGAGCTCATAATCCTCTCGTCCTACCCGGCGGCGCTCTTCCTCTACAGTCTGATCCAGAAGTACATAGAGGTCAGGATTATGATCCCGGGGGGATGATGGGTGAACGTTGTGGTCGTCAGGTACGGCGAGATAGGGACGAAGTCGAGGCAGACGAGGAGGTGGTTCGAGAGCATCCTCGTCAACAACATCCGAGAGGCTTTGGTGAGCGGGGGGATCGACTTCAAGGGGATCGAGGCGAAACACGGAAGGATCTTGGTAAGGACGAACAGAACTGAAGAGGCTGCCGAAGTCCTCACCCGAGTTTTCGGCATAGTCTCGCTCTCGCCGGCGATGGAAGTAAAAGCCGAGCTGGAGAAGATAAACAGAACTGCGCTCAGGCTCTTCAGGAGAAAAAAGCGCGAGCTCGGAGTTGAGAAACCCCGCTTCCGGGTTACCGCGAGGAGGATAACCAAGGAGTTCCCGCTCAGGAGTCCCGAGGTTCAGGCAAAGGTTGGGGAGTACATCTTGGAGAACGAGGAGAGTGAGGTAGACCTCCGCGGCTACGAGATCGAGGTCGGGGTGGAGCTGATGGATGGAAAGGCATACGTTTACGTTGATAGGGTTCACGCCTGGGGCGGCCTGCCGATAGGGACGCAGGGCAAGGTCGTTGCACTCCTCAGCGGTCCGAACTCGGCGGTCTCGGCTTTCCTCATGATGAAGAGGGGCGTCGAGGTGATCCCCCTCTACGTCTTAGGGTCGGAGGAGGAGCTGGAGGCAGTCAGGGGGCTCTGGAGGAAGCTCAAGAGGTACGCCTACGGCTCCAAGGCGGAGCTCG
The DNA here is from genome assembly GCF_026991495.1 of Thermococcus sp. Taxonomy (GTDB): domain Archaea; phylum Methanobacteriota_B; class Thermococci; order Thermococcales; family Thermococcaceae; genus Thermococcus. The sequence goes on along the minus strand of NZ_JALXBJ010000016.1, from coordinate 20,978 downwards.
TGGTGGCCAAGGGGGAGCCCCTCCAGGAGGCCCTAAAGGTCGCGAGGCAGTTCGGGGCGAAGGGAGTAGTCCTCGGCAGGTACGCGGATAGCTTAACTGAGGAGCTTGTGGATGAACTGGTTCGCGAGAACGAGAGAACGGACATCCCCCTCTTCTACCCGATCTTGGCGCTCCCTGAGGGGTACGTGGAGAGGATAAGAAGGAGGGCTGGGCTGTGAAGGTTGTGGCGCTCCTGAGCGGCGGTATAGACTCACCGGTTGCCGCATACCTCACGCTCGCCAAAGGGGCCTCGGTGATACCGGTTCACATTTACGTGGGGCCGAAGACGGAGGAGAAGGTCCGGCTGATAGTGGAGAAGCTCTCCGAGTACGGGGATGTCTCCGGGCTGGTAACCGTGCACCCCAAGGACAGGGATGAAGTAGTGGCCAAGCTCAGGGGACTGAGAAAGGAGAAGTACACCTGCGTCCTGTGCAAGTTCAGGATGGTTCGGGCGGCCGAGGCGGTTGCGGTAAGGAGGGGCGCCAGGGCGATCGTTATGGGGGACAGCATAGGGCAGGTCGCCTCCCAGACGTTGGACAACATCCTCGTGGTCAGCAGGGCCACGAGGCTCCCGATAATCCGGCCCCTGATAGGGCTCGACAAGGAGGAGATCGTCGCAATAGCGAAGGAGATAGGGACCTTTGAGCTCTCGACGCTCCCGGAGGACGAGTGCCGGTGCGTCCCGAGGCACCCCGTTATAAGGGGCTCCTGGGATGAGTTCAGGAAGATTTATAGGGCAATATTTGGCTCCGAGCCCGGGGAGGGGAGGTGATGGACCCCGTTAAAATCTCATCCTACGCTGCAATCGCGATGCCCATCTTCTTTATCATCGCCCTCTGGGTAGCCCTCTCACACAACCCCTGGTTCTCCCTCCGGGAGAACGCCCTCAGCGACATGGGCTCCCTCCACAACCCGGCCAGGCTGTACTTTAACGCTTCCCTCATCGTCATGGCCGCGCTCGGCCTCATTGCATCGTTGGGGGCGTTCAAAAGCGGCCTCTCCTACCTCATGCCCGCGGCGATGGTTTCCCTCATCCTCGTTGGCCTCTTTCCAGAGGAGACCCCCTACCACACCCCGGCCGCCGTTGCCTTCTACGCCTTAGCCTTAGGGGACGTTTTCATAGTCGGTCTCAGGCTCGGCTTCTCCGGGATCTCCTCGGGTTTTGCATGGGCATCGCTCTCAGTTCTGGCCTTCACCGCGATCGCCTACCTCATCAGGGCCGGGGTCTTCCGGGGGCTCGCGGTTCCGGAGCTCATCGGGGCGGCTGTGATCCTCGCATGGTTCGTTTACATAGGCCTTTTGATGCTCGGGAGGCCGCACCTTTTTAAGTCCGCCGCCGTCATTCTCAGGCGATGCTGGCGGTGAAGGTTCCGAAGGGCGAGGCCGAGGCGGTCAGGAGAAAGCTCTTAGGACTCGGCGTTCTCGCCAGGGGCTACTCCCCGGAGAGAAGGGGCGATTTCGTGCTCTTCCCAGTCACCAGGCCAGTTGAGGGCTTCGAGCTCGTCGAGGCCGAGTTCAGGAAGCTAATGAGAAGACCCAAGAGCTACCGCGAGGTCGTTGATGTCCCAGCGGAGCTCAGACCGCTCCTGCCGAGCTCATTCGACGTCATCGGCGATATTGCTATAATCGAGCTGCCTGAGGAGCTAAGGCCTTATGGGAAGGCCATTGGGGAGGCCATTCTCAAAGCCCACCGCCACGTAAGGGCAGTCTTCGCCAAAGGGGGCAGGATCGAGGGTGAGTACAGGGTTAGAGAGCTCATCCACCTCGCTGGAAGGAAAGGGGCCGAGACCATCCACCGCGAGAACGGGATCAGGCTGAAGCTCGACGTTTCTAAGGTTTACTTCTCCCCGAGGCTGGCCACTGAGAGGATGAGGGTTTTCAGGAAGGCGAGGCAGGGGGAGGTCGTCTTCGATATGTTCTCTGGAGTTGGGCCTTATTCGATCCTCCTCGCGAGGAAGGCAAGGCTCGTCTTCGCCTGCGACATCAACCCCTGGGCGGTTAGATACCTTGAGGAGAACATCGGCCTCAACAAGGTTGGCAACGTCGTCCCGATCCTCGGGGATGTCAGGAAGGTTGCCGGGAAAGTTAAGGCCGACCGCGTTGTAATGAACCTCCCGAAGTTCGCCGGCCGCTTTTTGAGGGGGGCGATGCTGAGCGTTAAGCCAGGCGGCGTGGTTCACTACTACGGCTTTTCCCCGGAGGAAGACCTGTTCTCGGAGCACGAGGCGAAGATAAAGGCCGTTGCCCGGGAGCTCGGTCTTGAGGTCAGGTTCCTTGACGAGAGGAAGGTGCGACCTTACGCTCCCAGACAGTTCAACATCGCGATTGACTTCATGGTTGAGGGCGGTCCCTCAGGGCCCTGAGGGAAAAGGCTCAGAGTGCCGAGACGTGGAAAAGGGCCTCCATGAGCCTCCCGAAGAGGTAGCTGACGAAGGCCGCCCCGAGTCCCGTTGAAACCATCTCAAGAACCTTGGCCCGGATCGAGATCCCCGAGAGAACCGATACTGCAACCGCTACGAGGCCTAACACCGTGCCGGCGAGGGCTATCGAGACCGGGAGCGCGAGCAGGGAGGATGATGCGAGGAAGTAGGGCGTCACTGGGAAGGAGACGCCTAAGAGGTAGGCCAGTCCCGTGTAGACAGCAGATCTGAGTTCGTTTTCACCGCCTTCTGACGCGAGGAGCCTTATAACCGCATCGCGGTTTGAGGCGAGTTTTTCCGCGACTTCCCCCGCTACCTCCTCCGGCATTCCGCTCTCAAGGAGCCTCCCGAGGAGCTCCTTCTCAGCCCTGTCCCTTGAAACGCGGAAAAGGACTTCCAGCCTTCTCCTGACCGCCTCGTTCACCTGCCTCTGGGAGCGCACTGAGATGAAGGCCCCTATGGCCATTGAGAGGGCCCCGGCAACTCCCACAACGAGGCCGCTTATCCCTACTATCCTCGGGGCGCTAACGTAGACCGCCGACAGCCCAGTGACCGCGCCCAGGAGCTCAACGAGTCCGTCGTTCATCCCGAGGATGAAATCCCTGAGGTTCTCGGTGTGGAAGCGCCTCCGCTCCTCGGAGAAGAGCCTCTCGTGTTCGAGCTCGTCTATGATTATCCTCGAAAGGGCCTCCCGCTCTTCCTCATCCAGCTCAAAAGCCGTGAGGAAACGGTAGTACTTCTCCACGGCGGAGCCCTCGTTCATCTCAAGGAAAGACACGACGCCTCCAGGTCCGAGGAGCTTCCTGAGCGCGAGAACGGCGTACCTCCTCAGCCTGCCCACCCGCGGCGACCTCACCTCAAGGCCCCTCTTCCGCAGGAAGTCCCTCCAGAAGCGGGCGTGAAGGGCCTCAACCCTCGCCAGCCTCTGGAACTCCTCCCTGAGCTTTTCGTCCCGTTCCCTGCTTCCGAGAAAGGCGTAGAGGGCCGAGTCAAGGTACTCGTCTCTGTAGAACTCTTTGGCTAACTCAACCCCCTCCATCCCGTCACCCCCTGAGGACGACGAACTCCCGGAGCCTCATGACCTCCCGGAAGCCCTTTTCGAGGTAGTAAGCGTAGGCATCGAGGTTGGGAAAGGTTATCACGTACGGGACCTTTCCAATTTCCCTCAGCCTCTCCACCGCGAAGGCCAGGAGCCGCGAGCCGTAGCCCATACCCCTGAACTCGGGATCCACCATGAAGAACTCTACGAGGCCGGCCCTTCCGTCCGTTATCTCCTTAGGAACCCACCAGATCTCCTTCCCCCGGAGGTTGTAGACTAAAGCCACGGTTCCGGCGATCCTTCCTGACTCTGTCCGGAGCAGATAGAGCTCATCGAACTCTTCCCTGAGTCGGAATTCGAGGAAGGGTTCGTAAACCTCTCGGAAGCCTTCGAAGTCGTTCGGGGAGGGCTTGTTCTCGACCCATTCGAGGGCGGGATAGGCGCCGCCGGTGCTCTTGTAGACCCGGAACGCAAGGCGGAGTAGTTCTTCCTTGAGTTCAGCGGGCCGCTCGGCCCTCTGGATCTCCATGCCACCACCGGGGGCCTTTACTCGCGGAACCTAATAACCCTTGTGCCAAAACGCTTAAGTATTAGGCTCCCCTAAGGATATGGGTGATGGCATGAACTTCCTGGATCTGAAGGTGATAGACGAGGACGGGGTCGAGAAGCCCCTTAGGGACGTGGTTCTCGGTAGGTGGACGGTCCTCTACTTCTACCCGAAGGACAACACCCCGGGATGCACCACCGAGGCGAAGGAGTTCAGCGAGCTCCTCGATGAGTTTGAGCGGCTTGGCGTCCAGGTCATCGGCGTCAGCAGGGACTCCCAGAGGAGCCACCTCAGGTTCAAGGGGAGGTACGGGCTCAGGGTCAGGCTCCTCAGCGACCCCGGAGCGGAGCTGCACAGGGCCCTCGGTGCCTGGGGCAGGAAGAAGCGCTATGGCAAAGAGTACGAGGGCGCCGTGAGGAGCACCTTCATCCTCAGCCCGGAGGGGGAGGTCGTCTGGAAGAAGGTGAACGTCCGCGCGAAGGGCCACGCGGCCGAGGTTTTGGAAGTCGTTAGGGACCTTTTGAGCTGATTTCGGGCTTTTTCGGGGTTTTAACAGGATAGACGCGGGACGGCTGGGAGTCCCCAAGGCGCGATTGCTGCCGGTTCCAAATGGAGACGCAAATTCTTATTAACCTCCCGGGTGTAGTTTTATGTGGTGATGGTATGAACGAGATTGAGGCCCTTGCCTTAGCCCTCGAAGTCGAAAAGGCCGAGCTGAAGTTCTACCTGAGGCTCGCAAGGAAAGCGGGAGACGAGAGGGCCAGGAAGATGTTTCTGTTCTTAGCGAAGGAAGAGGCTGAGCACTGGGACGAGTTCGAGAAGGCCTTCCTTGAGAGGGTCGCCGAGGAGTGCAGGCTTCCGGCGGTAAGTGAGGAGCTCCTTGATAGCTTGCTCGTCAAGGAACCTGAGGGCCTGAGTGAGGTCGATGCCGTCAAGGTGGGCATGGAGCAGGAGAAGCTGACCTGGGAGTTCTACGAGAAAGCCGCGAAGGACGCGGAGCATGAGAGCGTCAGGAGGATCTTCGAGGAGTTAGCGAAGGTTGAGAAGGGCCACTACGAGCTCCTTAAAGCCCAGTACGACGCTATAATGAAGACCGGAATATGGATGGACTACCAGGACTTCAGTCTGGAGGTGGACTGAGCCCAGCCCAAGACCGTGCCTCACTCAACTAAAACGTTGACAAGCTTTACGTTTCTCCCCGTTTTTCTCCGTATGGCCTCTATTATCTCCGGGTCGTTGACGTCGATTATCCTGCTGCCCTCTATGAGGTTGACGTGGGGCTTCGTGTTCACCTCTATCCTCGTCTCCCCTTCGAGGGAGAAGAGCTCAACCAACCCGAGCTCCCTCAGCGTGAGGACGTTCGAGTACAGGGTCGAAAAGCTGACCGTCGGGAACTCCCCCTTCAACGCGTTGTGAACCTCGCCGAGGGAGGGGTGCCTTTCCCCGATCTCATCAAGGACTTCGAGGAGCTTGAGCCTCTGCGGGGTCATCTTGTAGCCTTTCTTCTTCAGTGCCTCAACGGCTCTCTCCTTCCACATGGGATGAACTAAGGCGCCTCCTTTATAAGTCTTCCTAAATGAAAATAATTTCTAAATAGAAAAGTTTATTAAGTAGAAATAACAATAGACAAGTGGTGATACCATGTCGGAGCACAACAGAAGACTTGTTGAGAGGGCCGGGATAGAGGTTGAGAAGCTTTTGGAGATGCTGCTGAAAGCTGCCGCGGCGGAGTTCACGACCTATTACTACTACACACTGCTGAGGAACCACTCCTCTGGCCTGGAAGGCGAAGCGATTAAGGAGATCGTCGAGGATGCCCGTCTTGAGGACAGGAACCACTTCGAGGCCCTCGTGCCGAGGATTTACGAGCTCGGGGGCGAGCTCCCGAGGGACATTCGCGATTTTGCCGATATGGCCTGGTGTAGCGACGCCTACCTGCCCGAGAACCCGACCGTTGAGGAAATCCTGAAGGTTCTCCTACAGGCGGAGCGCTGCGCCGTGGGGGTCTACACCGAGATATGCAACTACACGATGGGCAAAGACCCGAGAACCTACGACCTCTCCTTAGCTATCCTCCACGAGGAGATAGAGCACGAGGCCTGGTTCGAGGAGCTTTTGACAGGAAAGCCGAGCGGCCACTTCAGGCGCGGAAAGCCCGGCGAAAGCCCCTACGTCTCCAAGTTCCTTAGATGATGGAGGCAAGGGTTATTAGGCTCGGGGAGTAAAACTGGGAGGTGATGCAATGCTCGCGAAATACCCCTTTGAGCTCCCGAAGGAGAGACCCCTAACCAAGACCGAAATAGCGCAGGCTTTGAGGTGGGCCATCGAGGCCGAGCTCGATGCCATAAACATCTACGAGCAGCTGGCCGCTGGAATAGGCGACGAGAGGATAAAGGGCATCTTCCTCGACGTTGCCAATGAGGAAAAGGAGCACTTCGGGGAGTTCCTCGCGGCCCTCTTCGAGGTCGATGAGGAGCTCGCGAAGTACATGAAGGAGGGCTTTGAGGAGGTTGAGGAGGAAGCGGGGATAAAGGTCGAATTCTAATCCTCAGCCCGCCTTTACCTTCCATTTCAGGCCCTTCTCGACCAGGGCCTCTATCTTGTCATCGTTGTAAAGCCGGGCTATGATGGCCCTCACAGGGACGAGGTTCAGGGCGAGCTTCTTTGGGTTGGGTTCGACCCCAAAGGCCTCCATGAGTTTCAGGGTCAGCTCATCCGTGGAGAGGGGCCTTCTTAGGAGCTCCAGCGTTAGCCCAACGGCCCGGAGGATTCTCCCGCGGTTTATTTCCACGAGATTTAGGGCTTCCTCGCCCGAGACAACCGGGCCGTGGGAGGGGATGAGGGTAACTCCCGACGAGGCGAGCCCTTCAAGGCTGTCCAATGACCTCAGGAACGCCCCGACGTCTATCAGGTACGGAAGGCCAACGGCTCCCAGGAGCCTCTCCCCGAAGAAGGAGTCGCCGGCGTAGAGGACGTTCCCGCTCAGGAAACCGGTCATCCCGGGCGAGTGGCCGAGGAGGCCTACGGCTTTGAGGCCAAAGGGACTCTCGCCCCAGTCGAAAACCCCCCGAACCCTCAGCTCCTCCGGGAAGGAGTAGGCTAAGAACCCCTCTGGGGCCTTTGAGCCGAAGGTCATGACCTCCCTCGCCACCGGGCTCTCGGCTATCGAGACCTCAAAACGGTGGGTGTGGAGCGGAGCCCCTATCCTCAAGGAGGCCGCTATGTGGTCTGCGTGCCCGTGGGTCGCCACCTGGGCCAAAACAGGTTTTCCGAGCTTCCTCGCCTCCCGGAGGAGGTCTTTATGCCTGCCGCTCCCGTGGCCGGGGTCAACGAGGACTATCCCCCCGTCGCTCAGTTTGAAACCGGTCGAGGGACTTCCCGGGTACAGGTAGAAGTCGTCGTCCATCTTCCGCAGTCCCATAAAACCACCGGAGAAAGTTGGATAAGGTGGATAAAAAGGTTGGGAAAAGGTAAATTGAGGGGTTCCCTTCAGACGTGCCTGGCGTAGAGAGTCTTCTTGCCCTCGTCCTTGGCCCTCTTGACGGCTTTTTCGACGAGAACCTTGAGCTCCTCTTCGAGGGCGTCGTAGAACTCAGGGCTGACCCTCATCTCGGGTTCAATGCTCTTCACGTGCTCCTTTATCTTCGACTTCACAAGCAACTCGACCATTTTTTAGCACCTCCGTTCAGGCCTGTATCGGGCAGTGCCCGGGGTTATATAGCGTTATCCCTTTATAATTCTTCCTCCTCAAACCTTGGAAAAGGTTAAATCGTCTCGGCCGTATTCACGAGTGGTGGTGGCATGAGGGCCGTTCTTATCGACGGCGAACACTATCCAGACGTTGTCGCATGGGCCATAAGGAAGCTCGGCGACGTCTGCTGTGCGGTCTTCTTGGGCGGAACCGAGAAGATAGGGGGCATTGAGGAGGTGGAGAGGCGCGTAGGTGTTCCCGTTTACCACTCCCCCGACTATCTCGCCGCCCTGAGGAGGGCCCTCACCGAGAACGATGTTGATGAGGTGGTCGACCTGAGCGACGAACCGGTCGTCGGCTACGAGTCTCGATTCAGGATAGCCTCCCTCTGCCTTGGCCTGGGGGTGCCCTACAGGGGCGCCGACTTCCTCTTCTTCCCCAAACCCATGAGAAGAACCTCAAAGCCGTCCATCGGAGTTATCGGAACCGGGAAGAGGGTGGGAAAGACAGCGGTCTCGGGCTTCATCGCGAGAACCGCGAAGAGAGTTGCCCGGCCCGTTGTGGTCACCATGGGCAGGGGAGGGCCGGAGGAGCCGGAGCTCATAGACGGGGAGGAGATGGAGATAACGCCTGAGTTCCTCCTCAAACTGGCGGAGAAGGGAAGACACGCGGCTTCCGATCATTTTGAGGACGCACTGACCTCTCGCGTCACCACTATAGGCTGCCGCCGCTGCGGCGGGGGCATGGCCGGCTTTCCATTCTTCGATGTTGTGGACGGCTGCGTGGAGCTCGCCGAATCCCTCCCCCACGATCTCATAATCCTTGAGGGCAGCGGGGCCACCTTTCCGCCTTACAGAGCAGACGGCTACGTCGTCGTGGTCTCGGCGCTCCAGGGCGTTGAGAAGGTCTCCCACTACTTCGGCCCCTTCAGGATCTCCTTGGCAGACATCGTCGTCGTGACCATGGCGGATCTCGCGGTGGGGGGGAAGCTGGACAGGCTGGTGGAGGCCGTGAGAGCTGTGAACCCTAAGGCAGAGATCCACCTGACCGCCTTCAGGCCGCGGCCCCTCGGAAGTGTAGCTGGGAAGAGGATAGGCCTCGTCATGACATCAAAGCCAGCGCTGGGCCCTGCGTCTGAGCACCTGAGGAACCTTGGCGCCGAGGTTGCAGCGGTCTCGGGAAACCTCTCTAACAGGGGGAAGCTGGTGAAGGATCTGGAGCGCTTTGACGGCATCGAGGCAGTTGCCGTCGAGCTGAAGGCGGCGGCTGTGGACACGGTTACGAAGTGGGCTCTTGAAAGGGGGATTGAGGTCGTCTACCTTGACAGCGAGCCCGTCAACCTGGACGGCAGAGACCTCGGGGAGAGCATTTTAAGGCTCATAGAGAGGGTGAGGGCCCATGATGCTCGTGACTGACGAGGAGAAGAAGATCAGGCTGCCCTTCTCGCGGGGCATCCTCACGCGCTCCATAATGCTCGCTGGAATAGACGTCGGCCTCGCCTATGCGATAGCCAGCGAGGTTCAGAGGGAGCTGGAGGGGGCGGCCAAGAGGGTAGTCTCAACGGATGAGATAAGGGAGCTGACCTACAGGAAGCTTTTGGAGAAGGGGCTGAGGGAGCAGGCCGAGAGGTACCTCCTCTGGAGGAAGCTTAAGAGGAGGAAGATAAGGATAGCCATCCTCATCGGTGGCGCCACGGGTGTCGGAAAGTCAACGATATCCACCGAGATAGCCTTCAGGCTCGGCATAAGGAGCATAATAGGGACGGACACGATAAGGGAGGTCATGAGGAAGATGATAGCACCAGACCTGCTCCCCGATATCCACGTCTCGTCATTCCTTGCGGGCGAAGCCGTGAACCCGCCGGCGGAAGTGGACCCCCTCATCTACGGTTTCGGGATGCAGGTGAAGCACGTCTCCACGGGCATTGAGGCGGTTCTCGAGAGGTCCCGCAGGGAGGGCTTCAACACCCTCATTGAGGGGATCCACGTCGTTCCCGGCTTCGTTGACCTGAAGGGCAACGAGTTCATGTACCTCATCACCGTCCCTGATAGGGACTACCTTGAGGGCCACTTCTACGAGAGGGCCCGCTACTCCCTCCGCGATCCCCGGAAGTACATTGAGAACATTGACAGAATTATGGAAATCCAGGATTATTTAATTAAACTCGCGAGGAAGCACGGAGTCCCAATCGTGGAGAACGTTGAGCTGGAAAAAACGGTCGAGAGGATCATCTCGGACGTCATAAGGCGGCTTGAGAAGTCCCGCGGCTGATCACCCCTTCCTCTTCCCCATCCAGAGCAGCTTCCTGCTTCCCCAGGTTGCCTGAACCTCCCACGCAACGACCATGTCGCTGTAGACGTCGATGACGTTGAAGCTGTTCCCGAAGGGGTTTCTGTGGAGCTCCCAACTGACGGAGCCCGCGTTTATTATAGGAGTCCTCTCCACCCTGACCCCGTAGGCGTTGCCGCCGTGGCCCGTCAGGACGAGCTCGGTTTTCTCGTCCGTGAGGATCTTCAGGACGTCGCCCGCGTCCTCAAGGAATCCTATCTCCCTGCTCTTCGCTATGGGTATCACGTTGTGGTGCATCGCCACGACCCTGAACTTGCCCTCGTACTCCTTGAGCAACTTCAGGAGCTTCTTCTGTCCCATCCTGCCCACGACCCCTATTGGGGTCTCGTACTGGACGCTGAGGAGGGGTATGATAACGACCTCCCCCATCTCCAATATCTGGGGCTCTCCGAAGTGCTCTTTGAAGAGCTCGTAGCCGAGGTAGGTTATGTCGTTGTGGCCCGGTATCACGAGCTTTGGAACCCTCACCTCACGGTAGTAGGAGTGGGCCCGCTCGTAGTAGCGCTCTATCCCGGCATCGACTACGTTGCCGTTGTGGATCAGTACGTCGGGCTTTATCCTCTCGTTTATCATTCTGATGACGTTTTCGAGGGTTTTCTTCCTGAAGTACACCCTGTCGGAGACGTTGCTCTCGCTCACCTGCACTATCCTGAGCACCCTCTCCCCGCGCGGCACGAAGAGCTTGGGCCTTATCGGTCTGTGCTCCTTCTTCTTTTCGTCCCCAGTGACCCTCCTGATCGTCACCTCGACCGTTCCGTCGTCGTGAAGTTCTATTATGTTGTAGCTGTTCACGTCCCCCCTCCGAGTCTTCTTGCAGGACGTGCAGCCGGCGTTGTCTATGACGAGGTCTTCAACGCGGTAGACGTTCGGCACGTGCTTGTGGCCGCAGGTGTAGAGCGTTACGTCGTGCCTTAGGAGGAGGTCGAGGACGTCGCCGGCGTTGAAGAGGACGTTCCGTTCCCTTCCGGTGTCAGGGAGCGGGACGAGGTGGTGGTGCGCGGCCACTATCTTGAACCTCCTGCCCGAGTACTCCTCAAGCCTGTCCTTGAGCCACCTGAACTTGTAGCCCCCTATCCTGCCGTCGCTCAGGTCTGGTATCGTGGAGTCAACCCAGATCAGGACGCCGTCTTTGAACTCGTAAACCCCGTTCAGGGGCCCTATGAAGTCCTCAAAGAGTTTGTAGCCGACGTTCCTCACGTCGTGGTTGCCGGGGATGGTCACGAGGGGCTTCTTTATCTTCGTGAGCTGGTAGGAGGCCTGCTCGTACTCCTCCCTGAGGCCCTGGTTCGTGACGTCGCCAGTGTGGATCACGAGGTCAAAGTTTCCCCTGTTTATCTCCTCAACGATCAGGTCGAAGGCGTACCCCTTGAAGGCCCCCTCGGTGGTTATGTGGGTGTCGCTTATGTGGGCGATGCGGATCATCCGGCATCACTCCGTGGCTATAGCTGTCTCTAACTTCCTCCTGCTCGCCTCAAGCAGGTCCGTTATCGAGAATATGCCCACTATCCTGCCGTCCTCCTCAACGAGGATGTGCTTTATCCCCTTCTTCGAGAGCACGTCAAGGACGTCCCCGAGGGGGGTCGTTGAGGGAACTGCCACCAGCTCCGTGGTCATGATCTCCCTGACGGGGGTCGTGTTAGGGAGGCCGGGGATGACGAGGCGCCTTATTATGTCGCCCTTCGTCAGGAAGCCCACGACGTCCCTCCCCTCCACTACGACGAGGGAGCCAACGTCGAACTCCAGCATGACCTCCCCGGCCCTCTTGACGGTGTCATCTGGGGACACGCCGATGAGTTTCCGGGTCATGTAAACCTTGATGGGGGCCTTTAGATCCACGCCCATCACCGAACCCATTAGTCCCTCAAAATATAAAAAGGTGTTCACCCCATGACGAGCCTCTCAACGTTGAAGCTCTCCCCCTCGGCATCTATGCTGAGGTAGAAGGCTGTTCCGTTCTGGACGGGCTTCCAGGGCCCCTTGTGGTAGAGTTCGAGCGTGGACGAAGCTAAGGCGAATAAGTTTTCATCCTCCACTTCGATCTGCCGCACGTAGTCCCAGTTGGCGGGCCTCATAATGTAGAGGGGCCTTGAGTACGCCGTCAGGAAGGCCCTCGCGGAGCCGCCAGGGGGGAGTAGGAGCAGGCCGGTGTTGAGGCTCGTGTTCGTTGCATCCATTACCGGTGAGTAGAGGCGCAGGAGCTCCTCCTTCGCAGTCCCCCCGAGCTTTCTGCAGAGGTAGGCGCCGAGGACGTAGGAGTCCGAGACCCCTGCCAAATCCCCGTCGAACTCCCCGAGTTCAATAAGCCGGGCCTTGTTTATGTCGCCGTTGTGGTAGAGCCAGAACGAGAAGCCCCTTCTCGAGGAGAAGGAAAAGGGCTGGGTGTTGAGGAGATCCCTGCCGCCCTGTGAGGCCGCCCTCGCGTGGGCCATCAGAACCGAAAAACCGCCGAGCTTTTCGATTAGCCCCTTAACCCCGCTCTCATCCCGGAATATGGGACTGCTTGAGCGGTAGTGCTCCAGTTTTCCGTCCGACAGGAGCGTGTAGCCCCATCCGTCTTTGTGCTGCCGCCCTTTACCGCGCTTCTCCTTGTAGGGGTCGTTCTCAGCGGCCCCAACTAAGGCCCTAACGAGGGGCCTGATGCGCTCTCCATCACCCACCGCAAACAGAACCCTGCACATCTTCCATCACGGGTTGAGTTATTCCTTCGGGCAGAAAAGCGTTTCCCAAAACGTTTTTAGGCCCTCCACCCTAAATCATGTGGAACTCCCGGGAGCTGAGAGCATGGAGCGCACTGGTGATGGGGTACTCCGCAGCCTTAAAACGGCCCCTGAGACCATTGCGGGGAAGGAAGACCTTGAGGGTATAGCCTCGGTTATAATGAGGGTTCTCAAGAGGATAAACGCCCACAGAGCCTTGTATGAGAGCAACGAGGAGGCGGTAAAGCAGCACCTGATAGGGGAGATCATGAGCGCGCTCGGCTGGGACTGGAACAACCCCGAGGAGGTTCGCCCGGAGTCGAGGACTGAGGAGGGCCGGGCCGACTACGCCCTGATCTTGGGGGGCGAGGTTTTAGCCTACCTTGAGGCCAAGAACCTGGGCGTGAACATCCTGAAGAGGGAGGAACCCCTGAGGCAGTTAGCCAAGTACTGCTTCAGCGCGGGCGTTAGGTACGGTATACTGAGCAACGGCGCCGTTTGGATCGCCATAAAATCCTTTGAACTCGGATCAAGCCTCCGCGAGAGAACCCTCATGAGCGTCAACCTCCTTGAGGAGCCCCCCATGAAGGCCGCCCTCAAGCTCTCCCTCCTATCGAAGTCCCGCATACTCGACATGGAGCGCATCTCATCCCTTCTCAAGGCCCTCGAACTGAGCTTTCAGGGGCTGGTAAAGGAGGGCTATCCCAAGGAGGCTCTCTTCGAGTTTCTCCGGGTGGAGAAAGGCAAGAGGATTGTCCCGGTTTACCTCCTCGATGGAGCGGAGCAGCCCAAGGCCGCCTACGTCTACGACAACGGCTGGAAGGTTTTACCCCTGCCTGAGAGGACTCTGAAAGGGGTTCTACTCGCTGTCCTCCTCTACATGGGGAAGAAAGCCTACGGTGATGAGAGAAGGGAGATAATGGCCGCCTACGAGCAGCTGAAGAGAATCCCGCTGGAGCAGAAGAAGGCGAGGGAAATCCTCGTCCGTCTTGAGGAGGAGAAAAAGCTGAACATCTCGGTGGAGCTATGAGGCTTATCCTGCCGAGGCCTCTCGCCTCTAAGATCATCGGTGGCCTTAGGGAGGATGAGGAGGTATGTGGCTTTCTCTTGGGGTTGGAGGGGGAGGACTTCAGAGTCTTAGATGTCGTCTTTGCGCGGAACGAACTCCACTCCCCCACTTCCTTCCGGATAAACCCCCGTGAGGTGCTTGAAATCCTGGAGAGGGCGGAAAGGAGGGGCCTTCAGCTCGTCGGCATCTTCCACTCGCACCTCCGCTGTCCCCCGATCCCATCGCCCGACGACCTGCGCGGGATGAAACTCTGGAACGTCCCCTGGCTCATAACTGATGGAAGGGAGATGAGGGCGTGGATCCTCAAAGACGGGAAGGTCGTGGAAGTTGAGCTAAGCTTTGAATAGCTTCCAGAGTTCGTCCGCCTTCGGGCGCTTGAAAGGTAGCTCGTCGCCGTTTCTGATGGCCACCCTCTTCTTCTCGGCGAGGAACTCGCCCACAAGGGTAGCTTTTATCCCCCTCGCGAGGAGCCTCTCCACGAGCAGCCGGGCGGCATCGCGAGGTACGGCTATGAGAAGTGACCCCGAACCCATGAGCGCGAGGGGGTTCAGGCCGTAGAAGCTGCAGATCTTTTCTGTCTCCTCCCTGATTGGTATCCCCTCGGTGTAGAGCCTGAAGCCGAGGCCAGCGGCATCGGCCATCTCGTGCACCCCGTTGGCAACCCCGCCCTCTGTCGGGTCGTGCATGGCGTTTGCACCGAAAGCTGCCGCGTAGAGGGCCTCGTCCACCACGCTCAGGTACTCCGCGAGCGATTCGGCCCTCTCGACGAAGGACCGGCCGAAGGCTGTTGCGAGCTCTTCCCGCCTCTCCCTCGCGATTATTGAAGTCCCCTCAAGCCCGGCCCACTTGGTCATGACTATAGCGTCCCCGGGCCGAGCTCCGGCAGAGGAGAGGGGTCTCCCGTCAACCTCCCCGAGCATGGTACCGACCACTATAGGCCTGCTGAGCCCGGGGGTGAGCTCGGTGTGCCCCCCGATGACGGACACCCCCAACTTCCCCGCCTCCGAAGCGATCTGCCCCATTATCTTCCCGGCGAGCCTTTCCTCGCCCTCCGGCAGCAGAAGGGTCACGAGAAACCACCTCGGCCTTGCACCGGACGTCGCAACGTCGTTGGCATTGATGTGGACTGCGTAGTAGCCGATGTCCTCAACGGCGCCCGTTATTGGGTCCGTGGAGGCAACGAGGGTTCTCTCTCCAAAGCTGACAGCAGAGACGTCTATCCCTATCCCCGGCCCGATGAGAACCCTTGGGTCGTCGGATCTGATCTTACTGAGGATTCTCTCAAGAACCTCGGGCGGAACCTTTCCGGCCATCTCACATCACCACCCAGAGCGTCAGGAACATCAGAATGTAGGCTATGATGGAGAGCAGAACGTGGAGCATCAGCCAGGCCTTCCTCCCGCTCAGGAATATCATCGAGCCGGTGAAGACCGCGAGCGTCATCGCTGCGAAGGTGAGCAGGCCGAGGGTGTGGTGATCGAGGTTCACTTTAAACCCTCCTCCCCACTGGGAATATGTAGAGCGGGTCGCCGGTCGTCCCTATTATGCGGGCGACCCTCCCGTCGTCAAAGGCCCCCACCGCCACCGTCCCGAGGCCTAAGGCGGTGGCCTGGAGGTATATGTTCTCACCTATGTGGCCTGCCTCCATGTGAACGTATCTGATTCCCCTGTCGCCGTAGACCTTTGTCGTCCTCTCATAGAACGCCACGAGAACTATGTCAACGGCCGCCTTCCCGACCCACTCCTGGTTGAGGGCCGCCGCCTGGAGCTTTCCCCTGAAGTCGCCGCTTTTGACGGGCTCTAAGTAGTGTCCCTTGGGGACGTAGTGGTAGATCCCGGGGGGCAGACCCTCGACGTTTCCGACGACTGCATAGACCTCGAATGGGTAGGTGGGACCGGCACTCGGAGCCGCCCTCTTTCCGTCCGGGCTGGTTATCCCCTGCGCGGCCCAGAGGAGCTGTCCGAGTTCCCAGAGCTTTAGGGGTTCGCTTGAGTACTCCCTGATGCTCCTCCTCTTCGCTATCGCCTCTTCAACGCTCATCTGGCCGCGGTAGCGCGGCTCAGGCAGAAGGATCTTCCCGGCAACCGGCGGTTGGCTAACCTCCCCCTGAAAGCCGGGCTTTAGCATCAAGAGCACCGGCAGGACCACGACCAGGATCAGGGCCACTACGGCCAGGCGCCTGTAGATCATGTGGAAAATTTTGAGGAAGTGCTTTTAACACTTCAGGTGTAGTAGTACTCGCCCCTCTCCCTCTGCTCCCTATCCTTCACGCTGCCCTCCTTGTTGGCCCTCGGCCTTCCCGTTTCCGGATCCCTGCGGAAGGTTATGCCTATGCCTGCTAGGAAGCGGTTCATGCCCTCGCGCATGCCCATTGGGGGCAAAGCCTTTCCGTACTTCCCGGGCTCGCCCTCGAAGACTATCAAGCGGTCGCTCAGATAATCAACCATCATGACGTCGTGCTCGACTATCAGAGCGGTCTTCTCGTTCTTGGCCATGAGGGAGCGTATAGCTTTAGAAACCGCGAGCCTCTGCTCGGAGTCGAGATGCGCCGAAGGCTCGTCGAGGAGGTACAGGTCAGCATCGCGTATCAGGCAGGCGGTTATGGCGACGCGCTGAAGCTCGCCACCGCTCAGTTCTCTGACCTTCTTGTCGTAGAGGTCGGGGATTCCTAACGGGTTGAGTAGCTCGCTCTTGTAGAAGCTGCTCATGAGCTTTGCCTCATCTATCCTGCTCAAAAGCTCGTAAACCGTTCCCTCGTAGTCTGTCTTGATGTACTGGGGCTTGTAGCTGACGGTGAGAGACCAGTCAACCTCGCCCTCAGTCGGCTTTTCAACGCCGGCGAGCATCTTGACGAAGGTCGTCTTGCCTATTCCGTTCGGCCCGACTATTCCAACGACCTCGCCGACGTAGAGCTCCCCTCCTTCAGCTTCAAGCCTGAACGTCCCGTAGTCCTTCACGAGACGTGGATACTGGACGAGTATCTCTCCCCCCTGGCTTTTCCTCTCGCCGGTCTTGGTGAAGCTTATCTCGTAGGGCCTGAAGCGGACGTTCTCGTCGCGGAGGTAACCGTGCAGGAACTCGTTTATCCCGTTCCTCGTTGACTTCGGCTGGGAGAAGATACCGTAAACACTTGGCTTTCCGTAGACGACGTGGATTATGTCGCTCAGGTAGTCGAGGACAGCTAAGTCGTGCTCAACAGCTAAAACGTTCTTTCCGGAGTCCGCTAAACGGCGGATTATCCTCGCCACCCTGAGGCGCTGCCTTATGTCGAGGTAGCTTGAGGGCTCGTCGAAGAAGTAGAAGTGGGCATCCCTTAGAAGGGCAGCCGCTATCGCGACCATCTGAAGCTCTCCACCCGAGAGGTGCCTGATGTCCCTGTCGAGGACGTTCCCTAGTTCAAGCCCCTTCACAACCTCCTCAAACTTTCCGGTCTCGTCGGCCCTTTTGAGGAGGTCTCGGACCTTTCCCTTCACGGCCCTGGGGATGAGGTCAACGTACTGCGGTTTGACGACCGGCCTTATCTCGCGGTTCCTGAGCTTTTCAAAGTAGTTCTGGAGCTCGCTTCCCCTGAAGGCCCTTATCACGTTCTCCCAGGAGTCGTTGTCTGAGCAGAGGTTTGGAACTATCTGCCCGGAGAGGATTTTGACGGCGGTTGTTTTACCCGTTCCGTTGGGACCGAGGACGCCGACGACCATGCCCTCCTTCACTATGGGAAGCCTGTAGAGGACGAACCCGTTGACGCCGTAGCGGTGAACGCAGTCCTCATCGAGCTGTTCTGGGAGGTTGACGATCGTTATCGCGCCGAAGGGGCATTTGTGGACGCAGATCCCACAGCCGGTACAGCTTGCCTCCTGTATGACCGGCCTGTAGTTTTCTTCGTCGATGATTATTGCCTCGCCGCCCATTCGATTGACGGGGCAGACGCGCTCGCAGAGGAAGTGACCGCACTTGTCCGGGTTACACTTGTCGTAATCGATGACAGCTATCCTCGCCATTCCCACCACCGGCTTAGGCTGAGGGTGAGGGTTTTAAAGGGTTGCGGGGTTTGATATCCCATTCTCGCCGCCTCAGGGAGTTCGGTTTGGAGGGTAACGCCTTTAATCAAACTCCTGTTAGATAATAAAAACCGTAGAGGAGCTTATTTCGGAAGGAAAAATTGTTGAATCGAGAAAACGATCTAATACGGCCTTTTGTTGGCGTACAGAGAGATAGAGAGCTCGGCAGGACTGGGACCGACAGAGAGAGGCTCGGGCTCAAACGGCTGGGTTATCTTTTTAGCCATTCTCTCCCACTTTCCTCCATGTCCCTCCTCGAAGTGCTCAAACCGCTGAAGTCGGAGATAGCCAAAGTCCACGTCTTCCCACCGAGCGAGGGTGAATTTGGGGAGTTCGCCTTCAACAATCCGGAAATAAACGCCCTTTTGGAGGAACTCGGCTTCACCCTCTACAGGCATCAGGTTGAAGCCCTAAAAAAGCTCTACTCGGGCAAAAACATCGTTGTCACAACCCCCACAGCGAGCGGAAAGAGCGAGATTTTCCGTTTGGCCGTCTTCGACTCCTACCTCTCGGATCCGAGAAAAACCTACCTCCTCATCTACCCCACGAGGGCCTTGATAAACAACCAGTTCGAGAAGTTCTCCCTTCAGAATCTAGCGTTCTACCGCCTGACTGGGAAGAGTGTGAGCGCGAGGATTCTCACCGGTGACGTCTCCTGGAGCGGGAGGAAAGAACTGATCCGCGAGAGGCCGAGGGTCGTGTTCACGACTCCAGACATGCTCCACTACAACGTCCTGCGCCGCTGGAGGGACTACGAGTGGCTTTTGAAGAACCTGCGTTATCTGGTTGTTGACGAGCTCCACGTTTACCGCGGTGTCTTCGGGAGCAACGCGGCGTGGCTCTTCAAACGCTTGCTCTTCAGGCTCAAACGCCTTGGTGTTAAACCCCAGATAATCGCCCTCTCGGCAACGCTGAGGAACCCGAGGGAATTTGCCGAAAAGCTGTTCCGGCTTGAGTTCGAGGAGGTCAAGACGGCCACCAACCCGTTCCCTCGCAGGTATCTGGTTCTCTTCGAGCCGAGGAACCTTGAGGAGAGGCAGCTTTTGAGGGCGGCCGTTGAGAGACTGGCGGAGAAGGGCATAAAGACCCTCGTATTCTTCGACAGCAGAAAGGGAACCGAAAAACTAATGCGCTTCCTCCTGAACTCGCCGGCCTTTTCAAGGGCGAGCACCTACAAAGGGACTTTGCCAAAAAACGTCCGCTGGGAGGTGGAGAGGGACTTCAAGGAGGGAAAGCTCCTCGTTCTCCTCACCACCAACGCCCTTGAGCTGGGGATGGACATAGGTGACCTCGACGCGGTGATAAACTACGGAATTCCTCCGGACGGCCTCTTCTCTCTCATCCAGCGCTTCGGGAGGGCAGGCAGGAAGGCCGAACGAGAAGCCCTCAACGGCATCGTCCTTAGGAAGAACGGCCTCGACTACTACTACCGCGAGCACTTCGATGAGCTGGTTGAGAAGCTTGAGAAGGGCATAATCGAGTACATGCCGGTAAAAAGGGATAACGAGCGCATAGCGGAAAAGCACCTCCACTACCTGCTCACCGAACTTGGAATCCTCGACTGGGACGAGCTGGATGAGTTTGAAAGGAAAATCGCTGAAAAGCTCGTCATCGAGAGGGAGGCAGACCTCAAAAAGAACCCCCTGACCGGAAAGCTGGAGCTCCGCCTCAGAAAACCAGCTTTCAGCTACTCCTCACTCAGAACTGCTTCAGATGAAAGCTTCTTCCTCGTCAAGGACGAGCCCTGGATAAGGGGCAAGCTGATGGAGAAGTCCTCCATTAGGGAGCTCCTCAACTTCGTCAACTGGCTCAAGCTCAAGAGCTACGTGGTAGAGGAGGTCGACACCGATGAGTACCACCGCTCTCTCTTGCCGGGAATGGCCTACTTCTCAAGGGGAGAACTCTACATGGCGATGGACAGGTTAAGCAGGGGCAACTTCCACTTCGTCTTTGCAAAGCAACTCAACCGCCTCTGGGACGTTGAAACCTTCGCCAGCAAGCGCGAGGACGTTGAAATCCTTGAGGTTAAGGAGGAGAAGTCCTATCGGGGAGTAACGATAGGCCTCGGGAGGCTTAGAGTGAGACACGTCTACACGGGCTACGCCGTTAAAGGGCTGGACACAGCAAACTACGTGGCCGAGCTGGTGAAGCTGAAGGAGAGGGGGATTTTAAAGGGCGAAATCTTCTCTCCGGCGAGCGGAGAAAAGGTCGAAACCAAGGAGGACTTCTCGATACTCAACTGGGAGAGGTTCGCGAAGGTCGAGTTCGAGGAGCCGCACGTGAGGGAGTTCGAGACTGAAGGGGTGTGGCTCGTCTTCCCTGAGTCGATAAGGGAAGTGTCCGCCGAAGAGTTCCGGGAGTTCCTCGCGAAGGCGGAGGAGAAGGGGAGCGGGGATATCGCCCTCCACCTTTACGAGAGCCTCGACAGGAGGAAGCTCTTCCCGCTATACCTCGGGAGCACGAGCTTCATCATAAGGAAGACGATAGGAGATGCACTCCAGAAGGCCGGGGTAAACGACGAGGAGCTGGCCTTCGCGATAAAGAAGATGGTTGACAGCAAGGACGGGATTGGCTCGGCTCTCCACGCTATGGAGCACAACCTCATCAAAATAGCGCCGATTTTCACGTACGTTGACAGCAGAGAGCTCGGGGGCTACAGCTACGCGGGCTTTCCGGGTGAGCCCTACTTTGGAAGGCCCCTCGTTTTCATCTACGACGGCAACGAGGGGGGAGCGGGTCTGGCGGAAATTATCTACGAGAACATCGAGAAGCTCATGGAGAAGAGCCTTGAGCACCTCAGGAGCTGCCCCTGCAAAGACGGCTGTCCGGTCTGCGTCCTCTCGCCGAAGTGCGGCACCTTCAACGAGTTCCTCGACAAGTGGTTGGCGATAAGGGCCTGGGAGCGCATCCTGAGAAAGGACGGTGGTTCCCGTGAGGTTCTGGGGGATTGAGCCCAAGGTCGGACTTGTCTCAGGTTCCTACACCCTCCTTGCCTTTTACTTTTTTCTTTTGAAAGCCTCGTCCTTTAGGGCGGGGATGTAGTAAACCACCAGACAACCATTAAACAGTCGA